>BQJA01000047.1 GCA_021604405.1 Nitrosomonas sp. | reverse complement strand
CCGTTACACCTCAAAAGTAAGTCGCCAGGTGTTAAGGTTCTTCAAGCACTGTTTTCTCAAACCAGCTTCCCAGACGCTCTATGATACTGAACTACGGCCCATGTTGTTGGCGTACCTATAACGGAGACCGGACACCGTTTATTTATCAATTCCCCAAAAAATGGTCGCCTGAGACAATTTTAAGCAGTTTTTGTAGAATTCATGTGTAACCAAAATCAGAAAACAGCTGTTTATGGATGAGAACTAACTAAATGTGACGTTCGCTCAGCGCCCGAAATCCTTCGCCTTGATGCACCGTCAGTTGAGTAAATGGGATAATCCAGCGTTCTCGATTACAAACTTCAACACAAGTTTTCTGGATCAAGCGATTGATTGTAAAGTATGAACTGGCCGCTTCACCTTTGCAATTGACAACAATCAGATAATCCAGCGAATTCGTATTGGCCTCCTTAAACTCGACCAGCAGGCTGACAATCTTGTTGCTAAATTCCGCTTGCGCAAGCGCATGTTCTAGCGCCTCGTGCAAACGAGCCGGCACTTCATTTAAACATTGCGCCTGATGCTGATAATCAATCCCGAATGTAGCGACAACGACGAATCCCTGGCGCGATAGATTGAGCAGATTCAGACGAAAAAAGTCAGCAGCAGTAAATTGCACCAGACTACCTTTTATTTGCAGCAGCACCAGTTCTATGGTTTGCTCTATTACTTCACCGAAACGGCCATCCGGCAACATGACGTATTCGCCTGCGCGGCAAGGAAACCAAGGTTCATCAATGTCTGGACGCGACACCATATCCTCTAGCACGCTTAATGGCAGCCGGACGATCCCTTTTAGATCAGGATTGCGTAGCAACGAATCCACATTGATTGATCTAACCTGCATTGGCAAACCATTATAAGTTATTCTTTCACCAATTCTTACCGGCCCGATATTCAGTAATAATCGCGCTTCGTTAATATAGTGCGGCAATAAATGCCGGAAGCTAAGTATAACTGCGATTAATATAATAATTGCCATTGTCAGCAACAAAAAATCATTGGCAAGATAGAAAGTAATCAAGACTGTCAGCATCACCAGCAATCCGGTTAGAATACGATAAGCGTATCCCGTCAATCGCGCTTGGATGCTATTGCGGTGACTGGGGGAAATCAGTTTCTTTTGATATAACCATAATAGACCACGCATCAGCAACCAAACGCTTAATGCTGCCACAATTGCGATTGTCAAGGTAAGTCCACGACCCTGCACAAAGTTCACCATCCCAATTTTTAGACTTTGCCACCAGTTCTTGTTTTTTTCTTCCAGATTGGCCATCTGAAAGCGGGCAATTTCCAAATCTTGAACGTTATCGGCTTGTCTCTGCAACCACTTTTTGGTAATAGATTCGAATTCAGTTTTAGTCGATTGATTCATAGTATCTGGCTGAAACCGCGCCATAGCGTCCAGCGCAAGCTCAATTAGATTGCGCTGTTCCTGCAATAGATCGATCTCGCCGCGTAGCTTCTCAATTTTACGTGGTTTCTCGGTCAAATCTTTAAGTGCATCAATGATCGGTTTAGTCGCCAGAATCAACTCTTCTTTCCAGTCAAATGGCTGTGATGACACATCCGAAAATGGATCCAGATCCAGACCATCAATAATTATTTGCTCAAATGAATGGTTCAGCTGATTGATAGTTGATTTGAGCTCATCAATCAGCTGTTGCAAATCTTTTTTCTCATCTTCTTCAGTAGCTTTGGCCAATTGTTGTTGCAACGCTTTTCTTTCCTTACGCTTTTCATGTAAGGATTGAGCAATGGCAGATAATTTGCCCGCTGGACTTCTGGGAGAGATTTCAGCATCCATCACTGAGTTGCCAGCAGCTGAGTTAGGTATTGGGGGCTTAACTTGCGGCTTAACTTGCGCATATAACGCTGATCCATTTGATCCTAAGCTCAATAGCAGTATTATTGAAAATGTACGAAAAATAATGAAATGAAGAATAAAAATACGCAAAAAATTACCTTTTGATTAAATTGTAGATCTAAGTCACACTTTAATGACTTTATTGCATTAATACGCACTGGCCAGGTTTAAATCATTTGTCCGTATAATTATGCAGTTAAATATCGCAATGTCTTTCAATAACACGGATTTTTCCTATGAAACCCTGATCATATTTCAATGCGTAAATTTGTCCTTTTTGAACATATAACATAAAGTTAAATCACTTGATCCTCGAATAAGCTGTGTTTATGGATTTAATACCAATCATAGTTATTAAAACCAAGTTTTGTTGCAATCATGCTCATTGACATGGCGCTACCTTTTTCCGGCAACCATAAACCCAGATCTTCCATTAACCCAGGCTTATGATAGGTTTTAATAAAATATCTTTTTTATAACCTTATCTTATTTTTAAATTAGCGCGGCTTACATGGCGCAGACTCTTCTTCCAAGGTTTTTTGCAAGCATCTAAAAAATACCGACCTGATATTTTACATACAGATACGGCGGGCAACTTAGCTATGCATTCCTTTCCGGCTTACACCTGACAGTCACATTCCAGCAGCTCGACACCTAAATCGCGATTATTTCCCTCTCTTCCAGCTTTTTATCAGTCAATGATTTTACCGCCAAACGGCATGAACGATTTTTGGCGGGGAAAATCGGTATCCCTCCTATAACTGATTGCTACTTTTCCTGTCTTTAGTTTGAACGACTTAACCTTGCATTGACCATATTTAAGATATTAATCAACAGGCCTATTTAAGATAAATGTCCTATTTTTCAACAAGAAAATCAGGCGAATCGTCTTACGAAAAAGAGGCGTGATTTCTCTTATCTTTGACTTGTTTCGACCTTAGAATTCTTAGCGAATAACAACACTAATATTTGATGGAAAAGGATGTTTGTTTTCCTGTATGCAAATATCAAAAGTCAACCATAAGGTCTTGAGTTTTTCAGTGCAGTTAGATATGCACGTGCTTATAATCGAATAAAACAAGCGCCTTCAAGTTACTTTTGGATGCAAGCATTCCCATAGCAAGAAAGTTATAAATTTTCTATGAGGTAAAGTATGGAATTGATGTTGCCACTCAATCAGAAACGCGAAGCCCCCGTAAAAAATATACTTTTAGAATTTTCAAAACACTTTGAAATTATTGATGTTAATACATCTGAATTAGCCAGAGAAACTTTTCGCCTGCGCTATCAAACAATGTGTGTTGAACATGGATTTTTAAGTACATCCGCATACCCGGACGATATGGAAAGAGATGAATATGATGACCGGTCAGTAAGCGTTCTTATTCGACATACCCCAACTAAACAATACGTAGCATCGGTTCGATTAATCTTGCAGAATGCAGCTACGATTGGCCGTCCGTTGCCAGTTGAAAAGTACATGAAAATAAATAACAACGATATTAACTTCATCTCCTTACCAAGAAATCAAGTTGCAGAGATTTCACGGTTTGTGACGTTACGTGAATTTTCCGGCAGCAATTATGAATGCTTTCCGCATATCAGTTTGGCGCTATGCGTTGGGGTTGTTCGCATGAGTGCAAAAAATAATGTACGGTACTGGATATCCGGCATGACACCGGGATTAAACAGGCACATACGCAGCTATGGCTTCGATCTTATTGGCGCAGGTCCGATCGTGGATTATGAATATTATGGCCGACGTAAAGCATACTTTGGTGATGTAGTTAATGTGCTTAAAAAGGTTCGTTCGGTTGATGAAAATGTTTGGAATCTGGCAACGAAAAACGGGCAATATTGTCTGGATGGTTTGCAGTCAGCCGCTTAAATAACAGAAAATATTATAACTTTATCAAAGGTGCTGCCACGCTGATTCTCCCAGGATGCTTAAGAAACTCGGAACGATTGAACACTGCGGAATAAATGTTCCATGGGACACCAACCCTGTTTCATCGACGGGCTTGAAAGAAATTATCGACAACTTCACTGTCCCGGCCTATGTTTGCTTTAACCCGGATTTTCCATCGACCCACACTTTAAATGGAAAATCCGGGTCCATTATTCCCAAGTCCTGCGGGAATCGAATCAGCTCCAACTCAAGAGATTAAAAAACTCGCGGCGTGTTTTGGGGCCATAGGTTCTGAAATGAGGTTGCGGGTCATTAAGGTAATTTTGTTTGTTTTTTGCGATTTGGTCTTTGGCTAAAAATTGCGTTACTTCAGCGGCACTGATTTGGTAGGGCTTGGTTGCGTTTAAACCGAAGATTTTGGCCTTAACTTCTTTACTGATGGGTTGGTAACCATATTGCGACTGAAAATCAGACGATATTTGAAATGCTCTGAAAGCCTGAATCTGGTCCTGAGGGGAGCCGTACCAAATTGAGTCGGTCCCCCACAATACATTATTTTCGCCAATGTACTGAATCAATTTACCCATCACATGGGCAGCCTGATTGGGATCTCGCATCAAGAACCGCCATGTGCTGCCCAATTCAGCATAGACGTTGCTGTTGGATTTTATTTGATGCTCCAGAACCGAATTTATCAAAGTATCAACACCACGATTCTCATTGGCCGGATCATAGGCTTGCTCTTTATGTGCCGGGTCAAAACCTGAATGATAAACAATGAAATTCATTCCGGGATACATGTTGGCCACTTTGCCGATGTCATCACAGCGGCTATGCTCAAATGATTTTGGTCCGAAAGGGATTCCTTTATGGATACAAATATTTCTTATGCCCAGCTTTTGTGCACGCTCAATCATAGACAAGCCGACCTCATCGTAGAGCCAGTAGCCGATGCCCTTTGGCCCAAATTGCGTGTAAGTCTTAAAGGCAGAAACGTTCCATACTTCGGCCAGTTCATCCATGCTTTCCAGATCACCTGGCTGGTTCGGGTTTACCCGTCCGTGCAACAGCAAACGATGATTGCCATCCATTTTTTCAATAATCTGTCTGGTGGCGTCCGCTTCCTGTATAGTCAACGGCTCTCTATCTGCTGCTGAGGGAACAAAAGACAGCACCATCAAATCGGTGTCTGAATCCATGAATACATCTTTGATGAATTCATCCGGCCCCAGGCATTTTAAGTAACTGCGATTTCCAGGTTGTTGCGCCAAGTGACATTGTGTTTTAGGCATGGATGACAGGGGTCTGGCCGATTCCGGTAATTTTTTTAACCAATCACCTTGCGGGTTAACAAAATGACCTTGAACATCAAAGATGAATTCCTGCCCGTTAATTTCATGTTCCGCCAGTGCCGGTTCCGTTGCAGAATCCGCAGAAAGTTGGTAGAAACCACCAGTCAAACCATGTTGGGCAAAGGCAGAATTAAAAGCCAATAGCGTGGAAGCAATGCCGCAGCTCGATTTCAAAAAATGCCGTCTGTTTTGATTTAATTTTTTGGATTCTGTGATGGTCTTTTTATGGGCCAACTGGTTGGCCAGGTTCTGAGGCGCTTCTAATTGAACCGGAATAAATTCTCCGTTACTGGTTGAATCCAGTTTAATCGGTAAAAATGTTCCCTCATTATCATGTTCATTCGTCATAGCGTTAACCTCTTTTAACTCGTATTGATATTACCAGGATAATGGTCAAGTTAAGTCAAATTTGGCTGATTCCTCGCCGGGCCAGAAACATCATAACACCAGATTTTGCAATCAACCACTGGGGCAGTCAAAGTCACGCGTTCTGTTCGAGAGAATGACTGACGTACTGTATCGATTGCAACACAGCTTAACTTTTAAATCATCGCTTCACTTTCCGGCGCTCCTCCACAGCATCAGCGAGCTGTTGCAACACCTTCTCGGTCGCTTTGAAGCTGATGCAGCCATCGGTGATACTTTGTCCATAAACCAGGTCTTCACGTTTTTTACCGTTAATAGTTTGATTACCTTCGATCAGGTGGCTTTCAATCATGATACCGCAGATGGCGTGATTGCCGGCGGCGATTTGAGATGCCACATCAGCGGTAACTTCAGGCTGACGACGGTAATCCTTTTGGCTGTTTGCATGACTGGCGTCGATCATGAGATAGGCCGGCAGTCCGGCGTTATTCAGCGCATCAATGGCCGCGGTGATACTGGCCGCATCATAATTAGGCTTACGCCCGCCACGCAAAATGATGTGACAGTCTTCATTGCCTTTGGTTGCAAAAATTGCCGTATGTCCCGCTTTGGTGACCGAGAGAAAATGATGCGGACGGGAAGCAGCCGCGATGGCATCGATGGCAATATTCAGATTACCGTAGGTACCATTTTTGAATCCTATTGGACAGGAAACGCCGGAAGCCAGTTCACGATGCGCCTGGCTTTCCGTCGTGCGTGCGCCGATCGCCGCCCAACTGATCAGGTCGGAGAGGTATTGAGGGCTGATAAGATCAAGGTATTCCGTAGCTGCAGGCACACCCAGATTATTCAGATCCAAAAGCAGTTTGCGCGCGACACGCAGCCCTTTATTGATGTGAAAACTGTTGTCCAGATCAGGGTCATTGATCAGTCCCTTCCACCCTACTGTGGTACGCGGCTTCTCGAAATATACGCGCATAATGATATGCAACTGTTTCTTGAAAACTTCGCGAAGATGTTTCAAACGAACGGCATACTCCAGTGCAGCTTCGATGTCATGGATAGAACATGGGCCCGTCACAACCAGCAAGCGATCATCGTCACCATGCAAAATGCGGTGGACATCCTGCCGCGCGGCATAGACTGTTTCAGTGGCAGCTTCTGTCAACGGATATTCACGATGCAGCTCCACCGGTGGACGGAGTTCATGCATACCAACAATGCGCAAATCATCGGTCTGAAATTTCATAATGGGGGACTATTAACTTATTTTATACAATGGCCGATAACCGGCATGTTAAATCCAGAAGCAGTATTTTGGATTATTACGTACGACGTATCAAAGCTGCACAATTGTACCCCTTTTCAAAGTTGCCGGCAGCAAAGTTGCCGGCACAATGATGCGTTATTGCGCGTCGGTGACTTCTTCAGCTTCGACCAGCTGGAACTGGTTGTTGCCAATGGATTGCATTTTTACTTTGTAAACGGTGCCTAAAGCCTCAACACGCTGGATAGTCAATACGCCGGTCTCAGCAACAAACACTGCATTATTATCCAGGCCGTCAGCTGCAGATACTGCCAGCTCGTAACTGTCGGTTTCCAAGCCGCGATTGAACACAATCGCTATTGGCGTCGCGGCGATAGAAACGGACAGATCGCTTTGTGGTAAAGATTCAAATAATTTTAATTGAATACGGTATGCGCCCGCGCTACCATTCGGTGCGTTGGAAGCGTCGAATATTACGAAGCTCAAATGTTCATGCACGCTGCCATTACTGTCCGCTTCACCGATCACGCCTGCTGTCTCGCTGACACCGTCGGTACTGAATGACGTAACATTACTGAGTACATCGGTGATTTCAATTCTCTCGCCATTAGGCACCCCATCAGTCCATTGTGTGCCATCCCAGAAAAGCAACTGGCCGACAGGCTGATAGCGCAGCCAGTTGCCAGGGGTGAAAGCACCTGCCTGAATATTGACATCAACGCCCGGGTCATCCGTAACAAACGGACCGCCACCAAGATCGCCAAAATCGGCTTCAAACAGCACACTGTTTACAAAAATTTCAGCGCCTACGCGCCATGGTTGTATGTCGCCTTCATGCAGGTCTTGGTCTGCTTCCTGCGCGTTCGCTGTTGCAAGAAAAAAAATTAATGCTGCAGCATTACAAACAATTGGTAACAGTTTTTTCATGTTTTAGTCTCCTTAGTTAATGAGTTGTCAGTCTTGGCGTAATCAACCTGTCAGGCACGATCGCCACATCCCTTGTTCAGCTAATTTTTGTTATCATCCTATTTAATTTGATAACGCATCGATTTCCTCCAAAGAATTAATTATAAAAAGCGAATTCCCGGCGTTCTTCAGCGCGGCCCGGAATAGTTTTCCGTTGACAAAAATCGCTGGAATTTGAAGAATTCCACTTGCCGGGTCATACTGAGCCGGTGATGCGTAGCGGGAAATGTCGGGTTGCAGTGTGGTCAACGTAAATGTTTGGTCATCCTGTTGTTTTAACTCCGCGCGATAATGGCTGCCATCTGCCTGTATATCGTTAAGGTTTAGAATGCCTGACGTTTGGTCGTATGTTGCAGCTACATTCAACACCGTCGGCGGCGCTTCAACCGGACTAAAGCAGAGCCTCAGCGTACACAGCGTTTTTGCCAGCAATGCATCGGCGCGCGTGATGAAACCATCTTCATCGACGTCGAAAGCCATATTGGTGGCATTTAACATTTCGTTGTTTTGAACAGCCAGAAGAATCAGTGCGACATCTATCCGGTCAACATCGCCGTCAAGATCCACGTCACCGGGAATCGACACCGGCACCACAGGTTGTTGCGGCGGCTCATTACTGGCCGCTTTTCCGGTTAATGCGCTCAACGCTGCGCCGAGTTCAATGGGATCAATTCCGGCGTTAAATAAGATTAACAACGGATCGGTTGGAAAATGGCGCGCATTGGAAATCAGTTGCAGTTCAATTAAGTAGGCGCCTTCTCGGCCGCCAGCTTCTCCGGCCTGATTTTCCAGAAAGAAGCTTAGATGCGTATGTAATATGCCATTTGAATCGGTGATATCGACGACCAGTTCCTGGCTGCCGTGTATACCGTCTCCCGAGAAAATGGTACTGCCATCAAAGCCAAGAATGTTTTCACTGAAGCAAAGCAATTGACCGGAACACCGAGAAAAATCGCTGCGTATCTCGGCACTGGCTTCCAATCCACCGAATAATCTGACGTGTATATTCGGCGGCGCATCCCCCCAGGCGGAGGTTGCCGGGTCCCAGTATTTCAGTTTGCCTAATGCGCGGTAACTGAGCAGTTCATTGGGCAGCAACGCATTGCGCACGGACTGAAAACCCGGATTCCGGGTACTGAATTCACCACCGGCCAGATCGCCAAAATCGACCGGAAAAATGCGTTTGTCAGTTTCTGCTTCTATCGGCGGCAACGTATCGTCTGGCACCCCCAATTCGTCCGCCAAACCGTCCAGGTCACAACCGACTGCAGCGGTTGTGCGGCAAAATCCGGCAAACAATGCATTGCCCTGCCCCCAGACTTCGATATCCAGGTGTTGGGCAAAAGTTTGCTGGCTTACCAGAAAGGTGGCGAACAGCAATTTACAGAACAAGCTGATTGTGCGAGACAGGTTGGATATTTTCATCGCTTCCGGATGCTGTGATAGTTGCAGAGCAGCGCTAAAATGTGGCGCGCAATCCAAATATGAAACTGCGGCCCGGCTCTGGTGCAAAATTGCGCAAAAAAGATACCGAATTACGAATTTCTTCGTTGAGCAGATTGTATCCTTTGGCGAACAACCATAAATCCCCCCACCTGCCCGTCTTGAATTGATAGTCTGCCGAGGCAGTCAATAAGTGGTAACCACTTGTTGCTGTTTCATTCGCACCGGGATGATTTTGTGCTTCAGCCCGGGTATAACGCAGGGCCGTGCTCCAGACATGTTTCCCAAATCCCAGTTCGGTACCATAGCGCAGCGGCGGCATGCGGGGCACGTCATCACGATCACCGTTGACGAAGCGGCCGCGCACATAATCTGAAAACAACGACAGCGATAGATCGCCGTAGGGAAACCGGTAAAGCGTCGCATCGATGTTGGATTCATAACCGACGAATTCCGCACCGCGCTGGTCGTATGCAAAAACCGACACACATTCTGCCGGGCTGACGCAACGCTGACGAAAAACTTCATTGTCGACTTCATAAAACAGGCCGGTATTGCGTCGATAAATAAAATCGCTGGCACGATTGTAGTAACCATTGACCCGCGCACTGATATGCGTGGTATTCCATTCAAAACCAAGATCGACCACATTCACGGTTTCATTTTCTAACTGCACGTTACCGATTTCAAAGCTGCGTGTTGACAAATGTGGGCCGAACGAGAGCAGTTCCTGGATGTCCGGTGGACGCTGGCCGTGATTGAATGCAAGCGTAGCCGTGATATCATCCTTTGGGTTCCACTGTATACTTGCAGAAGCGGATACAGCCTGATAATCAAGCGAGCCGGGTAGCGGCACGGATGGCAGCGCACTGCCGCGCAACATGAGTTCATTTGCTTCGGGATTAATCCTGGAATGCTCGAATCGGACGCCGCCCTCTAGCATCCAGTTGTTCCATGCAAACGTCTGAGTGGTATAAACACCCAATGTCAACTGCTTGGTTTCCGGAACAAACGTTTCAACGCCAAGTGCCGAGAATTTTCGATCGATCCATTGTACGCCGAAGGTGCCGGTCAGATTGCGCTGTAAATTGTGTTGCATTTCGACACGGCCTTCACCGGCGTTATTTTTGAATTGTGTGAACGGCAAGCCGCCTTCAAATTCGGTATGATCGTAATCGACAAGCCCATATCGGAAACTGACGCTGTCAATGCCGCGCAACGGCTCATACCACTCGGATTTGAAGTCATAGCGCGTTTGCTGCATATCTATGCGAATATTGGGAAACAGTGCTTGCGGACCGAAGATATCTTCAAACCCGCTCAAATCCTCAAGTCTTGGCAGAATGGTTTCCAGACCGTCCAGGTTGTTGGGGTCGAGATGATGGCTGCCTCTGGGGACGCCATAGTGGTTGTCGGTGTGAGAGATCGACATCCCCGCCATAAATTGATCGCCCAGCCACGAGATACCCGCAAAGCCGCCCTTGCTTTTACTGTCGGTGTTCGGTATTTTGCCGCTAGCGTTCGGGATATCCGACAAACCAAACTGTTGTTCTGCAAAAGTTTCGTCTATTGCCTTGCCAGGTATTTCCACATCATTTCTGTGGCGGAAGAATCCGCCCAGGTTGAACGCAATGCGGTCTTTTCCGGTGTTTAGTTTAAAAGCTGAATGGGTGCCATCGCCATTGGTATTATAACGACTCTCAACCGCTCCACTGACCGTCTTTTGGACACGTCGTTCCGGTATACGGCCGTCATTAACATCGACAATGCCGCCGATTGCGTTACCGCCGTACCGGATAATTTCCGGGCCACGCAGGACGCGGATTTCATCAGCAAACAATGTATCGATCGCCAGCGCATGATCAGGACTAAGGCTGGTTGCATCATGTGTGCCAATACCGTTTTGCAGAAAACGTACGCGTGGACCCGCCAGGCCTCGAATTACCGGGACACCAACGCCGGGCCCGTAAGATGCATTACTGACGCCCAGCTCTTCATTCAGGGTTTGACCAAGCGTATCGCTTTGCTGCAAACGCAACGCACGGCCCTTTAGTACACTGGCACCCGCTTTGGGTATTTGTGCCGGTTTGACCCCGATGACTTCTATGGGCGTCAACTGAATGACGGGATCGCCTTCGGCAGATTCTGTCGGTGTTTTGGGTTGTGCTGACTCACGGGCTGTATCTTCCGCTAAGGCATTATTATTGGTTAACATAATCATTAACAAAATAGTGGCGATCGCTATTAACCGAGCGAATAAATGCATACTGAATATAATGCGAATTTGCTAAAGCAGCTTGTGATTTGGTTTTGTTTTGCCATTTTCGTTTTTCGGGGTTTTGTCATTTCAAAATTCAATTGCTAATGGTCCTAAAGATAGACCGCTCCTTCTTTACCGCGTAAATAATGTCTTAGCAATTCATTACGAAATAATTGAAATAATCTCATCTTGCTCTTATCGGATGATATGTTATATCATAGCTAAAATCAACTTTTTTTAGAATTGAATAAATGCAAATGGACCATTAACCAGATACCGTACTTTCCAGGTATCTGAGTTCGAGCCAAACAACCGGTCTGAGTCCTTTTTGAGAAAGCAACAGAGGCTGTGCATTCCGCAGTTGTCGACAAAGGGCAGTGCTCGTGCTTTCGCACCGATGAAGCACCTTGCCGTTTATTTGCAATCTATTCCAGGAAAGGTGCGCAATGGCTTTTGAAAAACTCAATAAAACGCCGAAGAGCGCTGACCCAGCAATAGTCTGAATTTGGTTGATATCGTCTTGCTTAAAGGTGACAAACAGGAAGGAAGTAAAGATTCATGGGGTTATACATCATTCACCTGACATGGATGCAAATGAGATGCCGTTGCTGTTATTATTAGTTTTCGCACATTATGAGTATGGGAATTAGCGAACTCAATGTGCATTTTTTTTTCATTTTATGATATCTATATTAGCCAACGTTTTGGAATGCTTACTTGATTGTCTCGGATTAACATAATGCCGGCAGAGATTGAAAAAATTATTAAAAAACTACAGGAAATCTGTGCTCAGGCTGGAGCGAAATTAACCAGCAAGCGCAAGAATGTATTGATCGTGTTACTAAATTCCCAAACCCCTCTTTCGGCATACGATATTGCCGACAGATACCAGGCACAATTTCAGGAGTCGTTACCAGTAATGTCTGTTTATCGCATGCTGGACTTTTTGATCAAAGAAAAACTGGTGCATAAACTTGAAACTTCCAGTCAGTATATTTCCTGTATGCATATTGCATGCGACCATCAGCACGAAGCGCCGCAATTTCTTATATGCGACCACTGCGGCAGTGTTAAGGAAGTTGGCATAAAAAAACCGCTGGTGGATGAGATTGAACGCAGCATTCAGGGTATTGGCTTTACCCTGGCGCATAAGCAACTGGAGTTTCACGGCATCTGCAAAAAATGCCAAAAGAAATCAGTTTCAACTTGAAAACGACAAACAGCTTTTTCCAGTGTCTCAGAACAGGGTCAGCAACAATCCGATCCAAAACATACTTGCTCCCGCCAGCGGCGATCCTTATCAACAGACGCTGGCATCAACACGCATTATTCCAGAAATGGACAGACAGGCGATTCGAATATCCGGCTTTATTGTCCCCCTGGAATTTGATGATGAACAGACCATTACACAGTTTTTTCTAGTGCCTTTTTTTGGCGCCTGTATCCATTTGCCACCCCGCCACCCAATCAAATTATCTTCGTGAATTATCCTGAAGGGTTAAAGCTGAATGCTTTATATGATCCCTTCTGGATTTCGGCAATACTGAAAACATCACTCACTGAAAACGCGGCGGCATCAGCCGCTTCCTGTTCAAGCCACCAGACAAGCCAGCAACTGAGCTTCCAATGAATCATCAAGGTTATCGGCTATCATCTCGATGCGGCTTTCCAGACATTTGTCCAATACAATCTCTGTTAATCCATCGGCTGTGAGATTGTAGCCAAACACCCCTGCATTAGTGATAAACACAGCCTTCATTCGTTCAACCCGCAAACCGGCTAACAACGAAAACAGCTTTTGGCGATGGAAAACTTTATCAGGAGAAAATCGCCAGCCGACACTGCGAAATCCTTCTCCCTCGTTCATGGCCTTAATGAAACCGCACGCCGGCATCGGGGCATCTGAGGCCATTGGCATTTCTTGGCTTTGATGCTGATGGTGATGCGATTGTATGGGGTAGTCGGTGGTAGCCCCTTGTAACTGCGATACGGCAATCTCGCCGTGTTGCGTAAAGAGCACTTGCGCATGCGGCTGACCTTGCTGTTTGACATAAGCGATAAGTTTCGCCTTATCTTCGTCTTGGTATAAATCCAGTTTATTGCCAATGATCGTGTCGGCGATGGCAATCTGCTGATTAAAAGTGTCGTGGCTGGTATAGCGAGAGTCCGACAGTTTTCTCGCATCCACCAAGGTCAGTGTTTTTTGCATTGACAGTAGCGCTTGGTAATATTTCGTTGAAAATACCTGCAACACTTCTTGCGGATGCCCAAGACCGGTGGGTTCGATCAGCAAACGATCAGGCTTTGCTTTTGCCAACAGTTGATTTAATGCGATTTGCATGGGAAGGCCAGCGGCACAACACATACACCTGCCCGGGACTTCGCGAATAAAAACGCCTTGACCCTCGGAATGCTGCCCTTGAAACAAACTTCCATCCACGCCAATTTCGCCGAATTCATTGACCAATACCGCCCAACGCTCATGGGCCGGTTTGTGCCGCATTAAATGCAAAATGGCGGATGTTTTTCCAGCCCCCAAAAAGCCAGTAATGATATTGGTGGGAACCGCTCGGATATGACTTCGACCAGAATTCATTGACTGACCTTTTGTATCCTTGAACCAGTGTATGGTTGACCGGTGGCATTTTCCGATACATGAATCTGGTACTTTTTAAGATCGACGTTGAGGTAAAAGCACGATTGTCTGCCGGTATGGCAGGACGCGCCTTGCTGTTCGACCTGACAGAGTATGGCGTCGCCATCGCAATCGAATGACATGGCGACCAGCCTTTGCACATGGCCGCTGGTTTCTCCTTTTACCCACAGCTGCTGGCGGCTTCTTGACCAATAGGTCATGCGTTTGGTGGCGAGCGTCTTCCGGAGCGCGTCTTTATTCATCCAGGCAAACATCAGCATGGATTTGGTGTTTGCATCTTGCGTGATCACGGGGATTAATCCTTGCTCATTAAAGGCAAGCTGCTCAATGACTTCGGATAACGCCAGCGGGTCGTTGTTGCCGTGTTTCTCCAGGGCAATAAAATAGCTGCGTTTCATGACAAACCAACGCTTTTATTGTTGGGACAGGCACAGTCTTGATGTTTTTGTATACGACAAAGGCGATAATTAAACCAATGCCCAACCGCAACGAAACCGGCCCCTGTAACTGACAGTATTTTTTCACCAGCTTCACCGATAATCGCCTCTCCTAACAATAGCCCCATAAAAAGCAGCGCTAATCCGATGGCGCTCAAAATGAGCAATCGATAGCGCTTGTGTTGTTTGCATCCCAACGTTAAGGCATAAATACTGGTTGGGAGTACGGCGACGACCATCCAGAGATGGAATGCCTCATTATCCAATTGTAGTGCCACCATGCTGGGCAACAATGCCAATAGGAATGGTAGAGCCAGACAATGGACGGCACACATCATTGATAAGCCTATGGCAAATTTGTCTGTTACCGCTTGTGCTGTCTTCATTGAATATTTTCCCTGCTTTGCAAAGCCACTTGTGCGAGGCAATCATTACACAAACAATTCATTTCCAACTGGGGGCTTATCAGCTTGAAACCAGTTTCTTGTACGGTTATTTGCAGATCGGCGATGGTGGATGGTTTGACACTGATTTCTTTGACTTTGCTGCATTTGCCGCATATCAAAAATTGCGGAACGTCGTGGGCATGGTCACAGCTAATGTGTGCGCAAGCGACATATTTGTTTGCCAGATTGAGTTTATGCACCAAAAGTTCATTTTCCAGAAATTCTAAAATACGATATACCGACATGGCGGGAATGCTTTCTCCATATTGTTTTTTGCAAAAATCAATCAGCTCATAAGCGGAAAGGGCTTTGTCGGATTGTATAAGCCCAGCCAACACCTGCTTTCTTTTCACCGTTAAGCGGGCGCCACGGGCCTTGCAATGCTGCTCTGCATGCCGAATGATGCCTGCAATATGCTTCATGATTTCACCTAAACTTGATAATGCGGTTTTTCGGCGTGAGCGTTGCGGCTCCTTGCTGTGTTTGCTTAACCCACATGACATGGATTTTATGGATATCCGGAAAGGACTCAAACAAAGCAACGGTCATTGAAGGCAGCGAGGCCGTGTTTTCACATCTGTATTGGTAATTGGCAACAATTTCGCTGTGACTATCTTTTTGGGAGTGATCTTCGTGTTCATGATTATGTTCAATAGATTTAGTCTGATGGGTATGATCGTGAACATCACCCTCGATAAGACCTGACGTATCTATTGACGTCTTGACATGGACACAACGGCCACCCGAAAGCAAAAATTGCGAATCATGTTCTCGAAGCAGTGATGTGGCATTTTCGATAGCCGCGATGTCTTTTGGGTCGCTTGCCTTGTGCTCAAAGCCAACCAGATTCATCGCAGGCGATGTCAGTTGAATTTCAAGAAACCTGTCTTCCATTGGCTATGGTCAGCTCGGATAATCCATGCACGTGAGCGTCCAAGCGGGTAGTATGCTCCTCCGGAAGATGTGCCTGCACTATATCTGCTGCGTTTGAATTTGCAGCAGTGGAAAAAACGAAGAGCGAAATACCGGCAGTTATCGCATGTCGTTTCATCATTCTCCCCTAAAATCAGTTTATTCAGTCGTTGATAAAATCAAACGTCAGTAGCAGACGGCGCGCGCCGCTTGGTAAACGTGGTGAGCGATGAACCAATCCCGCATCCTCATTACCGTGCCAAAGCGCGCCTTTAAACAACGCGACGTCTCCTTGACTTAGTTGTTGGATGTCGGTTTCTTTTTCAAACAGTCCCGAATGTTCATCTGGCTTGCCCTGATTGCCTGCTCCTAATTTACTGCGATCAACAAGGTGATGAGCAAGCCACTGTGTTCCGATACCCCGGTAGGTCGTCACTAAGCGACAGGGAACCCGATCAAAATGAAAGCGTGGACACATCGCGCGATCCTGAGCGGTTAATCTCAACCCGGCACGCTTGAGATCAAACAAGCAACAGAACATGTCGACCAGTTGCGTAACGTCTTCACTCAGTGCCGCCGCCGCTTGTGTGGCGCCCAGTGCATTATTTACCGTGGCATAAGCGCTTTGTGGTGTGACTGCGGCGGATATTTGTAAAGCGGGATTTGTTTTAAGAATGTGGTCAGCGGCTTGTGTCAACACATCACCTAGTTTGCGTTGCCAAATGACGATGTTGGTTACGTCCTGATAAATATCAGTCAATACTGATGGTTGATTGCCTGCAATGGCCTGTCGGTGTTGTTTTTCTTGAACAGATGTCTTAATAATGGTGCTTATTGCACGCATACACTTTTCCTCCATACGGAAAACGGATCGTTCAACGTCGTCGAACAATCCTTACCTTCGCGCAACTCATCTTCTGACATCAGATAATCATTAAGGGCACAAGTCATTGAGTAGAACGCTCCAATCAAAGTCAATTGAGATTTAGTGATAAATACAAAATTATGATATGTTACAACATATCAATAATGCGTGCCAGTCAGTTTTTTCGGTTAACAAGCCGCTTAGGCGCAACTTTTCTCAGCTAGCGAGCGCATCTGATACACGAGACAGTCAATTTTATTTATTATAAATAGAAATTTGATAAGCACTTACCGAGCAAAAATTAAATAGCGTTTACCGCCGATTGCCGGATCAGTTGATCAATGACATGAGAAGAAAACTGCACACATTTCAGCATGAGTGGCTTGATTACAGGAATGCAGTATTCTGATTGCTCTGCGCTTACCATGATTTATGATTTTTATCTGCCTTTCCGTTGATACCAAACTAATAACAGTACATATAATTAGACGAACACTGCTCGAATAAAAGTTTGACACGCTTCCATATTTCCAATATATTGGAAATATGGAAATGAATTTTGCAATAAAAGCACTTGCCGCATTAGCGCAGGAAACGCGCTTAGCGATATTCAAATTGTTGGTGCAAACAGGAGAATCAGGACTCCCGGCGGGTCAGCTGGCAAAGCAGCTGGACATTCCAAATGCAACCTTATCTTTTCATCTTAAAGAACTGGTTTCTGCGCAACTGGTTATTGCCAGGCAAGAAGGCCGTTTCATTTATTACTCGGCGAATTTTTCAACCATGAATTCACTGTTGGGCTTTCTTACTGAAAATTGCTGCGCCGGCAATCCATGCAGTCCAGTTGACATTGACTGCGATGAAACACGCAACTAGCCATATTTTTTTGTTTATTGAATTATGGAGAACACTTATGAAACGTTTTCATATGCATATTGCTGTCGATAATCTGCAGAGTAATATCCGGTTCTATTCTGCATTATTCGGTATTGAACCTGTTATCCGCGAAACGGATTATGCCAAATGGATGCTGGATGATCCGTTGATTAATTTCGCAATATCAGCACGCAATACAAAACCGGGTCTTGATCATGTGGGTATTCAGGTCGATTCCGAAGCGTCATTAGATGAAATAAATCAACGACTCGTTCAAGCGGGCTTGTCAGCGACTGAGCAAAAAGACGCACAGTGCTGTTATGCAACATCCAATAAATACTGGACGATTGACCCGCAGGGTATTGCATGGGAAGCATTTCACTCGCTGGCAACGATTCCTACATTTGGACAAGATACGCCAATTCCAGTCAGCAGTAAGGCTTGCTGCGGCACATGATTATGAATGTATTGTTTCTTTGTACTGGGAATTCCTGCCGTTCCATTCTCGCCGAAGCTGTTTTCAATCATCTTGCGCCTGATGAATGGCAGGCCATGAGCGCGGGCAGCAAGCCTACCGATCAAGTCCATCCGCGTTCGCTGGCCTTGCTCGAACAAGAAGGTATATCCACCAAGGGATTTTTCAGTAAATCATGGGGCAATTTTACCCGCTGTCCCGGATATCGTGATAACCGTATGCGGCAATGCGGCTGGCGAAACCTGCCCAACTTACCTAGGCACGGCATTGCGAACGCACTAAGGGGTTAACGACCCTGCCAAGGCCACCGGAACCAGGAAAGAGATTGATGCAGTATTCATGCACGCATACCGGACCCTGCGCACAGGCATCGAAGCTTTTCTGGCATTGCCGCTCAATGATTTACGTCAGAATGCTTCTGCTCTAAAAGCAGCGTTGCACAACATCGAAAGCCTGTGCTTTAAACAGACACACGCCAAATGAAAGTCACTAAAGATTCGTGGAACACATTAACATGCTGATTGCTGCTATTATTTTTATTGTTACGCTGGTATTGGTTATCTGGCAGCCCAATGGCTTAAGTATTGGCTGGAGCGCCCTGATTGGGGCAGTAGCGGCACTTTTATTCGATGTGGTGCAGTTCAGTGACGTTCCGGTGGTCTGGGCGATAGTCTGGAACGCAACAACGGCTTTCATCGCCATCATTATTATCAGTCTGCTACTGGATGAAGCGGGGTTTTTTGAGTGGGCCGCGCTGCATGTCGCGCGCTGGGGACGCGGCAATGGCCGTGTCTTATTTATATATATTGGCTTACTCGGCGCAACCGTAGCAGCTTTCTTCGCTAACGACGGTGCGGCTTTGATTCTGACGCCGATCGTGATGGCGATGCTGCTTGCGCTCGGTTTCAGTCCTGCCGCCACACTTGCTTTTGTCATGGCAGCCGGGTTTATTGCTGATACAGCAAGCCTGCCGCTTGTCGTGTCAAATTTAGTTAACATTGTTTCCGCCGATTACTTCAGGATAGGATTTGCTGAATACGCCGCTGTGATGATCCCCGTCAACATTGTTTCCGTAGTGGCAAGCTTAATTGTGCTTTTTATTTATTTTTATCGCGGCATTCCTGCTCATTATGATGTTTATCAGCTTAAGGCACCAAAAGAAGCGATACGTGACCTGGCAACGTTTCGTACCGGGTGGCTGGTACTGGTTTTGTTGCTGGTTGGTTTTTTTGGTCTCGAGCCTATGGGTGTACCGGTCAGTCTGGTTGCAGGAATCGGTTCACTCATACTGCTTGCTGTTGCGGCGCGCGGCCACGTTATTAACACACGCAAGGTCATACTTGATGCTCCGTGGCAAATCGTTATTTTTTCGCTTGGCATGTATCTGGTGGTGTACGGTTTGCGCAACGAAGGTTTGACCGGATACATCACCAATTTACTTGATTTCTTTGCCGATTACGGCGTTTGGGGCGCGACGTTAGGAACCGGTTTTCTGGCCGCCTTCTTATCATCCGTCATGAACAATATGCCCACGGTACTGATTGGCGCGCTGTCTATCGATGCAACCGCTGCAACAGGTTCAGTCAGGGAAGCCATGATTTACGCTAATATCATTGGTTGCGATCTGGGACCTAAAATCACACCGATTGGCAGTTTGGCAACCTTGTTGTGGCTGCATGTATTCGCGCGAAAGCAAATGGTCATCACATGGGGCTATTACTTTAAGGTAGGTATCGTACTGACTGTTCCGGTATTGCTTGTAACATTGACCGCTCTCGCCACATGGTTGAGCATTCTCTAAGTGGAGCAGCATTTTTTTTTAAAAATCATGCGATACGTATACCAGGCTGTGTTTAATCTCATGGCCGGTATCGCCGGATGAAATGAATACAGCATGGTAATTTCATGACGCCCAAATGGTCAGACAGTCAAAACGCCTTCTTGGAATCTGCCAAAACGCATGTATACAATTTTTTGTTCTAAATTTTGTATTCGATTGCCCAGTCTTTTAGCGCATCCAGAAAATTTAAAGCCGTACGGCCAAATTCAGTAATCTCATAACACACGGCAAATGGCTTGGTGCTGATCACTTTTCGCTCGATCAGTTTGTTTTCTTCCATTTGTTTGAGGCGATCATTGAGAACTTTTTTACTTGCGCTCCCGAGTTGTCTGGCCAGATCATTAAATCGCACCGGATGATCTTTCAGGTGCCACAAAATTGACCCTGTCCACTTTCCACCAATAACCCGCATGCCACGCTCAATCGGGCATGGCTCAAAACAAGGATCCAAGGCTTTACGCTGCCTAGTGACATCTGTCTGAAACGCCATTTTTCCCATTTTTCGTAAAATTCCTTTGGAAATATTAAGGTTACAAAAAAGTAACTAGTTGCTTATCGTAACCTAACACTCTAAACTTTGCAATACCACAATGACACGGAGGACATATGAAAAACATTCTTCTTATTAACGGTCACCAATATTATCTGCTGGCCGAGGGCCGTTTGAACAAAACGTTATTTGAAAAGGCGCACAGCTATTTCGAAAGCAAAAACTATGCAGTCAAAACCACCATTTCGCAAGAAAACTATGATGTTGATGAAGAACTAAAAAAGCATCAATGGGCCGATGCAATTATCTTGCAGGCGCCGGTTAACTGGATGATGGTGCCATGGTCTTTCAAAAAATACATGGACGAGGTTTATACGGCAGGAATGCGTGGTGCTTTGAGCGTTGGTGACGGTCGTAGCGCAGAAGCGCCAAAAGAAAATTACGGTACGGACGGTACGATGACCGGCAAGAAATATATGCTATCCCTCACCTTTAACGCGCCCGAAGAAGCGTTTAACAATCCCAGCGAATATCTCTTTCAGGGTAAAAGTGTGGATGACCTGTTATTCCCGATGCATATGAATTTCCGCTTCTTCGGCATGGTGCCTTTAGAGACGTTTGCTTGTTTTGACGTCATGAAAAACGCAGATATAGACAATGATTTCAAGCGTTTCCAAGCACATTTAGACAAACTGTTTGGAAACCCTGAATACTTGATGAAAGCGAGTTAAAGATGAACGCACATTTTTATACGATTGCCGTACTCACGGCAAAGGAAGGCCGTCTGAGCGATTTGAAGGCAACGCTGGAAACGTTGGCTCAGGAAACACGCAAAGAACCGGGTGCCCTGAAATATTTTTTCGTGCATGACCAAAACCACGATGCCAACACCATTGTGTCCTATGAAAAATGGAAAAATGCTGAAGAAGAGTACAAGCATTGGAAAACACCACATTTGGTCCAAGCAATTAAACAG
This sequence comes from Nitrosomonas sp., assembly GCA_021604405.1. Classification (GTDB taxonomy): domain Bacteria; phylum Pseudomonadota; class Gammaproteobacteria; order Burkholderiales; family Nitrosomonadaceae; genus Nitrosomonas. The sequence continues at coordinate 5,718 of BQJA01000047.1, read as the reverse complement.
CTGGAAAATATTCTGGATGATGCGCCGGTCATTCACAAGGGCTCGATCATCATTTAACAAAACCATTCAATCAAAGGAGACTGAAAATGAATAAGACAATCTTGATAACAGGTGCAGGTTCCGGCCTGGGCCATGGTACCGCAATTGGGCTGGCAAAAAACAAGCACAAGGTCATCGCAACCGTTGAGAACTGGCCGCAGGCGAGTGCTTTGATAAGCGATGCCAGGCAAGCTGGTGTAGATCTCACCGTTGAAAAATTGGACTACCTGAACAGGGATGATCACGACAACATTTTGCGTAAGTATGGAGAGAAGATTGATATTTTCTGCCCTAATGCCGCCACTGGCGAAACCGGACCGATTGCTGAAATACCGATTAAAAGAGTCCGCCATGTCTTTGAAGTCAATGTATTCAATACATTGGTACTGGCACAACGTTTTGCTGCAGTTTTTGCCAAGCGCGGCTATGGAAAGATTTTTTTCACTTCTTCGATTGTCGGGTTTTCAACTTTCCCGTTTCTTGCGCCCTATGTGGCTTCTAAACATGCACTGGAGGCTATTGTTCAATTGATGCGCGAGGAAATGGAAGGCACAGGTGTTCAGATCGCCACCATCAACCCAGGCCCGTTCCGCACCGGCTTTAATGACCGCATGTATGACACGCTGGACCAATGGTATGACCCCGCCAAAAACTTTACTCCGGAAAAACCGATTCGTGATGTGCAAGAACGCTTTAGCGGCGATGAATTGCAGCTTGACCCGCAAGCCATGATAGATTTCATGGTGGACATCATCCCGAAAGATGAACATAAGTTCCGCAATGTCTATCCGGAACGTTTTATAGAAGATGTGAAGGAATATCAGGCAAGCTTGTGGGAACAGCGCGCTTCTCCCAAACCGGCGAAAAAAAATCCAGTTTGAACAAAATCTCCAACAGGCAGCATGCATGACCGGCGCACCCAGTTTTATTCAATGCAGAAAAGCATCGGATGTGCATTTAGCTGTCACGCTGCGGGATATCGCTGAAAGATTCGACTGGCTCAACATTTACGAGGAAGACAACGATGAATGAAATTCACGAATTTAAAATTAACGCGACTGAAGAACAGCTGAGCGATTTGAAAGCAAGGCTTAAGCTGACCCGCTGGCCCAGCAAAGAAACGCCCGATGACTGGACGCAAGGCGTTCCACTGGCCTATATGCAAAAGCTTCATGATTATTGGCTAAATCAATATGACTGGCGGGAACGGCAAGAAAAACTCAACCAGTGGCCGGGGTTTGTGACCAATCTTGACGGACTCGATATCCATTTTCTGCATATCCGGTCACCCCATAGCAATGCAAAACCGTTATTGCTGACCCATGGGTGGCCAGGTTCGATTGTTGAATTCCAGAAAGTTATTTCACCTTTGACGGATCCTGTCGCGCATAATGGCAATCCGGAAGATGCATTTCATGTGGTATGCCCATCCTTGCCCGGATTTGGCTTCTCGGGAAAACCCACCATGCCCGGTTGGGGTGTCGAAAAAATCGCCACGGCCTGGAACACGCTGATGGTGCGTTTGGGTTACGACCAGTATTTTGCGCAAGGCGGCGACTGGGGAGCTATCGTAACGACGATGATTGGCATACAGAATTTAGGAAACTGTAAAGGCATTCATCTGACCATGCCGCTGGCCAAACCCGACCCTGATACGATGGATGATCTGAGCGCACTTGAAAAATCAATATTGACGGCGGTTGAATTTTATCAGGAACACGATTCGGGTTACGCCAAGCAGCAAACGACACGTCCGCAAACACTGGGTTACGCTTTGGCCGATTCACCCACAGGACAGGCTGCCTGGATCATTGAAAAATTCTATCAATGGATGGATTGTAATGGACAACCTGAAAGTGTCGTTACCTTTGACGAGTTGCTTGACAACGTCATGTTATATTGGCTGCCTAACGCTGGCGTCTCTTCGGCGCGCCTCTACTGGGAAAGCTTTATCAGCAGTGTTAACAATACTGAACCCGTTACCATACCGGTCGGATGCAGTATTTTTCCGAAGGAATTTTTCAAGACCTCGGAACGGTGGGCCAGGAAGCGGTTTAACAATCTGATTCATTTCAATCTCGTGGATAAAGGTGGCCATTTCGCGGCGTTTGAACAGCCGCAAATCTTTGTTAAAGAGGTACGCGATTGCTTTCGAAAGATACGCTAATATCGAAAACAATCCGGTGTTGACCCTTCCTCGTTTTCATATCATTTCTCAACATCAGAAGAAGGATTAACGCTGGCCAGCAAGTATATGCTCAGCTACAGACAAACATCATTCAGCATCAACTGACAGAGGATCAGGTTATGTTATCCAAAACCGAACACTTAAAACTTCGTGCCATCGAAATTCTCAACGAAAGAATTGAGCGAAAGATTATTCCGGTAGGCAACATCCTGCCTAATGTAACAGTCAGGACTTTCGACGGCCGTGAACAGAATATCAGTGAATTTTACCAGACAAAACCACTGCTCCTCGCCTTTATGCGGGCTTCTTGGTGTCCTTATTGTCGCGCTCAAATGGAGATGATTAACGGAATGGCAAAATCTTTCAAACAACTGGGGTGTGAGATCGTGGCCATTACGAGAGAAACACCCGAGGAATCGACTTTCTCATCAGAAGAGGCGATCCTGGTCACAGATTTGACAAACGATTTCGGTAAAAAACTCGGAATGACATATTTTGCCACCCAGGAGATAACACAGATCTATAATGATCTGGGCATAAGTGGCGATGTCGAAGGTTATTTCGACACTAGCGAATTGAACGTGCCAGCGACCTATATCATCGCTCCCGGTAAAGGGCAAATCATTTTTAAACATGCCATGCGGGACTACACAAAACGGGCAACCGGTTCCAAAATAATCACCGAACTGTCGCGGCTAAACAATTGAAAACCTCCTTCAAATCAGGGCGAATGAACCGAAATGGGACCGCCTGAGCGCGCCCGTATCCTTAGAAAAATTGGTGTTCTGATCGAAGAAAACAGAGATAATCTGGCAGCACTTGAGCATTTAATGTCGGCAAGCCCGTTCAATTCGCACGAACCTTTGATATTCGTTTTATCACCGACTTGTTTTATTTCTACGCAGGCGTTGCGGATTACAACTTGATCTGGCATCTTTGCCGGGAAATACGTTTCACGCCAATAAAAATCAGAGGATGTCCCCAATAATCAGTCCATCCCATTGCGCGACAACCAATACTTTCGATCATCTCGGCTTGCCTGGCCGGAGGCAGTCCTAGTCACTTGTGACGACATGCTTTCTTTTCGATCCTGTGTGATGCTAGCGCTAATCTTCTGTCAACTGCCACGAATCATCAGGATTATATTCATCTATACCGGCCGCAATCAGATCGCTATTCGGACCAAGATCCTTTTCATAGACTTTGCCATTATGATTGCACATAAAGGTCATCACGCCTGAATTGCCATAATCAGCTGGAAAAGCAATCAAACCAAAACCTGCGATCATATTACCGTTAATAATGTAGTCATAGCGACCGCCTGGGGCATGGGCACCCTGCCGCGTGATAATCTTGTAGTAATAACCTTTGAAGGGATCCCCGGGATCACGGCCCTCAAGATAACCCTTGGCATCCGCGACGAATGGCCCAAACGGGCTCATCTCCTCGCCTTCTTTTGCTTCCCAGAAAAGTCCATCTTTTTTACCCTCGGTACTGGTAATCACCTGGGCATATTCCAGCACTTCATCCCCATCATGATCTTCTGAGGCATATTCAACCTGAGCATCAATATAGGCATGGCAAGTGCTGATGGCATTCAGTTCATTACGGCCGATACGGCGATTGATTATTTCTTCAATACCCGCCGCAGTATCAAAACGCCAGCGACGCTTTTCTTTTACCAGGGGAAACGGTAATGGCCATTCTTCCGAACCGATGATCAATATTTTCCTATCCTTGCCGTCTTCAACCAAGTCAGTGCGCGTCTGCATCGCTTTTGCGACGATTTCCCGGTTCTCTCTGGAATCCACCTCATCTCCCCCAACCAGCTCTTCTTCATATTGGCTGCCAAACACATCGAGCAAGTCATCGATGTCTTTTTTCTGCAGTGCCGCCAGGAGTGCCGTTACAGCATCTTCAGCCTCGGCATATGTCTGTTGACGATTTTCCTCCGCAGCACTGATCAGGGGTGCCGAAAATAACAAAAAAATTATTACTGCAATTATCCAAGGTGAGAATTTTCTGCAACAAAAACTGATATTCATTTGACAATTCCTGTGCATGATGAGGCTCTCCTTCATGCTGGTGATGTTATTGATTTAATTTTTATTATCGGTTAGCGTCGGCGGAAACCACCGCGAGCTCCGCCGCGTGCACCCCGCGACATACCGGCCCGACTGGACATACCACGCTGACTGTTCCTTGCGGCATTCGAGCCGCGCTGATAACCGCCAAATGAACCGCCGCCGTAACTACTTTGACGACTTCCAGATCCAAGGCTTGTCTGACGGCTTCCGGAACCAAGGCTATTTTGCCGATTACCGGAATAGCTTTGGCGGTTGCTCGAACCAGGACTGCCAGCTCGTGTACTTGCTCTGTCACCGACGCGATATCCGCTTCCACCTCCTGGCTGATTACTGAAATTTCTGCCACTGACAGATCCAGGTCGTGCGCCGGGCCGGCCGACCTGGTTAGAAGTGCGATTGGAACGCCAGTTATTTCCATTAATACTTGCGCGATCACGATTATTCTGTCTGATACTATCCCGATTGACATTGATACTGTTACGCGTGATATTTGTATTGCGGTTGATATCGATATCACCATAGCGTCCATGACCATACCAGTGCACGCCATAACTGATCGCCGCACCTACAAACATTCCGGTCCAGAATGTCGCGGCCGGGCTGTAATAATAAGGATAAGGTGCAGAATAAGCATAGGGATACGGCGCGGATGAATAAACGACGACGGTGGAAGGATTATAACTGGGAACATAGATCACTTCCGGGCTGGCTGATTCGATCTTAATGACTTCGGTTTCTTTTATGACGACAGTTTTGTCATTGGATTCCAGGTTGCCCACTTCGTCGGCCTTACCCCTGAAACTTTGGATAGCAGCCATAACATCCTGCTGCTGGTTAACAACCGTCTCGCCAAGTTTCCAAGTCCAGTCGAGGTCATCATTCATCGTATTCAGCACCTCCGGATAGTTCAGCAACCCCAGAACACTGGAATCCCAATTTTCATCCGGTTTTAAATTCTGATCTGCTTTTTGTTTTTCCAGAAACCTGGCCGCCTGTACTATCTGTAAGGGGAAGGTGGAAGCAGGCAGAACAATAGCGATTAACTCATCCGGGTAGAGGGCAATGGGACCCACCAGTTTTTCAATTTCCTCAGGAGAAAGCTTGCCAGCGCCTTGCGCTGCCGTTGTTTCTTGAGAATAGTCCTGCGCTGTCGCCATTTCCTGAGAATGCGCTTTATTTGAAAGAAATCCGGTTGACAGGAAAAGAACTGTGATGATAGCGAATATCAAAAGACCGGGATTAAAAGATAGTACAAACTTGTTATGTGGCATCATTAACTGGCCTCCTAAAATTCATCCCGAATCACCTGACATTTTCGGGGCATCGCTCAAAGCTTCTTTTGATGAAGACCCGCATGCTACCATATATTTATTTTATGCGGGACTTCGCACGGACAAACCACCT
>BQJA01000046.1 GCA_021604405.1 Nitrosomonas sp. | reverse complement strand
GTTAGAAAACTGATTACTCAGGCCGCATTCGATAAAGATTTTGTTACCTTTTGCCCTAAGCCAGGCAAACCCGAACAAAATTCTCTCATCAAAGCATTATTGCGGATGGTCGCATAAGGAAAAAAGGGAAACTTCAGTTTTAGTCTGAGAAGCAGACTAAATGACAGCCGTCAGTCCGGTGATGTTACGTTGGGTCGCCAGTTAATCCTCTTGATATCCAGAAGATTGGTCCATTCATCAGCAATAATAAGGACCAATCGTCTTCCATCGGTGTAATAGGGGTCATTGGTGTAATTGTAGCGGGGTTCGTTAAAAGGTGCTTCACCCACACCCTGAACAAAGCCATACGCCGAAACATGTTCTGATACAAACATATCCAGCGCCAGATAGTCCCGTGCTTCATCTACAGCAGGATCAATTTTGTGGGTGACAATGGTTTTGCTGGACAGACGTATACCAATGTCGCGGCTGATTTGACCGACCAGTACATTCATGCCCTTATACCTGACCGGCGCCAGCCATAGTCGAAGGTGGTTTCGTTCATCTACTGTTGATCGTGCTTTTTGCAGTGAAAAATCCTGCCGTCTGCCGAACAGGTACAGTGGAGACACAGGTGAACTGCGGTAAAGACGCCCAAATAGCGATGACCTGATCGTCTTCCATATAGAATGCCAATGCATGGTCTCAGTAACATCCCAGCCCTGGCGGGAAAAACCACTAATGCCCTTACCGGTATTCGCGATTACTACCAGATTAAGCGGATCGCCGGGCGTTTTCTTATCGCCACCGAGAACGCAGCATGGCAATTCCTCCAGCCAGCTTTGCAGCGCTTGTTCGTCTTCCAGTTCAATCACTTCATCTGCAGCATAAAGGCTTTCGAAGTCAACACGTTTATAATCGGTCTTTAGACCCGGTACTTCCGAAATAAACCAGAAACCGTTGTACTGGCCCTCGCGTACAAGATCAACGCTGAGATATTTCAGACCTTCGTCAAGATTGGTGTAAACGAATCCTGAAACGGTTTGTTTAGGCTCTATGACCAATGGCATTTGTTGGTCAAAATAATACCGGTCCATTTCCAGGTTAGCTTTTCCAGAAGCAAAATAATGATTTTTCCACGAAGCTTCATGCGGCGAAAAATAATCCCTGTCGATTTTATTCGCGAGCAGCAGGTATCTGTAGTCGTTCATATTCACGATACGCAGCCATACAGGTTGGATTCCCTTTTGAGCCAACGGCGCACCAAATACCTGCTCACTTTCTTTAGCGCTTAATACTGACACACTCACAGCAACTCCGTCCTGTGTTTTGGTTTGGACGCGTTCCATGGCGGAAGAAATCTTGTCGATAGGTACCGGTTGAAAAGTTGCACATCCGGACATGAGTGCAAGTAATATGCTTTGGATCGACACAAGGCGGAGCAGGGTCAGGCGGCTTGAATTTTTCATTTAATTTTCTTTCGCTTAGTCGAGTTATCAATTTAATGATTCAATTGTTTTTTAAGCTGGTAACGATGTCAAGCTAATAGGCTATCAACGCTGCCGGATCAAACCTGATATCTTTTACTGCTCCGGTACAAGTTTTCGTACTTTGGTTTATTTGTCGACGTGGTTGACGCCTACCCTGATTTCCCGTACTTTCAACAGGAAAATCCTGCCTGGAATTGAGTTTCTGTTCTTGCTGGTTCGTACAATTGAATATTTTTTTATGACAGACCCTATATACCATATCGACCTGGACTATCCACTGAGCCCGAATCCAAGATACGAATTTATAAAAAATCCCCACCCTGAATTACTTCTGCTGCTGGCAGGGCAAAGGGAATATTATCGTGCTACGCTCAGTTCCTTTAGCGAGTTATCAAGTCAACTAGCTCGGATACCACTGTTGCCGCCGTCTGCCCGGTTGCCTGATGATGACTTGAATATGATTCCGGTGCAGTACGAAAAAGCATTTAATGGTGACCGGGAAGCGATCGCGTGGTTTTTGCCGATTGTTTCTGAAGTTGCCGAGAGCTTGTCACCTTGCTGGCTTAATGGATTTATCCCGTCACTGGATGCGATTGCTTTGTATTCTTTCATAGTATTAAATAAACCTGGTCAATACGTTGAGGTGGGTTCTGGAAACTCTACAAAATTTGCAAGACAGGCAATTTCTGATTATGGTTTAAAAACAAAAATAATTTCTGTTGATCCAGCGCCAAGAGCAAGTATAGACGCTATTTGTGATGAAATTATCCGTATGTCTCTTGAAGATTGTGATCTTAAGGTTTTCGATAAACTGCGGGCGGGTGATATACTTTTTATGGATGGTTCGCATCGTTGCCTGATGAATTCAGATGCAACGGTATTTTTTCTGGAAGTGTTGCCACGATTGCCAAAGGGTGTTCTAGTGGGAATTCATGATATCTTTTTGCCATTTGACTATCCAAAGCCATGGGTCAATCGCGCATATTCCGAGCAATATCTTTTAGCATGCTATTTATTGGCGAATTCTACTCGGTTTAAAATAGAATTTCCGGGATTCTATATTGGTACAGATAAGAAATTGAGCCATTTGCTGCAACATTTATGGGCGCTTATCCCGAATGCGGTTGTAAAAAACGGTTTTGCTTTCTGGTTTCGCACTTGACACGAATGTGTGCTGATCATTTAACGAGGCTGGTCAGCATGCACTGAACGATATGCGGTTGTCAAAAACATGTAAAATATTTGAGATAAAACAGGTGGCCGTTATTTTAGAATCGCCTGACGCTTTGAAATTACATGGAGTTATGCTGTGCAATGTCTTTATTTTTTCTGTCTTCTGATATTATTCAGTATCAACACATCGTTTGCCCAATGGCCGAAAATTCAGCTTAATCAAGTTACAGATGGTTTAGAGCGCCCGGTATTAGCCACACATGCTGGTGATAATAGCGGACGTCTTTTTATTGTTGAGCAAGGTGGAAAAATTCGTATTTTAAGTAACGGTTCTTTGCTTGCGACACCATTTCTCGATATTACTGGCCGAATTCGATGCTGTGGGGAGTCCGGTCTTCTCGGCATGGCATTTCCCCCGGGTCACGGACTCGATAAATTTCATTTTTATGTCAACTACACCGATACAGACGGCAATACTATTATTTCCCGTTTTTCTTTGCTGAGCTCGAATCAAGCAGATCCTGACAGTGAAGAAATCCTGCTTGAAATTGAACAACCGTTCAGTTTTCATAACGGCGGACAACTTGCTTTTGGTCCCGATGGTATGTTGTATATTGGTATGGGGGATGGTGGTAGTGATGTTAACGGCCAGCAACCGGATTCGTTGCTTGGCAAAATGTTGCGTATTGACGTGGAAAGTAGTGTCGTACCCTATGCGATACCAACAGATAATCCTTTCGTAGGTTTGCAAAATGTACCTCCGGAAATCTGGTCTTATGGCCTGCGTAACCCGTGGCGTTTCAGTTTTGACCGTTCCACCGGAGATCTTTATATTGGGGATGTTGGTCAGGACTCATTTGAAGAAATTAATGTGCAGGATAGCAGCAGCAAAGGCGGCGAAAATTACGGTTGGAATATTATGGAAGGTGTGCACTGTTTTGCTGGCAGTAATTGCGATAGGAATGGCTTGACTTTACCCAAGCTGGAATACAGTCACAATGAAGGTGCCTGCGCAGTGACAGGCGGCCATGTCTATCGAGGCGCGACATTTTTAACCTTGCAGGGCATTTATTTGTTCGGTGATTTTTGTAGCGGGCAGGTGGGTGGCTTGCGGCGCTCTGATACAGGATGGGAAAGCATCGTTTTGCTGGAAACACCCCATTCAATCACCAGCTTTGGGGAAGATGAATCAGGTAATGTGTATTTAATCGCGGGCAGTGGAGCGCTATATCAGATTGTTGAATCAGTGGAAATCGCGTTTAGTGGGTTACAGCCAGCTTATTCACCCGGTCAAACGATACAATTAAGCCTGAATGAATTATCTGGCACACGGTCGGGCGCTGTAGACCTATGGGTGGCGATTAAAATGCCGAATAATGACCTGGTCTTTTTAAATGCGGCCTCAGAATTGACGCCTTTACCTTTCAAAACCAACGTACCTGTTAGTGAAACGTCGCAATCCGTTTTAAACTTTCAGGTGCCAGGCGGAATCAGTGGAACATATACCTTTTTTGCCGTGTATAGCGAACAAGGCGCGACATTTGATAAATTAAGCGCTAAATTAAGATCAAACCTTTTAAGTCAAACAACAGAGGTATTTTAATTAACACCTTATTTTCAAGTAATTATAAAATAACCTGCTTTTTTAAGTTAATTTGCGTGCGCTGGTTTCCTGTATAGCGGGGATACCATCGATGACAGGAAATGCCAGTTGATCTGCTTCACAAATAAGATCATTTTCGGATTCTCGGTATTTTAGCGATTGCTTGCACAGTGGGCATACCAGGCTGTTAAGCAGCGTATTAGTCTTGAATTTCTCTCTTATTTTGTTAAGAATCACTTCTTGTAAACGAACGTCGGTCACAATATCGACCGGTAATACCCAAAGGGTCTCGTCAGCAAATGGTCGGCACCGCACCGCTTCTTCTTCCGTCATCAGAATGGCTTCGGCACCGGGTATCTGCAAGTCCTGTTTTTGATATCGGTGGTTTTTTTTAAAGGTGTGGCATTTAGCGGTTAATCTTAAAAAATTCAAATGATCAAAAAACCACTGTGCGTGGTCTATATCTGAAATAGCATGTAAGCATTTATTTGAAAAAGCAGACGGTCCAACGCGAGAATCGGGGTTCGTCAAATTGAAAAAAGTATCTTTTGTTAATCTCATATTGTGGATACTTTCTTGATCTTTAACGTTGAGGTGTTGTTTTGTAACGCTATTCATTACAATAGTATCAGCTTTATCCAATCGCTTAAGGCTGTCCCGCAGAGGTCCGGCCGGCAGTATTAATCCATTGCCAAAACTCGGTTCACTAAAATCTATGGTGACAATTTCCATGTCACGGTGTAAGCGCGGATATTGCAGCCCGTCATCACAAATCAATATATTACAATCGGGGTTTGCCGCCATGAGTGCACGGGCAACCGCGATACGGTCATACCCGGTCCATACCGGACAGTCTGTGCCACAACGTTGTGCCATGAGCAGTGATTTACTGCCGACAATAGCGGGGTCGCTGGTTGCCGTTGCTACGACAGGTTTTCCGGGGTTGTCGGTAAATCCCTGGGTTATAATTCCAGGGCGTAAACCACGTGACGTTAGAAAATTAACCAGCCAGATAACCAACGACGTTTTTCCGCTATCTTCAACCGTCATACTATCGACGACAATAATGGGTATCGGGAAATTGGTGGTTGGGAAGAGATCCAGCCAGTAACCAAGTCTTCTCAAGGCCATTAACAATAAGAATAAAAGGCTTAATGGCCAGAGGATGAAATGCAGGGGTGTGATGCGGTGCCAGTAAAGATCAGACCATTTCATGGAATTATTGAAATTTAATAAAAAAATTATTCAGATTTCTTCTGGTCTTTTTTTTCTTTTGTGACCGGGTTCTGAATAGTATAACCTTTCTCTTTCATCTTATAACCCCCATATGCACCGGCGCCAGCGGCTGCCGCCAGCCAGCAGCCGGATAAAATAGGTATAACAGCCAGGAAAAGGACCAGATCAAGCATCTTTCTAATGTTCACAGAAAGCTCCAATTTTTTATTGACCGGACGTTTTTTTAAGGTCCAGTGTACAATCTGTATAGTGTATATGTAAATTAAATAATGTTTTTTTAGCGGCCAATAGCAGTGATACTTAAAGAATGGTTTGAATGATGAATCAACTTGAGGGTGTTCAACATGGAAAATTATGAAGCGTTGTTAGCGACACTGGCCTTGGCAATGGGCGCATCTTGGGCGAGTGGTATCAATCTGTATGCAGCATTGCTCGTGCTCGGACTCGGTGGTTCAACTGGCCATATTGATTTGCCGCCTGATTTAGTATTTCTGCAAGATCCGCTGGTGATTGGTGCGGCGGGGCTCATGTATTTTGTCGAATTTTTTGCGGATAAAACACCGGGTGTTGATACAGGGTGGGATGCGATTCATACGTTTGTACGTATTCCAGCTGGCGCCATGCTGGCTGCAGGTGCAGTGGGGGATGTCACGCCAGCGCTGGAGATTGCTGCCGGCATTCTGGGCGGCGGCGTAGCCGCAACAAGTCATGCCACCAAAGCAGGCACCCGCTTGCTCATTAACACATCGCCAGAGCCTGTAACAAACTGGACGGCCTCAATTAGCGAGGATATTCTGGTAATTGCCGGGCTATGGACAGCGTTGACTTATCCCATCGTTTTTCTGGCTTTATTTGTCATTTTCATTCTTCTGGCAATCTGGCTGCTGCCCAAACTATGGTTTTTAATTAAAGCGGTCTTGCTTAAAATCGGTCGATTTTTGGGAATCGCGAATAAAGAACTGGCCACACCCAGCGGAGATGGCATGCATGGAACTGCAACAGAAAATGATGCGAACTTTTCTGGAATTGCGCCGCAGCAACAACTGGAGAAAAATGGCGTGCAGGACGAAGCGGATAATCATGAATCGAAAAAACAGATCCCGGATAAACGTGACAAGTAATTTGTTATTTGTTTCAAGGTTTGCATGTTATTTTTGTTAGAATAAGGGGTTGACTATTCAGATCGGTATTTTTTTGCATAGATATACCAAATCGAATAGCAACAGTTGTGATAGTTATATAGATTTTATTGATATTTCATAATTGCAAATATATATTTGCTTTCCTTAAATTAGCGGAGTAATTGATGGCACTAGAAAGGACCTTGTCTATTATTAAACCTGATGCAGTTGCAAAGAATGTGATTGGACAGATCTATTCACGTTTTGAGGCGAATGGCTTGAAAATTATTGCGGCGCGCATGATGCATCTGTCTCAGGCCGAGGCAGAAGGATTTTATGCGGTTCACCGCGAACGTCCATTTTTCAATGATCTGGTGAAGTTTATGATTTCTGGCCCGGTAATCGTACAGGTGCTTGAGGGAGAAGAGGCGATAAAAAAGAATCGGGATTTGATGGGTGCCACTGATCCGCGGCAGGCTGATAAAGGAACAATCCGTGCCGATTTTGCTGAGAGTATCGATGCTAATGCTGTACATGGCTCAGATGCGCCAGAGACCGCTGCTATTGAGATATCGTATTTTTTTGCAACATTAGATATTCATTCCCGATAACATTCGCAACCTAACTACCATATAATGACTGCCAATCTTCTTGACTTTAATGCGGAACAACTTGCTGATTTTTTTGTGAAAATCGGCGAAAAGCCATTTCGTGCAAAGCAGTTATTGCGTTGGATTCATCAATTCGGTGAAGTGGATTTTGCCGAAATGAGCGATTTGTCCAAAGGGTTGAGGAAAAAGCTTTCAGATATCGTTGTGATTGAGCCGCCACGGATAACTAATCATCATCTGGCTACGGATGGTACACGCAAATGGCTATTATCAGTCGGTGCAGGAAATGGGATTGAAACTGTTTTTATTCCTGAACTGCATCGTGGCACATTGTGTATTTCCAGCCAGGTTGGTTGCGCTTTGGCTTGTACTTTTTGTTCTACCGGCATGCAGGGATTTAATCGTAATCTGACTGTGGCTGAGATCATTGGCCAATTATGGTTGGCAAACAAAACGATAAAGACAGAACTTGCTGCGTTTTCGAATGATCGTCAAAATTTGATAATGACGAGTAATTGCCATCAACCTGCTGACGGAGATCGGGCTATCAGCAATGTTGTCATGATGGGGATGGGTGAACCGCTGGCCAATTTTGATAATGTGGTCGCCGCGCTTGATTTGATGTTAGATGATCATGCTTATGGATTGTCACGCCGTCGTGTAACAGTGAGTACCTCTGGATTGATTCCGGCGATTGACCGGCTGCGTGAACGCTGTCCGGTTGCGTTGGCAGTGTCTTTACATGCACCGAATGATACGTTGCGGGACCAGCTTGTTCCAATTAACAAGAAATATCCAATTAAAGCGCTTCTGAGTGCATGTCAGCGCTATCTTCAGTCAGCGCCAAGAGATTTTATTACCTTCGAGTATGTTATGCTGGAGGGTGTCAATGACAGTGTGTCACACGCGCGAGAACTGGTCGAGCTGGTCAAGGAAACGCCATGTAAAATTAACCTGATTCCGTTTAATTCATTTTCCAGTACCCGCTTTAAACGATCATCATCAGAAACAATTCGCATTTTTCGAGACGTTTTAATGCAGTCAGGATTGATCGCAACTGTTCGCAAAACACGTGGGGATGATATTGATGCCGCTTGTGGCCAATTGGCCGGACAAGTACGCGATAAAACGCGACGTACCATGAAAAAAATGCAAAAAACTGAGACAATCACATGAAAAAAGTAACCGCCGGATTTTTTTATGTGCTGCTGATTATATGGGTGGTTGGATGTGCGCAACAACCTGTTGAAAAGGAATTGACGAAAGAGCAAGAACGTAAGCGTGCACTGCGAAGTGCGAAGCTTCATACTGAGCTGGCGGCGGAATATTATCACCGTGGCCAGTATAAAGTGGCGATTGAAGAAGTGGAAGAAGCTTTCAAGTCTGATGTAAATTATGCGCCGGCGCACAATATGTATGGCTTGATCAATATGTCATTGCATGAAGATATGAAGGCGCGAAAAAATTTTGAACGGGCGCTTAAAATATCCCCGAATGATCCTGAAATCCATAATAATTATGGATGGTTTTTATGTCAACGTATGCCGGAGCAAATAGCCCAAGCGATCGAACATTTTATGGTCGCGTCAAACGATCCGCTATATCAAACACCTGAAATATCATATACAAATGCCGGGATCTGTGAGTTAAAGCGAAATAATTATCCGGCTGCCAGGAATTTTTTTGAAAAAGCGTTATCTATTTCTGCAGCATACCCACCTGCTTTGGTAGGGTTAATAGAAATCGACTATGAAAGCGGGAAACTGAGAGAAGCCAAATCGAAACTTTCTCACTATATGCAGTATTCTACTCAGACACCGGAAAGTTTATGGCTGGCAATACGAATCGAACGCAAGATTGGTGATCGTTATGCTGAAGAGAGTTATGCGTATCAGTTAATGAAGCGCTTTCCAAATTCCAGGGAAGCATCAGCACTGCGAGAAGGCAGGTACGAATAATGAACGAAACTAGAAATAATGGTCAAAATACCAGCGAAACTGACATCGTGTCAGAGACGGTCGAGACAGCGGCAGTTTCCAATGAGCCGGTGAAAGTTGATTCTATCGCGGCCATGCTCGTTGACAAAGAAGCGGGCCAATCACAATCAAATCAAGAAAACAACGTTGAAAGACCGGATAATAATAAAGAAAAGATTGACACGGATGCCGCAGGTATCGGCATTGTGCAAGGTATCGGCCATCAGCTGAAAGCGGCAAGAATGGCCCGAAGTATGAGTATAGAGGATGTGTCTCGGCAATTAAGAATATCAGTGCAACAGATTGAAGCAATTGAGAAAGAAGATTTTGCAAAACTGCCCGGTCGAACGTTTTTGCGCGGCTTTGTTCGAAATTATTCAAATTTAATGCAATTGGATCCTGCCCCTATACTAAAGCTGTTACCTCAATCGCAATCAACCGGTGTTGCCGCTAGTTCGAAATATCAGACGCAGGAATTGTCCTTTTCTCCCAGAAAAGCATGGAGTGGCTATAACTATAACCTGAGTAGAGGCCATGATTATAGAGAAAAAAAAGGACATGGTTTTTTATTAAAAACGTTAATTATCGGGTCGCTATGTCTGATTGGTTATGCTATTTTTCAAAGTGTCAGTTGGGAACACTATTCTTTCTTTAAGAAAGAGCCGAGTACGGATGTACCCATGGACACCGGCGCTGAATCTGAAATGGGAACGATGGAGTTGGAATTACCACTGCCCCCGGCGATACCGCTTGATGGCCAAGATGCTGAATATTCAATTCAGTCAATGGAAATTGCGCCACTCGATAGTCATTCGTTGTCTCCTGGTGAATCGCTGGTGTCATCAATTTCCCAGGATAATGCACTGAATAGTGGTTTGGGTACGCTTTATTTTAATTTTAGGGATGAATCATGGGTTGAAGTGAGAGATCGTGCGGATAAAGTTATTTTTGAACAGCTGAATGCCAGTGGTTCGGAGCAAGTGATTGATGGAAAGCGTCCATTATCCTTAGTGGTAGGTAACGCGGCGAATGTTAATTTAACTTTTAATGGTCGGTCGATCGATCTGGCGCCATATACCGACAAAAAAAAAGGGGTCGCACGCTTTACACTCGAGTGAACTTTTTGTTTAGTCCTGGCTTTCGGCCGTTCAAATAATATTTGCATTGCTGACATGGTTTTGTCAGTTTTATAACACCGTGTTCGAATGATTAGTAAAACATCTGTTTGACAGAATTTGTTCCGGTAACTTTTTTAAGATTTTATTATTGTAATTATGCCTCCATATAATTCATTTGCTCAGCGACGTTTGAGTGTTGGTGTCAAGGTTGATTCAGCGACTATTGGCGGCGACGCGCCTGTGGTGGTCCAATCCATGACCAATACGGATACTGCTAATGCAGCGGCAACTTCAGCGCAGGTTGCCGCACTTGCGCGGGCTGGTTCGGAACTGGTCCGGATCACGGTTAACTCATCGGAAGCAGCCAGGGCTGTCCCGGTTATTCGTGAAAACCTCGATAAAATGGGCTGTCATGTGCCATTAGTCGGAGATTTTCATTTTAATGGCCATAAGCTGCTGGCGGAAAACCCGGATTGCGCAAAACTATTATCCAAGTATCGGATCAATCCTGGTAATGTCGGTCATGGCAAAAAACGTGACGAACAGTTTGCCACACTCATTGAAACTGCTTGTAAATACGAAAAGCCAGTTCGCATTGGCGTTAATTGGGGTAGTCTGGACCCTGAAATGCTGGTGCGCATTATGGACGAGAATGCCAAATCCAGTGATCCGAAAGATTCGAAACATGTCATGCGTGAAGCGCTAATTACTTCTGCGCTGGAAAGTGCTGCTAAAGCCGAAGAAATTGGCTTGGGTCGCGACAGAATTGTATTGTCATGCAAGGTCAGCGGAGTGCAGGACCTGATTGCGGTTTATCGAGATTTGGCGGCGCGTTGCGACTATGCGTTACACCTCGGGTTGACTGAAGCGGGAATGGGTTCGAAAGGTATTGTCGCTTCGACTGCAGCATTGGCGGTATTATTGCAAGAGGGGGTCGGAGACACTATACGGATATCATTAACGCCCGAACCGGGCGGTGACCGCACCCGTGAAGTGATCGTTGCGCAAGAGATTTTGCAGACCATGGGACTGCGGGCATTTGTGCCACTTGTGGCGGCTTGCCCTGGTTGTGGTCGAACATCCAGCACATATTTCCAGGAATTGGCGGAAAGTATTCAAGGCTATGTGCGTGACCAGATGTTAGAATGGCGTGAGCAATATGAAGGCGTCGAAAATATGTCGCTGGCGGTCATGGGTTGCGTTGTGAATGGGCCGGGTGAAAGTAAACACGCCAATATTGGAATCAGTTTGCCGGGTTCGGGAGAAAATCCAGTTGCCCCCGTTTACGTGGATGGTCAAAAAACAGTAACGTTAAAGGGCGATAATATTGCTGCAGAATTTCGTCAGATTGTTGATCAGTACGTCCATGAGAAATACCCTAAAAGAATATAATCGTCTATGTGCTAACCCTTCGGCATCATGATCTTACAAATGATCTGATCGATGCCGACCAACTTTTCAGCAGCTCAAACTGACGTATACCCGCCGCTGTATGGTGACGAAAAATAACAAATGACTAAAACAATCCAGGCTATACGTGGGATGAATGACATCCTGCCAAATGAAACATATTGGTGGGAATTCTTTGAAGATACCGTGAACGATTGGTTGTCAGCTTATGGCTACCAAAACATTCGTATGCCGATTGTCGAGCAGACGGATTTATTTGTACGCTCGATTGGCGAAGTGACGGATATCGTTGAGAAAGAAATGTATACTTTTGTGGATCATTTGAACGGCGACAGCTTGACATTACGCCCGGAAGGGACGGCATCATGTGTCCGTGCCGTGCTCGCGAATAATTTGTTATATCAAAAACCGCAGCGATTGTACTATTCTGGCCCAATGTTTCGTCATGAACGCCCTCAAAAGGGCCGTTACCGGCAGTTTCATCAGGTTGGTGTGGAGGCAATGGGTTTTGCAGGGCCGGATATTGATGCCGAGCATATTGTAATGTGTTCACGTTTATGGAGAAAATTAGGCATTACCGGCGTTCGTGTCGAAATTGGCACGTTAGGGAGTGCGGCATCAAGAGCGTTGCACCGAACACGACTGATTAAATACTTTGAACAGTATTTCAATGATCTTGATGAGGATGCGCGCAGGCGGTTGTATAGCAATCCATTGCGGATTCTAGATAGCAAAAACCCGGCGATGCAGGAGATAGTGGCCGGCGCACCTAAATTACTGGAGGATCTGGACGAGGAATCGCTCGTTCATTTTGAAGCATTGCAGGAAATACTCAGGAACCAAGGGGTAGATTTTGAAATAAATTTACAGCTCGTGAGAGGATTAGACTACTATAACCGTACCGTTTTTGAGTGGGTTACCGACAGACTGGGCGCACAAGGTACCATATGTGCGGGTGGTCGCTATGATGGGCTCATCGCACAGATCGGCGCAAGCAGTAAACATTCTGCGCCCGCTTGTGGCTTTGCGATGGGCGTAGAACGGTTGTTGGCATTAATGCAGACAGGTGGTACGGAAATCTCCCCACCTGTGCCAGATGCATATATGGTGCATTTGGGTGAAGCTGCAACCAATTTTGCTTGGAAAACCGTGGAATTTTTGCGCAATAATGGACTCAAAGTGATTTTTCATTGCGGGGGTGGAAGTTTTAAGGCGCAGATGAAGAAAGCGGATACCAGTGGTGCGCGTTTTGCGCTGATTATTGGTGACGATGAAGCACAAGCTGAAGCGGTTAGTATCAAACCATTACGTGAGGCAGCAAGTCAAGTGAGTGTTGGTTTAGAAGAGTCCGTTGATTTGCTTAAAGCGTCGCGCGAATGACGTCCAGGTTTTGTGTAATTTTTAAGACTATTTGGTAAATTATTTAGGAAGAAAGATGGCGACATATAATCTGGAAGATCAGGAAAAAATAGACAGTCTGAAAGCTTGGTGGGATTCGTATGGTACAGCGGTTATTGTGGTTTTGTCTGTTCTGATTGCGGGTTTAGTTGGTAGCCAGGGATGGAAAATTTATCAGCATCAGCAGCGTACGCAAGCAGCTGATCTGTATGTTTTGTTGCAACAGGTGCAGGAAAACGATGATGCGGCGAAAGTTAATGATGCCGCATACTTATTGATGGAAGGGTATCCTTCCAGCGGTTATGCGCCACGCGCTGCTATGATTGCGGCGCGCGCCAATGTTGATGCCGGAAACATAAAGGCTGCCAAAGAAAATTTGCAATGGGTGTTGGATAATGCCAGGGAAGAGGAATTAAAAGACCTGGTACGCTTAAGACTGGCAGGTTTGCTATTAGATGAAGAAAAATATGATGAAGCGTTAAAGTTGCTGGATACCCGGCATGGTGAAGCTTTTACGGGTCTCTATGCTGATTTGAAGGGTGACATTAATGTTGCGGCGGGCCGGATTGCCGAGGCGCAGCAGGCCTATTTAACTGCGCTAAGTATGCTAGGAACAAATAGTAACTATTTCAATATTGTGCAAATGAAATTAGATGCCTTAGGTGAAGTGAAAGAATAAGTAAAAACAGCTGCAATGCGGATATTTAAAGTCTCACGCCTGGTTCTATTGCCGCTGTTGTTGTTATTAGCCGGCTGTGGCACGACGACAGATCTAGTCAATTTTAAATGGTTGGATTCCTTTGGCACGCAAGTTTCGGAATTGTTTGACAGTGAAGAAGAGATTGAATTTGATGAAGATGAACTGGCCGAATTAGAAGATATTGATTCGGCGCCATTGTTATGGCGCGGTAGTGTAGAAGAAAGTGAAGAAGCGGTTCTCTCACCCGTATTTAGTGAAGGCACCGTGTATGTGGCTGATGAAGAAGGTGGGATCACCCGCTTTAACGTCGAAACGGGTGAACAGATTTGGCATATTGATACCGAGCATGAGTTGTCGAGTGGCGTGGGTGCCGGCAATGGTCTGGTTTTAGTTGGCACTTTTAAAGGAGAAGTGCTGG
Source organism: Nitrosomonas sp. (assembly GCA_021604405.1). Classification (GTDB taxonomy): domain Bacteria; phylum Pseudomonadota; class Gammaproteobacteria; order Burkholderiales; family Nitrosomonadaceae; genus Nitrosomonas. The sequence goes on along the minus strand of BQJA01000046.1, from coordinate 13,652 downwards.
CCTTTGATGAAGCGGGTAACAGTCAATGGAAAGCACAAGTCAGCAGTGAAGTGTTAAGTGCGCCACAAACCGATAATGATGTTGTGGTGGTCAGGACTGTGGATGCGCGCGTGTTCGGATTGGATGCGCTTGACGGGAGCCGGAAATGGGTTTATCAGGGCGCAACGCCTTCTCTGACAGTACGTAGTCACGCCGGTGCGTTGGTTTCACGTGGCGCTGTATTTGCTGGCTTTGCAGGCGGGAAACTGGCGGCAATGAGCCTGTTCAATGGTGACGTTGGCTGGGAAGCGGCGGTATCGCAGCCGCGTGGCGTGACCGAACTGGAACGTATGACGGATATAACCAGCATACCAGTTGCTGATGAACAGCTTGTCTGTGCAGTTGCCTATCAAGGGCGTATCGCATGTTTTGATTTGATTGACGGCAACCAGATCTGGGCGCGGGAAGCAACCAGTAGTGCTGGTCTTGCTATGGATACTGATTATATCTATGTTAGCGAGGAAGGTGGCGTAGTGGTTGCGTATGATAAGCGCAGTGGTGCAGGTGTCTGGAAGCGAGACAGGCTTGGCAGTAAGAAATTAACTGCGCCTACAGTGGTAGGACCTTATATCGTGGTTGCGGATTTTCTCGGTTATGTGACCATTTTTCGGAATTATGACGGTTCGATTATCGCGCGTTCCGCTACGGATGACAGTGCCATTATTACAGCCCCAACCGCGTTGCCTGACGGCTTCGTTGTTCAAACAATTGAAGGTGGCGTTTACGCATTCTCCACGCCGTAGAACTTTCCGCTGTCAATTTTTATGACGCATCCTGGCTATGACAGGTTGCCTCTTTTTTTAGATACCTCCTGAAAACATGAAACCCACACTAGTATTGGTCGGGCGGCCAAATGTCGGTAAATCCACATTATTTAACCGTCTTACCCGCAGCCGTGACGCAATCGTTGCAGATATTCCCGGGCTAACGCGGGACCGGCATTATGGTCATGGCAGAGTTGGTGATAAATCTTATCTGGTTGTTGATACGGGCGGCTTTGAGCCAGTGGTCAAAGAGGGTATTTTACACGCTATGGCGCAACAAACCCTGCAAGCTGTTGATGAAGCGGACATGGTGTTGTTTATTGTTGATGGCAGACAGGGCTTAGCGGCTCATGACAAAATTATCGCAGACCAATTACGGAAAACCGGCCATAAAATTCTGCTGGTCGTTAACAAAACCGAAGGAATGGCTGCGCCGGTCGTCACTGCTGAATTTCATGAGCTCGGCCTTGGCGAACCCTGTGCGGTTTCAGCTATACACGGCGACAATATCAATGATTTGGTGGCACTTGCACTTGCTGATTTTCCCGATCCACCGGTCGAAGAAGGAAAGGAGAAGAATCCAAAAATCGCTATTGTTGGCCGGCCCAATGTGGGCAAGTCGACACTTATCAATACATTGCTGGGCGAAGAGCGCGTCATCGCATTTGATCAGCCAGGGACCACCCGGGACAGTATTTACATTGATTTTGAACGTAAAGGAAAACGCTACACACTGATCGATACGGCGGGTCTGCGCCGCCGGGGCAGGGTGCAGGAAGCGATCGAGAAGTTTTCAGTCGTCAAAACGCTGCAAACGGTAGAAGATGCGAATGTGGCTGTATTGGTTCTGGATGCAAGAAGTGAAATTTCAGATCAGGATGCGCATATTGCCGGTTTCATTATGGAGGCGGGCCGCGCGCTGGTCGTCGTGGTAAACAAGTGGGATGGGCTTGACAGTTATCAACGGGACACCATTAAAAGTGAGCTTACACGGAAACTCGGATTTTTGAGTTTTGCCAGGCTACATTACGTTTCTGCGTTACATGGCAGTGGGTTGAGACAACTGTTGCCATCGATCGACATGGCATATGCAGCCGCGATGGCCGATCTGCCAACACCCAAGTTAACACGAGCCTTAATTGCAGCGGTAGAAAAGCATCCGCCGCCACGTGGCGGTATGTCGCGTCCAAAGCTACGTTATGCCCATCAGGGCGGGTCCAACCCGCCGTTAATAATCGTCCATGGCAGTATGCTTGACCATGTGCCGGAGACTTATCGCCGCTACCTGGAAAATACATTCCGTGAGGTATTTCAGCTTGAAGGAACGCCGCTGCGCGTTTCTTTTAAAACCGGTCATAACCCTTATGCCAATAAAGCGCCGGCGCCGATAACGGCGGATGAAGCAAAGCGGGCGCATCGCCGCCGTCGGATAGGAAGAAAGAAATACGGTTAATCTATAACCAGTTATTTTTGTATTGACAGGATTCCAGGCAACAATTTTCTGTTATCCGGGTTTTCTTTGTGGTTTTATTAGTTGTAAAGAATTGTAGTTTTGTTAATATCATGAGGTTGTTATACTTGATTGATTGGCTTCAGGATACCAGTTAGATCCGTTGATCGTGTCTGGATTGAGCGATCTTCGATCATATATTAAAAAGCGTGAAATATGGCTTTTTGTATAATTCAATAAAGGGAGGGCAAAACAGCATGAGACAGTTGAAGGCGTTTTTTATACTATTTATCATTAGCTTTTATTCGCTCGGGGTTGTCAATGCAGAAGTTTGCGTCAGTCCAAAAAAGTTTTTCATAAAAGCAGATTCAGCTGATTGGAATCTACCTGAGAATCAGGATCGTATCTCTGACGCGGTATGGATTACCCGGGCAAATCAAAGAGGTATTTTTAATATTGCATCAGAAACTTCATATTCTTCAACAATTTCTCCCGCTGACACCGAATGGGCATTTGGTTCGGCATCCGATTTTGAGAGTTTGACGTTCACCAATTGGGAAGCCTGGCATGGTATAAACCCGCCGAGTTCAGTTGGGCAGGATGCAGTAATCCATTTAATTGCAGAAGATATTTATTTAGATATTAAATTTCTTGGTTGGACGGTAGGTCCGCAAGGGGGCGGTACTGGCGGTGGCGGGTTTATGTATGAGCGATCCACATGCAGTCCGGTTGCGATTGATGTCAAAGCCAATGACTCGGATGGACCCGTCACCATAACACAGTCCGACGCGTTGAGCGTGACGGTTGCGCTGGATCCGGATGTTCAAGCGGGCGTGGATGCGGACTGGTGGTTAGTTGCGACCACGCCTTTTGGCGTGTTTCATTATGACTTGGCAAGTGATTCCTGGTTGCCCGGTTTGGTTCCGTCTTTCCAGGGCCCATTATTTAATCAGCCATCGTTTGAGGTATTAAACATGACCGGTTTGCCAGTGACAGACTATACTTTTTATTTTGGTTTTGATACGGTTATGAACGGGTCATTGGAAATGAACGATATATTGTTTGACAGTGCGGAAGTAGCAATAACGCCTTAATGATCTAGCTAAAGCAGCAGTTTTTTTGCAAAAAAAGATCAGTCGGATCACGCTTCTCAAATTACATTGATGAATGCCATGATTGACTGATCTATTGATACAAGCGCGGATTTTATTGCAACGAAAGACTACTCAATGCCTTCTGATGGTCCCATTTTCCATGAAAGATGTGACCTTTCTTTTCAGGTGTGCGATCGCTGGTCCAGGTAAGATATTTCCCGTCGGGGGTGAAAACCGGCAAACCATCAAAGCCTTCCTTGTCAGTTACTCTAACTGGCGTTTGTTTTCCATAGGTATCCACGATGTAGAGTTCAAAATTTCTGTGTCCGTGGATATTGGTGGAAAAAATGATATATTCTCCGGAAGGATGATAGAAAGGCGCCCATGACATTGCACCCAGGTCAGTAATTTTTCTTTGATCCGATCCGTCAATATTCATCGTATAGATTTCAGCGACCCGGCCGCCGGTATCGAAACGCCGCCAGACGATACGCTTTCCGTCCGGGCTGAAAAACGGGCCGCCATCATAGGAATTCGTGTGAGTGAGTCTTTTGACATTGCTGCCATCGGCGTTCATGATATAGATATCAATCATGGAAGCGGGATTTTTCTCGAAAAGCGCGGCTTCTTTTTCGGTCAGTTCTTCCGTATAGGCTCGACGATTTGATGCAAAGGCAATCAGTTTTCCATCAGGGGACCAGGATGCCTCCGCGTCATACCCCATTGTATTGGTAAGATTTTTGCTGTTTTTGCCATCAAAATCCGATTCAAAAATATCGTAATATTCGTCATAATCCCAGGCATAAGACTTTTGTTCGCCAGATTTTCTTCTTTCGATCTCAGCAGTCATTTTGGTCTTGGCATCCGGATCCAGATGGGTGGATGAGAAAAGCACTTTTTGTTCAGAAGGGTGAACCCATGAGCAAGTCGTCTTGCCAACACCGGGAGAGACACGGTGTGTTTTCCCGCTTTCTACGTTTTTCAGATAAATCTGATAAAAAGGGTTATCGTCAGCGACCTCGGCCTGATAGACCATCCACTGCTGATCAGCGCGGTAATACGCTTCACCCACCCGTTTTTCCTTGCTGGAGGAAAGTTGATGGTCATCTGTGATAAAGTCCAGAGCAAGAACGTGAGCAGGCCATGAAAGGGTCAGTAATGACAGTAACCCGGCAATCAACGGCACTGGACTGGTTAAAATTAGTTTCTTTGACAAAGCATTCATCTTGCATCGACTCCTTATTTTTTGGGAGAAGCATTAAAACATAGCTCAAAAAAAATTGTAAACAGGATTATCTGGTTCTGGTTATTTCTGTAATATTCCACTAGCGCTTTTTTGAGATAGATATATAAAAATGAGAAAGAAAAGATTATTACATGTCGGATTGACCTTTATGCTGATTATTAGTTGCATGTCGTATGCCATTGCTGCCCAAGGCAGTGCCAGGCCGTTTCTGCATGATATGGAAGTTTCATTGTTGCCGGATTCTTCGGAAATACAGGTGAAGAATCGTATTGATATTCCTGAACGTTACCGCCATGACCAGAATGCGCCCGCCAGTCTGGAATTCAGCTTGCATGCCGCATTGACGATTGACGCCGTCGAGGGTGGCGACATTATGCCGAAACAAGGGAGCAACACATCCGTTCCATTGAAGCATTACACGATAACCTTGCCGCCGGGACAGCAATCGGTTGTTTTGCACTACAGTGGCATAATTAACCATCCTGTTCAGGCCCCAGGTCAGAAATATTCGCGTAGTTTTGGTTCTACGCCGGGCGTGATTTCAGATCAGGGTATTTTTCTGTCCAGCTCAAGTGCCTGGTATCCCCAGTTTACAGACCCAATGGTTTCGTTCCGTTTACGTATTTTATTGCCTGATGACTGGGACGTTGTCAGCCAGGGTGATTTGGTGGATGAGCAGCTCGAAAATTCGACGAAAGCAGTGATATGGGAAGCGTCGCACCCCCAAGATGATATTTATATTGTTGCCGGCCAATATCAACGCTATACCCAACCGGCAGGGGAAACGCTCGCCATGGTGTATTTGCGCAGCGAGGATAAAGCGCTGGCACAGAAATATCTGGATGCCACTGCCCAGTATTTGGCGATGTATAATCGGTTGTTGGGGTCCTATCCCTATAAAAAATTTGCGCTGGTCGAAAATTTCTGGGAAACCGGCTATGGTATGCCCTCGTTTACCTTGCTGGGACCAAAGGTCATCCGTTTTCCATTTATCCTGCATTCCTCTTATCCTCACGAAATATTACATAATTACTGGGGCAATGGCGTCTTTGTGGATTATGCAAAAGGTAATTGGACTGAAGGATTAACTGCGTATTTAGCCGATCATCTGGTGAATGAGCAACGGGGTAAAGGGATCGAATACCGGCGGGATGTGTTACAAAAATATGCGGATTTTGTCAGCACGGAAAGAGATTTTCCTGTTGCCCATTTTGTTTCACGGCATAGCGCCAGCACAGAGGCCGTTGGTTATGGTAAAACCATGATGTTTTTCCATATGTTGCGTCAGGAACTGGGTGACAAAGATTTTATTCGTGCGCTGCAGCTTTTTTATCGCCAGTATCTATTCACCCGGGCTACATTTGATGATTTGCAACAAGCATTCTCTCGCGCTACCGGCGAGGATTTTTCTTCATTATTCCAACAGTGGGTTTATCGTCGTGGCGCTCCGGATCTGATATTACAGCAAGCAGAAGCCGAACCTGCGGCTCAAGGCTTCCAACTAACGGCAGTAATCAAACAAACCCAGCAAGACCAGCCCTATAACATCACCGTACCGGTCGTCGTATATCTGGAGAATCAGGCGCAACCGATTCAGTCGCAGGTCAAACTGAATCAGCGCACGCATCAACTTGAAATGAATTTTGAGAAGCGTCCAATCCGGATTGATATTGATCCGGAATTTGACGTGTTTCGCCGTCTGGACAGTCGTGAAATACCGGCTGCATTGTCACAAGGATTTGGTGCTGAGAAACCATTATTAATACTGCCCGCACAAGCCGCGCAAGCGGTGTCGAAAGCGTATGGCGCGTTGGCTGAGAACTGGCGCAACACACAGTCAAATGTGCTGGAGATAGTCAGCGATGATCAGCTTGATCGCTTACCGGTGGAACGGACCGTTTGGGTTATGGGCTGGCAAAACAAATTCCGCGACCATGTCCTTGATGCGTTATCTGACCATGATGTCAAGGTTGACACGAATCAACTGATGTTCAATAAACAGCAATTTTCGCGGGATCAGCATTCTGTTGTTCTGACGGCAAGACAACCGTCCAACCCAGACAAGACTTTGTTGTGGGTGGCATCCGACCTGCCAGAGGCGATAGCAGAACTGGCCAGAAAATTGCCGCATTACCGTAAATACAGTTATTTGGGCTTTGATGGTAATGAACTCGACAATATCTTAAAAGGCCAATGGCCGGTAACCCGATCACCGTTATCCAAAATGGTTGTCCAGAACGATGATACGCCGATAAATAATCATGAATATGGCAAGTTGGCGCCACGTCAGGCGCTGGCGCAATTGCCGCCGGTATTTTCCGAGGACCGTATGATGGCGGATATTGCTCATCTGGCCAGTGAAGAATTTAGAGGACGCGAGCTGGGCAGCAAGGAACTGGATAGAGCGGCCGAGTATATCGCTGAAATTTTTCAACAGGCCGGTTTGACCCCGGGCGGTGATAATGACGGCTACTACCAGGTATGGCAACAGGATGTGGGAGAACCGAAAGGGGAGATCGTCTTGCGCAATGTGATCGGCATATTGCCGGGCAGCGACCCGCAACTGACGTCAGAAAGCCTCGTCATTGGCGCCCATTACGATCATTTAGGGCTGGGGTGGCCGGATGTGCGTGCGGGTAATCAAGGAAAAATTCACTATGGGGCGGATGACAATGCCAGCGGTGTAGCGGTAATGTTGGAACTGGCGCGGCTGGCAGCCAAACAATGGCAGCCGGCGCGCAGCATTATTTTTGTTGCATTTACCGGTGAAGAAGCCAGTCTATTGGGATCTAAGTATTACATAAAAACGGCTAAAAACTATCCCGTGAAAAAAATAGCTGCGATGCTCAATCTGGATACGGTTGGACGTTTAGGCGATGATCCACTGACCGTGTTTGGAACGGGTACCGCCAGTGAATTCGTTCATATTTTTCGGGGCGCCAGCTATGTTACCGGTGTCAACGTAAAATCGGTACAAGATGATATTGGTTCCAGTGATCAGGCGGCTTTTATCAAAGCGGGCGTGCCCGCGATACAGTTTTTCGCCAGTGCCCATGAGGATTATCACCGGCCAGGCGATGTCGCCGAAAAAATTGATTCGGCCGGGCTCGTTAAAGTAGCGGCAGTCGTCAAAGAAGCCACTGAATACTTGTCAAACCGGGTCGAACCGTTAACGGCCACCTTGCAGCCAGGCGGCGCGCAATCATCATCAGCGTCAAAGCCGAAATCAGGCCGAAAAATTTTGTTAGGAACCGTTCCGGACTTTTCTTATCAGGGTGAAGGTGTGCGTGTCAGTGATATTGTGCCCGGCTCGCCAGCTCAGCGAACCGGTCTGCAAACCGGCGATATTCTGCTTCAACTGGCCGGGAAACCGGTCACGGATCTGGCCGCCTATTCCAGCATCTTGAAGACATTGCAGGCTGGGCAAAACGTCAAGCTGCAATACCAGCGCGACGGGGAAGTGGCCCATGTTAAAGTGGTGTTAATTGAACGTTAGTTAGGAAGTTAAATAATTTGGTGTTTTAGACAATAACCCTGTAGATAAAAACCATGATTGAAACAATACAGATCCGCAATATCTGTTTAGCAGTAGTTTGCTGCGGGGTGCTAAGCTACTGGCAGGAAATTTTTGGTTATCTGACGGTTAATCGCAACGGCAGTTTCGCGTCAACAGTAGCTGCCGCTGCAAAATATGAAATTTAACTTAGCCAAAAAATCAGGGAATACATATGGCACAACATGTCTTCGTCGTCATGCCTTTTGGGGAAAAAGAAGGCATCAATTTTAATCAGATCTACCTGGACCTAGTTAAGCCCGCATTGTTACAGGCCGGGTTGGAACCCTTTCGCGCAGACGAAGAAATATTGCCGGGTGATATTCGTGCCGATATGTTTCAGGAATTATTGATGGCGGATTTGGTGGTGGCGGATCTGTCAATTAGTAACGCGAATGCCTGGTACGAACTGGGCGTTCGGCATGGACTGCGGTCACATGGCATCGTGCAGATTCGATCAGGGGAAGCCAGGATTCCTTTTGACGTCTGTGTGGATCGAACGTTTCATTACCATTTGAAAGAGGGTATACCTGATGCAGATTTTATTGAAAACGATCGTACGGCGTTGGGCGAAATAGCGCTTGAAACCCTGTGCTCGGCACCCAATCGGCGGCCGGTTAGCCCTGTTTATCAATATTTGCCCTATTTGCAAGAGCCCGACTGGAAATCGCTACGCGTTAAAAACGCGGATACGTTCTGGCAAAAGCATGAACAATGGGCCGACTTAATTGAAGTATCCCGAAAGAATAATAAACCGGGCGATATTCTGGTTCTTGCCAGTGAAGCGCCGACCTTTGCTTTAAAACTTGAAGGTTATCGAACCGCCGGCAATGCGTTGCTCAGTTTGGGACAGTTTGATTTTGCGCTGGAGCAGTTTAATAAAGCGTTGGCTATCAATCCGGATGACCTGAGCAGTGCGCAAAAAAAAGGCGTCGTGTTGGGACGCTTGAATAAAATGGCGCACGCGGAACAATGGTTGAGCGCCTTATCCAGAAAACATCCACATGATGCCGAAAATTGGGCGCTATTGGGCCGAACCGAAAAAGATCGTTGGGTCAGTTTATGGCGTGAGGAAAATAAAAGTCCACAGGCCATGTTTGAAGATGCGGCCTGTGAATGCGCGCAATTGAATGCGGCGATTGAAGCATACCGCCAGGGATTTATCGAACAGCCAGAAAGCTATTATGCTGGCATCAATGCCCTGACACTTATCCGCTTATTGAGTCATCTGCAGGGATATAGTGATTACGAGAATGAACTGGAGGCAATGGCAGGCGGCGTTCGTTGGGCAACCATGAGCGAGTTAACCAAAGAGACCGCCAATCAGCTCAACTATTGGGCCAGAGTCACATTGGCCGATCTTGAGTTATTGGTCAGTGACGCGGCAATCATTGAAAAGGCGTATAAGGCTGCCATAACAGCGGCAAGACAGAACTGGTTTGTGCTGGACTCATCCAGACAGCAATTAAAATTACTGCAGGATTTAGCTTTTCGACCAGCAGAAGTCGCTTTGGCTATCGCGTTGTTTGATCGTGCCATTGCCAGACTCGAAAAGCCAAAAAAAGATTGGCAGCCCCGCAAGGTTTTTTTATTCAGCGGTCATATGATCGATGCACCAGAACGTGAAACACCTCGTTTTCCCAAAGAAAAAGAACCTTTAGCGGCCGATGCCATACGTAACCAATTGACTGCGCTGCAAGCGGGTCCTGAAGACCTTGCCATATGCAGCGGTGCCTGTGGTGGCGATCTTATTTTTGCTGAAGCCGCGTTGGCGTTAAAGTTGCATGTGCAGGTACATATTCCTTTCGAAATCCCAACGTTTTTGCAGAACTCAGTCAGTTTTGCTGGCAATAACTGGCAAGAACGCTTTTATCAAGTCAAACAAAACCCGAATACAGTGCTTTTTATAATGCCTGATGAACTGGGACCGTCACCTGGAAACGTCAGCCCATATGAGAGAAACAATCTTTGGCAGCTTTATTCTGCACTTTCCTGGGGCGCGGAGAAAACTCATTTTATCTGTTTGTGGGACGGTAAAAGTGGTGACGGACCAGGCGGTACCAAGCATATGCTGGACGCTGTTAAAGAACGTTCAGGTCAAGTGTATAGATTAGATACCCGGATACTTTTTAATATGGTTTAAGGGAGTTAGTACAATGACTTTACAGCAGAAAATAGAAGCAACGCCACCCAAGAAGATATTAACATTAGACGGCGGCGGCATCCGCGGAATAATAACTATTGAAATACTCAAAGAAATTGAAACACTGCTGCGATCGTCGTTGAACCAGAATGAACCGATTGTGCTGGCCGACTATTTTGACTATATTTCTGGCACCAGTACCGGTGCGATCATCGCTGCCTGCTTATCGTTGGGATGGCCAGTCGATAAAATCCGTGATTTTTACATACATCGCGGCGCCAAAATGTTTGATAAGGCCAGTTTCTTAAAAAGATTCAAGTACTCATATGAAGATGAAGAGCTCAAACAAATATTGCAGCAGGAATTTGGCAAAAATACCACTTTAGGCAGTGCAGATCTCAGAACATTGCTAATGATGGTTATGCGTAACGCGACGACCGATTCTCCCTGGCCGGTTAGCAATAACCCGAAGGCAAAATACAATGACAGACAACGTGACGACTGCAACCTGGACTTACCTTTATGGCAACTGGTCCGGGCCAGTACAGCAGCACCGACTTTCTTCCCGCCGGAAAAAATAACACTCGGCGACAAAGACAAGTACCCATTTGTTTTTGTCGATGGCAGCATTACGATGTACAACAACCCGTCATTTCAGACATTCTTAATGGCGACTTTGGACGCCTACAAGCTTAATTGGGAAACAGGTGCAGATAAATTGTTGATTATTTCCCTGGGAACAGGCACCTGCTCAGGCGCCAATAAAGATCTGAGCCCCAGTGATATGAACTTGCTTTATAATGCGAAATCTCTCCCTTCCGCATTAATGAATGCAGCGCTCAATGAGCAGGATATTTTATGCCGCTCATTTGGAAAATGTTTGTATGGCAATGAACTAGATCGTGAAATTGGTGATCTCACCGATCAAACTGTTCATTTCCCCGTTCACCCTAAGTTGTTTACGTATGTCCGATACAATGCGGAACTGTCACGCAGTGGCCTGGACAAGATTGAATTACCCAATGTTAATCCAAAACATGTCCAAATGCTTGACTCTGTCGATTATATGGTTGAACTTCAGCAAGTCGGGCAAGCGGTTGCCAAAGGTGTCCATCGCGAACATTTTCACGGGTTTTTATAACGTCCATCGTATCGACTCCCTGTCTTGTCGAGGCGTTATGTACAAACTGAATTCGGTTGGCTGTAAGTATTAATAAAATGCTTAGCTTGCAATTTACATCTACAGGGAATATGTTACATTGCTAAGCATATATATTTATTGTAGATCTTGCGTGACTTATCAATAGGGTCTTTGTCTTTGAAAACTTTTCTATGCCAATGCGGTAATAAATTATATTTTGAAAACAGTCGATGTACAGCCTGCAACCGAATGGTTGGTTATTTGCCTGATGAGAAACAGCTGAGTGTCCTGGAATCAACAACAGATGATCATTGGCACGCGTTGTCGAATAACAAGCATTACCGTCAGTGTAAAAATTATTCTGAGTACGATGTTTGCAACTGGATGGTGTCTGCCGATGACAACCAGGCTTTTTGTGTGTCGTGTCGTCTTACTTACATTATTCCGAATCTCAGTGAGGCACAAAACCTCATGCTGTGGTATCGCATAGAGCAGGCCAAGCGGCGCTTATTGTATACATTATTTAACTTGAATCTGCCGGTAGTAGGCCGTGATGTAGACCCGAATAAAGGGATGGGTTTCGAATTTCTGGAAGATGGCGCCACGCAAGATGATTTCGGTAATGAATTGACCATCAAACGTAGTATTGCCACCGGGCACAATGCCGGCATGATTACGATCAATTTGCTCGAAGCCGAACACAGCTCACGGGAGAAAATGCGTGAAAAAATGAATGAAAGTTATCGTACCCTATTGGGCCACTTTCGGCATGAGTCCGGCCATTATTACTGGGACCGTCTTATTAACGGTTCAGATAATATTATCAGCTTTCGTGAACTATTTGGCGATGAGCGATTGGACTATAAGCTGGCGTTAAGCGCCTATTATGACCAGGGGCCTCCGGAATATTGGCAGAATGTCTGGATCAGCGCCTATGCCAGTATGCATCCATGGGAAGACTGGGCCGAGACATGGGCGCATTATCTGCACATGGTGGACACGCTGGAAACTGCAAATGATTTTGGTTTTGAAATTTATGGTCTTGATGCTGTCGACCCAACTGTTAATCATCAGAAAGCGACGGGTGAAACTGCTTCAGCTTCTTTCGATTCGCTATTTAACAGCTGGTGCGGTTTGTCTGCCGCACTTAATGCACTCAATCGCAGTATGGGGCTGGAAGATGCCTATCCGTTTGTCATATCAGTTTTAGCGTTGAATAAATTGCGTTATATACATCGCATAGTGACTGAGGCAGGGAGCTAACGCCTGTCAACTTTATCTTCCCATTCAAATCTTGGCAGTCGATTAAAAGCGCGACGCAAACCTTCATTCCATTGTTTCTGCATGGACTTGTACATCGGCGAGTTAAGCATCAACTTCTGGTGATAGGGTGCGCCAATGGTATCGCCGGTATAAATTGCCAGTTCCACCGGTGGACCCACGGAAATATTGCTGCGGATAGTGGATTCCAGTGACACCAGTGCACAGCGCGCAGCGTCCTCCAAAGAGGTGCTGGGTGTAATGATTCGGTCCAGAATTGGTTTGCCATATTTGTTCTCGCCAATCTGTAAAAAAGGCGTTTCCGGCGAAGCGCTGATATAATTTCCCTGCGGGTATATTAAAAATATTTCTGGCGCCTGACCAGCAATTTGTCCGCCCAAAATAAAACTGGCTTCAGCGCCATTTCCGCTACTTTTAAAGGCATCGGCGTGCTGGCGCTGTTCCGTTTGACTGAGCTGGCCGACGTAATGGGCCACTTCGTACAAATGTTTGCCTTTACGTAAATTGCGGCTGGTTTTTGACGCTTCTAGATCACTCTTGATGATATTTATAACTGCCTGTGATGTGGCAAGGTTCCCGGATGTCAACAGCACGCAAATGCGTTCGCCAGGCCAGACAAAACTTTGCATCTTACTGTAGGTCGTTACATAATCAACACCAGCATTGGTGCGTGAGTCAGAAGCAAAAACTAACCCTTTGTTAACACTGATAGCCAGGCAATAGGTCATGTGATTTTCCTGTTTTTCCTTAAGTCCGAATGCATTGCACTATTCCTTAGAAAAGTAGCTTCCAGGTTCTATATGCAAAAGTAAAATTAATGATAAGGGCATGTTTACTTAGTACCTTGTGAAATATCATTATTAAAAACATTGTATACTGATTTCTTTCGGCTTTTTCTCTCTGGATCATTATGACGATACGCTGGGGAAGTTACAAGGTAA
>BQJA01000045.1 GCA_021604405.1 Nitrosomonas sp. | reverse complement strand
TCAAACGGGGCGAACATTACCGGGACCGCACCACTGACTACGAAAAACTTTCTGTTCAGCGTAACGCTGCACGCTGGATCAAAACACTGATTCGATACGGCTTTATCAAATCAGCTAAAGCTTAATTTACGCCAATTTTTTTATGGCCTTGACAGGCCAGGGTAACATTCGTCCTTTTAACGGTTTCTTTCACATTAACCAAAGCGATGGAACCGGGTAGTCTTGTTATTGTTGATTCAACCGGTCTCAAGGTTTACGGCAAGGACGAATGGCACCAGAAAAAAGCACGGTGCTCCTGCTCGCCGTACATGGCGGAAGCTGCATCTTGCAGTTGATGAAAATCATCAACTGTTGGCGTGCGAATTCACCACGCCGGAAGTTGGTGACCCCACTGCGGTTCCAGATTTAATGGTTCAAATTGACACGCCTTTTGATACCTTTATCGCCGATAGCGCCTATGATGGCGAACCGGTTTCCCGGACGGTTTTGAATCAGCAACCTGATGCACAAGTGACCATTCCACCGCAAAAGACTGCTGTCCGTTCAGCTGCAGGCGACACCCAACGGGATGATCATATCAGGGTGATTGACCAGCATGGCCGCATTGCTTGGCAAAAGAAGACAGGATATGGTTTGCGCAACTATGCCGAACTTGCCGTGCAACGCTACAAGCGTATTTTTGGCAACGCCATGAAAGGGCGCGCACTCCCACAGCAAAAACAAAAGCGTGGATTAGTGCGTCTGCACACTCAACAGAATGACCAATCTAGGCATGTCGGTGTCTGTAAAACTCTAACAATTAACGAGAGAATGGGGACTTTGGTTCAATATTGATTTATTCAACAACGCCTAGCGTAACAAAACAACGGGTATATCGGCCTGCATCACAATCTCCCGCGTCTGATCGGCGGTTAGGAAAGAACATCCGGTTTCCAATAATAAAATACGCCCTTGATATTGCTTGATCGCCTGTAATATCTGTGCCACAGTGTTTTCGGACAGCCGCACCGGGCGTATCTGCAATGACGTATTAGTTATTTCTTTCATCAGCTGATTGTAAAGCAACTGGTAACGATGGTCATTAACCGCAGGAAAAAGAACAATGAGCACATTATGATCCTGCCGCGCCAGTCGACTGGCAAGTAATACTGCAGTCAGGCTGACATCGCTGCCATCAAAAGTGACGACAACCGGCCGTTCAATGGTCGCGCCGTGCTGCAGCACCATGAGGTTGCAATGCGTGGAAGACAGTAACGCCTGCGCAATCGTACCGACTTTCAGACTTTGCCTGAGTAATTGACTGTTTTTACCAATGATTAATAAATCAGTCTGCCTGGATGCGTGGCAAATCGCGCTGGCGATATCGCCGCGCTCAACATCGAAAGCAATGCGCAGCCGGCTCTGTTTTGCAATGGTTCCCACCAATTCACGCAAACGTTTTGTCTGCATGAGCATGGACCGCTCCATATCGGCAACATTGATTCCCCGGCCAGTGTCAGATCCGTAAACAATTTCACGCGCAAATGGCAGCTCAGCCAGTCGCAACAAGTTAATGTCTTCAATAAACAGGGCATTAAGTTCTGCATCAAGATTCACAGCGAGCGTCGTAGCAGCCTGCAACACGCTCCGATTTACCGCGCTGGCGTCCAGCGCAACCAGAATACGATTAATGCTTAGTGTTTTCATCACTGTCTGATGTTTCTTTACCGGCCTTGGCGTAAATTTGGTGAAATTCTTCGAGCTCAATTAATCGCGCTTCGATTTTTGTATTGATTTTTTCAGCTGGTTTAGTTGTCAGAATTTCCATCGCTTCGTCGACATTCTGGTAAGCATACACAGCAAACTTGCCATCTCGGCAGGCTTCAATAACATCATGCCGCAACATCAGATGCTTGACGTTAGCAGTTGGAATCAACACTGCTTGATGAGACGATAATTTTCGCCTGTTACAAACATCAAAAAATCCTTCAATTTTTTCATTCACACCACCAATGGCCTGGGCCTCGCCGCGCTGATTAACTGAACCCGTCATAGCAATCCCTTGATTGATGGGAATATCAGCCAACGCGGAAAGTAGACAGCAAAGTTCGGCCATCGATGCACTGTCACCTTCTATCAAGCCGTAGGATTGCTCAAACACCAGGCTGGCGGTCAAAGACAGCGGCCGGCTCTTGGCGTAACGCTCTCCCAGAAACGCAGAAAGAATAAAAACACCTTTGGAGTGAATCGCACCCCCCAATTCAATCTCACGTTCGATATCAATGACATCCCCATCACCCAAACGGGCTGTTGCAGTAATACGTGAGGGTATAGCAAAACTGCTATCACCTAATTGAATAACTGCCAATCCATTGACCTGTGCGACTTTGGCACCTTCAATATCGATCATTAAAGTTCCACGGTTAATTTCTTCATGCAAGCGCTCGCGCAATCGGTCGCCGCGAAAAAAACGGGCATCAATTGCTTGCTGAACATTTTCACGATGCACCACCGTTTGACTGGAAAAGCTGGCATAGTGATCGGCTTCACGTAATAAATCGGCGATCTCCATAACATATGCAGACAGCTTTTCCGAGTCACCAGCCATACGCGCACTGTGCTCAATTACCCTTGCTACCGCTGGACGGTCGAATGGCCGGAGCTTATCGCGGTTTAACAGTGTTGCGATCATTTGCGCGTAAACCTGCTGGTTTTCCGTGGAACGGTGAAGGCGGTCGTCAAAGTCTGCGGCAACCTTAAATAATTGTTTAAACTCAGGATCATAAGCATGCAACAAATAGTATAGAATGCGATCCCCGATTAACACCACTTTAATGTTCAACGGAATTGGTTCCGGTTCTAACGTCACCGTACTGATTAAGCTATAAATTTGTCCCAGTGACTGGATCTTTATTTGCTGCGAAGACAAGGCACGCTTCAGTCCTTCCCAGGCATACGGCTGCATCAGCAATTTAATTGCATCGACCATGAGATACCCGCCATTGGCACGATGCAAAGCGCCCGGCTTAATTAAACTAAAATCGGTCTGAAGCGCGCCCATATGGGCGGTGTATTCAACCGCACCAACCAAATTGGCATAATTGGGAAGGTCTTCAAGTAACACAGGTGAACCATTATGATCAGCGTGATCAACAAGAATGTTCACCGTATACCGGCGGAACGTCTGCTTTTCCATGAGCGATGCATTTTTTTGTTCATGCATTTCTTCGCCACGAAAATCCTGCAGGTTGTTAATCACGTCCTGTTGTACAGCATCCAGATAATTCTGGATGCTTTTGTTATCGCGGTATTTATTTTTCAGTTCATCGATTAAATGACCAGATGCAAACATGACGATTTCTTTATTGAGTGCCTTGACTTTGTTCCTGGCCTCTCGCTGCCATTGCGGCTGCAAACGTAAAATACTGGTGAGCTTTTCTTCCAGCGCACTCATCGTCTCATCAATGCGATGTTGTTCCTTTTCAGGTAATTTTTCAAAATCCTTGGGTTTGATCACCTCATTATTTTTCATGGGCGCAAAGGCAAAACCATGCGGTGTGCGCAGCAGGCGAATATCATGTGCTTGAGCTTCTTTTGCCAGGGTGCTAAAGGCGGTTTCTATGGTATCTTTAAGATCATCCTCTATCTCTTGAGTGCGTAAATGGTAGTCTTCGGTTTCAAATGCATTTGGAATCGCACTGCACAGATCTTCGACCAGACGTTGCATATCATCCCGAAAAATATGCGCATGCCCGCAGGGAAGACTTATCGCAATCGGCTGCGACGGCCTTTCGAAATTATTTACATACACCCAATCAGCCGGCGACTGCCGGTTTTTAGATTGCGCTTCCAGATACTCACGCACCACAGTATGTTTACCTAAACCGGTTGGACCTAACACAAACAGGTTATAACCCGCTTGTTGAATACTGATACCAAAATGAAGTGCCTGCAAGGCACGGTCCTGACCGATAATTTCTTTTAAATCGGGCAGCTGGTCGGTCGTATCAAAACTGAACTGCTCTGTATCACAAGCGGTATATAGTTTCTCTGTTTCAAGTGGCTCGATCATAATGCCGGCAATCTGGTTTTGTTCTTCATAATATCAGCACCAAAAAATGAAAGTCTCACAAAAAGCAGATTCATATTTTTTTGGTGGCTAAATGAAACTTATCAACCGGACGAGCCACCTGGAAATTCATCATCTGCCACAACGAGCGGCACAAAAGACACGCCTAGCACAGACTCAGTGTGCATTGCACCGCTTTTACTTTTTATCACCAGCATCAATTCCTGATGCATATAAGGCAAGCCAACAGGGATCACCATGCGTCCGCCGGGCTTGAGTTGATCAACAAGACGCTGTGGAATATGAGTAGCAGCGGCGGTCACGATAATCGCGTCAAACGGCGATTTTTCATGCCAGCCATGGTAACCGCTGCCAATGCGCACTTCAATATTATTATAACCCAGCGTTTTTAACCGTTGCCGGGCCAACTCAGCCAGCTCGGGTATTTTTTCTATGGTATAAACCTGCCGCACTAATTTAGCAAGCACCGCCGCCTGATAACCCGACCCTGTACCAATTTCCAGCACGATGTTTTCCGCGGTTACATCAACCAGATCTGTCATCAATGCGACGATATAAGGTTGTGAAATGGTCTGGCCATGGCCTATTGGCAGCGGACCGTTGTCAAATGCAAGATCCTTGTATTGACTAGAAACGAAAGCTTCCCGGTCGACTGATTGCATTGCCTGCATGACACGTTCATTAAATGCCTGTCTTCCTGTGTAGGAAGCTGTAAATTTTGCTTCTCTTCGAATGGTGTCAAGCATATGCTTCTGTTTTTCATTCATGGCGTTACAAATAATATTAAATAGTATTTATAGCATTTGGCCAACCTTGTCCATCAGAATTATTATTGAAGCAAAATCCGCACAAGAATACCCGCGTGGTCAGATACATTTGATTCGAGAGGTTTGGCTGGACTGGCATTTGGATTAAAAACCACTTCACTATTTCCTAAAGCAAAGCCCTTTTGAAAAATATAGTCGATACGCCTTGACGTGGTATCGAAAAATTCCGGGAAAGGTCCATTAATATCAAGATAGGACAACCCTTTTGTGCAATGAACATCTGGCTCCCAATTTTGCAATACTCCTGGAAACGGCTCGAATGGATCTCTGGATCGAGCACAAAGATCCTGCAATAAAATCCTGCTACCTATTTGCGGTTGCACATAAGCGTCTACATACCCGCTATCGGTAACAATATCATAAAGCGGCTTTTCATTGTCAAACTGGTCTATTTCGCAATCCCTGAAATTATCGATATTAAAATCGCCCCCAAAACATGCGGATTCTCGCCGAAGAAGGAAAAAAACGCGCTGTCTCCCCCGTGAATTCCAACAGCTTAACCAACTGACATTTGCGCGCAGTCACTGTAGCCACTCGAGTTAATAACGATACCAGCTACCTCGGCACTGCTGCTTCCACCTGCGCATAGATGTGTATTGTACAACACATTAATGTGACGAAAACGATCGGGCGCACCGGGTATTCTTATCCGTACCATCATGACATTCCGTGTAACGGATATACCAAGGCGGATATACCCAGGCCAGCAAATGCCTCAAGCTCAATTTTTTCTGTGGTAACAGGCAAAAATCTAAAAAAATTGTAGCGAATACTGGCTCGTCTTTCAACGCTCTGGTTTCTGCAAACTCGGCGAATTTTTCCAGCCGTTCATCCCGCCGCGCTATCTCAAAAAGCGTTAAATTAACCGTCAACACGTTAAGGTGGCCTCGATCGCAAACATCTGGGCACCGTGCTTCTCCCGCCAACGATGAATGGGTATGGAATAAAAAAATAAAATGGGAAAACGAAAGACCGCCTCGTGCAAACCCGGTTGAAAACGCATAACAATACTTCTTATTAAGCATTTTTACTCAAGCTATCCGCAAAACATTCAGCCTGGATCTTGGCAGACCCTGCGCCTGAATATCGGACCTCTAGAATTAATTGATTGATTCGCTATGCCATTAACAGCCGCAGCGCTTCCTGGTATTTATCCATGGTCTTCTTGAGAATATCAGCGGGTAACGCAGGAGCGGGCGCTTTCTTGTTCCAGTGCTGTTGTTCCAGCCAATCACGCACAAATTGTTTATCATAACTGGGTGGACTTTTCCCAGCCTTATACTGGTCAACGGGCCAGAAACGGGATGAGTCAGGCGTCAATACTTCATCGATCAAATAAAGTTTACCGGCTTGGTTCTGCCCAAATTCAAATTTGGTGTCAGCAATGACAATTCCTTTTGGTTCCGCAAACTCCGCCGCCTCGGTATAAAGGCGAATAGCTATGTCACCGATTTGCGCCGTCAAGCTATCGCCCAACAGTTGCTTAGTTCTCTCAATCGATATATTTTCATCGTGCGCACCTGCTTCGGCCTTGGTGGATGGAGTGAAAATTGCACCGTGCGGCAGTTTTTCAGCTTGCTGTAAACCGTCAGGCAGCCCTGTACCACAAATTGCACCGGTTTTTTGATAATCCTTCCAGCCCGATCCTGCTACATAACCGCGCACAATTGCTTCCACAGGCAGGGGCTTCAATCGCTTTACGACAAAAGCACGATCCATAACCTGGTCACGTTCCGCTCCCACGACCACCGACTCAGGCGTAATATCTGTCAGGTGATTGGCAATAATATGGCTGAGCTTATTGAACCAGGAGCGTGAAATCGCAGTCAGTACTTTGCCTTTTCCGGGAACGGCAGTTGGCAAAATGACATCAAAGGCGGATAATCTATCTGTTTGTATAATCAATAAGTTATCGCCATCGATCGCGTAAATATCACGTACTTTCCCGCGATGTAATAAAGGCAGACTTTTTATACTTGTTTCAAATAGCGTGGATTCGTTGATGGTCATGACGACGTATTGATATTGAGTAGTTGTTTAATTTCCAACGCTCGTTCCAGCGCTGCTTCAGCCGTTTTATCCAGTACGGTAAAATGACCCATTTTTCGCCCTGATCGCGCTTCACGCTTTCCGTATAAATGTAATTTAGCAAAAGGATGCCGGAGAAGCTGCCGCCAGTCAGGGTCTGCCGATTGCCACAAATCACCCAGCAAATTGACCATAACCGCGGCACAATATCTCTCGGTACTTCCCAGTGGTAATCCACAGAGTGTACGTACCTGCTGCTCAAATTGGGAAGTAACGCAGGCATCAATGGAATAGTGACCACTGTTATGCGGACGCGGTGCAATTTCATTAATGACTAGTTGACCATCCGCCAGCAGAAAAAACTCCACGCACAAGACGCCCCGGTAATCGAGCTTTTCGGCAACGCGAACAGCTACTTCATTGGCCCGCTGTATAATTTCCTGCGGAACATCAGCAGGAACAATACTGACATCAAGAATGCCGTGCGCATGCTGATTCTCCACGGCCGGAAAAATGCTAAATGCATTATCGAAACCACGCGCCACGATAACCGATATTTCTTTTTTCAGCGGCAAACGCTGTTCCAGGACACAGACTTCCTTATTCAGGCTGGCAAACGCAGCTTTTAAATCAGCCGCATGATTGACACGGGCTTGTCCTTTTCCGTCGTAACCAAAACGGCTTATTTTAAGTATCCCGGGAAATAATTCAGGGGACGTTTCAAGCGATAACGAATCACTATCCTGAATCACGGTAAAAGCAGCAACCGGAAAACCGTTGCCCGCTAAAAAGTTTTTTTCAGCAATCCGATTTTGCGCAATCGCCACGCTGTCGGCATCGGGGCTGACAACGCAATAGTCAGCCAGAAGACTAAGCGAGTCAGATGGAATATTTTCAAATTCAGTGGTAACACCTGCGCAAGTTGAACCAAGCTCATGCAGCGCTTCTCTATCGGTGTAATCAGCACAGATAAAGCGATCAGCGACGCAGCCCGCCGGACTGTCTTTTGATGCGTCAAGTACCGTGACACGGTAACCCATGCATTGGGCCGCCATGGTAAACATGCGGCCAAGCTGGCCGCCGCCAAGCAGACCGAGCATCGCCCCCGGCATAATAGTCATCATAACGGCAACGTCATCGCGGCAACCGTCGCTGCCTGCTTGCTTCTATAGACCGCCAGCGCCTTGGCTAACGATGCATCCCGCACTGCCAGCAATGCAACAGCGAACAACCCTGCATTCGCAGCCCCGGCGTCGCCAATGGCAAAAGTGGCAACGGGAACACCCTTGGGCATCTGTACGATGGACAACAACGAATCGACACCTTGGAGCCGTTTTGAGGTAACCGGCACACCTAATACCGGCAAAGTGGTTTTAGCCGCGATCATGCCTGGCAGATGCGCCGCGCCCCCAGCCCCGGCAATAATACATTCAATTCCGCGATCAATGGCAGTTTCGGCATATTCAAACATACGATCTGGCGTGCGGTGCGCGGAAACAATCTGCGCTTCATGGGCGATTTTAAAATCCTTAAGAATATTAACAGCGTGCTGCATCACATCCCAATCACTGTTACTGCCCATAACAATACTGACTAATGACTTGCTCATGGATTAGTTATTATATGATTTAATTAGAAATATGGAGTCTAGACGAAAAAAATGCCGGATTTTAGCTTGAATAATGTTAAGTCTGTATAATATTCATTTTGGTTATTTATAAAAGTAGGCTTATCGTTTCGAAATTTTCAGCGATTAATTTTCTATGAACTTTCAACGTGGCAGACAAAAAGAAGAACCGGAAATTAATCTGGTGCCGATGATCGATGTATTACTGGTTATCTTGATTTTTTTAGTAATCACGACGACCTACTCAAAATTCGCGGAACTTGAAATTAATTTACCACAATCAGCGGCAGATGCAGTAGATAAAAATATAGAACGGCCTAACGTGATTGATATTTCGGTGGATGCAGCCGGCGGTTATACCGTCAATGGCACATCTGTAAAGTTTACCGGTATCGCTAGTTTACAGAACGCGTTGCATTCCGCCGCCGATGATAAACCTG
This sequence comes from Nitrosomonas sp., assembly GCA_021604405.1. Lineage (GTDB taxonomy): Bacteria > Pseudomonadota > Gammaproteobacteria > Burkholderiales > Nitrosomonadaceae > Nitrosomonas. Next base: position 19,310 of record BQJA01000045.1, on the reverse strand, counting down.
ATCCACTTGTCATTATCAACGCAGACGCAAAAGCCACGCATCAGTCGGTCATTAACGTCATGGAAGCAGCGCGGGTGGCCGGGTACAATAAAATCACGTTTACCGCTGAAACCAATAACCTTGAATAATTGCCACAGCGTTTCAGTATTATTCAATTCATCAAAGGAGAGAAACAATGACCAATGTCAATGTAGATAATTTTTCCAGTGCCGCCCAGTCAGATTCACAGTTTGTTTTGGCGCCCTTACCCTATGCAGATAACGCACTTGAGCCTGTTATCTCTGCAAATACGCTGAGTTTTCATTATGGAAAACACCATAATACCTATGTTACTAATCTCAATAAACTGGTAGAGGGTACGGAATTCGCGGGTCAATCTCTGGAACAAATTATCAAAGCAACCGCTGGGCAGGCCGACAAAGCAGGAATCTTTAATAATGCGGCACAAGTTTGGAACCATATGTTTTACTGGCTCAGTTTAAAACCAAACGGGGGTGGCGAACCCTCTGCTCCGTTGAAACAGAAAATTGAGGCGGCTTTTGGCAGTGTAGACGCCTGTAAAAAGGAATTTGCAACAGCGGCAGTCACGCAATTTGGCAGCGGCTGGGCCTGGCTTGTACTTGACGGTGATAAAGTTGCAATCGCCAAAACAAGCAATGCGGATTCTCCATTAACGAAAAATATTCGGCCATTGTTAACCATTGATGTTTGGGAACACGCTTATTACCTGGATTATCAGAATCGTCGGCCTGATTATGTCAATACCATTCTGGATAAATTAATCAACTGGGATTTTGCCGCCGCCAATCTCGGATAATTTCTCAATTTTATGACCGACATTACCATTGCCCTTTCCAAGGGACGCATATTTGACGATACTGCTCCCTTGTTGAAAGTGGCGGGAATTGAATCGCTTGATGACCCTGAAAAATCACGTAAATTGATACTTGAGACCAACCGTGCTAACGTGCGCCTGGTAATTGTCCGCGCCTCGGACGTTCCAACCTACGTTCAATATGGTGCAGCGGATATTGGTATTGCGGGTAAAGATGTACTTTTGGAGCATGGTGGCGCCGAGCTTTACCAACCACTGGACTTAAATATTGCACGCTGCCGGATGATGGTAGCCGTACCCGAAGGGTTTGATTATGAATCCGCTGTGTTTCAGGGCGCAAGATTAAGAGTTGCCACAAAATATCTGCAAACTGCGCGTGAGCATTTTGCTGATAAAGGAATGCATGTCGATTTGATTAAGCTTTATGGTTCTATGGAACTTGCGCCACTGGTTGGACTGGCTGATGCAATTGTCGATCTGGTCTCGACGGGCAATACTTTAAAAGCCAACAAACTGAAAGCAGTCGAAGAAATTATGCCCATTTCATCGCGCTTGATTATTAACCAGGCTGCGCTGAAATTAAAAAGGGAAGCAATCCAACCAATTTTGAAAGCATTTTCAGCGGCTGTTGAGAAATAGCTTCTAAGATAAATTTTTCGGAATTTTTTTATGATTCAAATAAAACGGCTAAATTCCACAGAAACCGGATTCGATCAGTCGCTTCGCCAATTACTGGCATTCGAGAATACACAGGATGACCAGGTAAACAAAACAGTCGCCAGTATTCTCGCGGATATCAAATGTCGTGGCGATGAAGCACTGCTAGAATATACCCGGCGCTTTGATAACGTGAATGCGCCAACAATTGAGGCATTAGAGCTGCCCAAACCGTATTTGCAACAAGCACTGCAAGCGCTGCCATCTTTTCAGCGCAATGCGTTGGAGCAGGCAGCTCAGCGGATTCGCGTTTATCATGAAAAACAACCCGCACAATCCTGGCAATATCAGGAGGCAGATGGCACAATACTCGGCCAAAAAATTACCCCGCTTGACCGTGCCGGATTGTATGTACCGGGCGGTAAAGCATCCTACCCTTCTTCAGTTTTAATGAATGCACTCCCCGCCAGGGTTGCCGGTGTTGAAGAACTGTTCATGGTTGTGCCGACGCCAAATGGCGAAAAAAACGACCTTGTTCTGGCGGCTGCCGCTATTTGCGAGGTCGATCGCGTTTATACTATTGGCGGCGCTCAAGCCGTCGCGGCGTTGGCCTACGGTACGCAAACAATTCCACAGGTTGACAAAATTGTCGGACCGGGGAATGCATACGTTGCAGCAGCAAAGCGGTACGTCTTTGGCGTAGTCGGTATCGATATGGTTGCCGGCCCATCAGAGATTTTAGTCATTTGTGACGGCAAAACCGACCCGGACTGGATTGCAATGGATCTGTTTTCGCAGGCCGAGCATGATGAATTAGCGCAGGCGATCTTACTTTCTCCTGACGCCACCTTTCTTGACAAAGTCGAAACAAGTATTAACCGACAGCTGGAAACGATGCCGCGCAAAACAGTTATTCATACTTCTCTTGTAAATCGTGGTGCACTCATCCGTGTAAATGATCTCGATGAAGCATGCGCCATTGCCAATCAAATTGCACCCGAGCATCTGGAGTTATCGCTTGATCAACCCGAAGAATGGCTGAAAAAAATTAAGCATGCGGGTGCTGTTTTTCTTGGGCGGAATTCCTGCGAAGCAATTGGCGATTATTGTGCCGGCCCCAACCACGTGCTCCCGACTTCCCGGACAGCCCGTTTTTCCTCGCCACTTGGCGTTTATGATTTTCAGAAACGCAGCAGTATTATTCAGGTATCGGCGCAAGGTGCGGCAACACTTGGCGCAATTGCTTCCACACTGGCTAAAGGTGAAGGTCTGCAGGCGCACGCCATGTCTGCTGAATACCGATACCGGGAACAAAAAGCATAAATTAATAAACCGGTGTCATCGTTATTACAACGTTGCATCCATTTTCTCGTTATGCAACCTATTTCATCCCGCGCACATCCCTTTTTCAAGCAACTCATCAAATTAGAAAGATCTGCTCAGCAGCGCAGAAAAAATGGCTTGACGCTGCTGGATGGCATGCATCTGATTGAAGCCTATTATGCGACATTGGGCCCGCCCATTACCCTCATCACAAGTAAATCTGGCTATGCGCACACAGACATAAAAAGAATAATCCATAAACAAACTAAAAAAATCGTCCTATTGAGCGACGCGTTGTTCTGTGAAGCTTCTCCGGTAAAAACACCAACGGGTCTTATGGCGATAATATCTATACCAAAGACCAACGCTGTTTCTATCAATCATCATGAGGCTTTCTCAGTCATGCTTGAATCGATCCAAGATCCCGGCAATCTTGGTTCCATCCTGCGTTCGGCTGCAGCAGCAGGCGTATGCGATGTTTTTCTTTCAAAGAATTGCGCAGATGCATGGTCGCCAAAAGTACTTCGCGCTGCGATGGGCGCGCATTTCTTATTGCATATTTATGAGCGTTCAAACCTGCTAGCCGTCGCACAGCAATTCACCGGTAAGGTATTCAGCACTTCACTTCACGCAAAAAACAGTCTGTACCAAATGCAATTAACGGGTCCGGTTGCTTTTGTATTTGGCAATGAAGGAAATGGGTTGTCCGATGAAATGCTGAAAATTTCAAACGAACAGATTAAGATACCCATGCTTGGCAAAACGGAATCCCTTAACGCAGCTTCAGCCGCTGCAATATGTCTTTTTGAAACTGTCCGGCAAAAAATAAATAACAATATTTCAGCGTATAACCCTCAATAATTGTTTGTTCCAATTGGAACCATAAATACTGCGGTGTATCATATTGCACTGACAGCAGATTAATTTATTTCTTGGAGTAATAATGAAAATTTCCCATCTATTCCTGGCTTCCCTGTTAAGTCTATTGTTTTTCAGCATTTCATTTGCGCAGAACACAAAATTGCCGAATGATGAAGGTATTGTCGTCACGGTTCTTGATACGACTGGTTATACCTATATGGAACTGGAAAATGGCGACAGGCATTTCTGGATCGCTGCACCGACGACAAAAGTTAAAGTGGGGGATCACATACGTTTTGTCGAGAGCATGGCAATGACAAATTTTTCCAGTAAAACACTGGATCGCACCTTCCCACGAATTATTTTTGTTTCTTCAACATTAATAAAAAAATAACCGCCATTGACTGGATCATTAACTAGCGTACAAGAGAATTCTTAACGGGTTATCACGACTCCAGATCGGTAATCCCGATGAACAGTTTGCTCTTTAATGTCTTGAGCTCATCCCGATATTGTGCCGCCTGTTCGAACTCCAGGTTCTTTGCGGCACTGAGCATCTTTTTCTCAAGACGTTTGATTTCCTTAGTTAATTGAAGCTCGCTCATGGCGTCATAACGGGCCTTAACTTGAGCAGCCTTCAGATCCTGCTGCGCTGACTCTATACTATAGACACCGTCAATCAAATCCTTAATACGCTTATGCACACCTCGTGGCGTGACGTTATTTTCCTGATTAAATAAAAGTTGTTTCTCACGACGGCGTGTCATCTCGTCCATCGCGCGGCGCATTGAATTTGTAATCCGGTCAGCATAAAGAATGGCTGTGCCGTTAATATGCCGCGCCGCTCTGCCCACAGTTTGAATTAATGAACGCTCTGAGCGAAGAAACCCTTCTTTATCTGCGTCGAGTATCGCGACCAAAGATACTTCAGGAATATCCAGGCCCTCCCGTAATAAATTAATACCCACCAGCACATCAAATTTACCAAGGCGCAAATCACGGATTATTTCCACACGTTCTACTGTATCGATATCGGAATGCAGATAACGCACCCGGATATTATGATCAGAAAAGTAGTCGGTTAAATCTTCAGCCATCCGTTTCGTTAATGTGGTTACCAACACACGTTCACTTTTGGCCGTACGCAAACTGACTTCTGACATGAGATCATCAACTTGTGTTGTAACGGGACGAATTTCGATAACCGGGTCAACGAGTCCTGTTGGCCGCACGACCTGTTCAACTACCTGGCCGCTATGGGTGTTCTCATAATCCGACGGGGTAGCCGAAACAAAAATGGTTTGCGGCATCATTTTTTCAAACTCTGCAAATTTTAATGGGCGATTATCCAATGCCGACGGCAAGCGAAAACCATAACCCACCAGATTCTCTTTGCGGGATCGATCACCTTTATACATTCCACCGATTTGGGGGACGGTAACGTGGCTTTCATCAATTACCATCATTGCGTTACGTGGTAAATAATCGATCAATGTCGGCGGTGGTTCGCCAGGTTTTTTTCCGGAAAGATGACGTGAATAGTTTTCGATTCCTTTGCAAAACCCCAGTTCGTTGAGCATCTCGAGATCGAACTGGGTCCGCTGTTCGATTCGTTGCGCTTCCACCAACTTGTGAGACTGATAATAAAACTCGGCACGATCCTTCAATTCAGCCTTGATTGTTTCAATAGCACGCAATGTCGTAGTTCTTGGCGTTACATAATGACTTGATGGATAGATGGTATATCGCGACAGTTTTTGTAATGTATGCCCCGTTAGCGGATCAAACAATGTCATGCTCTCCACTTCATCATCAAATAACGAAACTCGAACAGCCGCCTCAGAACTTTCGGCTGGAAAAATATCCAGCACATCTCCCCGTACTCGAAAATTACCGCGGCTAAATTCGATCTCGTTTCGTTCATACTGCATTTCAGTCAGCCGTTTAATAATGTCCCGCTGTGAAATTTTTTCATGCTCGCGCAAATGCAAAATCATTCCATGATAATCGACCGGGTCACCGATACCGTAGATACACGAAACAGTCGCCACAATAATCGCGTCATCCCGCTCAAGCAGTGATTTAGTCGCAGACAATCGCATTTGCTCGATGTGCGCATTGATACTGGAATCTTTTTCAATAAAAAGATCTCGAGACGGAACATAGGCTTCAGGCTGATAGTAATCGTAGTAAGAAACGAAATACTCAATTGCATTTTCTGGAAAGAATTCACGCATCTCAGCATAAAGCTGTGCCGCCAGCGTTTTATTTGGCGCGATAATAATCGCTGGCCGACCCAGCCGCGCTATAACATTCGCCATCGTAAACGTCTTGCCAGAGCCTGTCACACCAAGCAGTGTCTGAAAAGCCAGGCCATCCGCAACACCTTCAACTAACTGGTTAATTGCTTCGGGCTGATCACCTGCTGGTGCAAACGACTGGTGTAATTTGTATGGACTATTGGGGAAGGTAACGATCACAGGTATAATCCCTGAATATATTGTTTCTTCAAGTGAAAAAATTTTTACACAATTTTAACATGTAGCGTCAGTCTACATTAACATGAGGATTTTGCTGTGGAACTCTCAAAACGTGCACAGGCTATCAAACCGTCCCCCACGCTAGCCGTAACCGCCCGCGCAGCCAGACTTAAATCGGAAGGGAAAGATATTATCGGGCTGGGTGCGGGTGAGCCTGATTTTGACACACCACAGCATATTAAAGATGCGGCTATTACGGCAATAAACAATGGCTTCACTAAATATACACCGGTGGGCGGCACACCTGGCTTAAAAAAAGCGATTTGCGAAAAGTTTAAACGTGAGAATAGCCTTGAATACAGTCCCAGACAAATCCTGGTATCGTGCGGCGGAAAACAAAGTTTTTTCAATCTTGTCCTATCTGTTATTAATCCGGGTGATGAAGTAATTATACCCGCTCCTTATTGGGTATCCTATCCGGATATTGTTTTGATCGCCGAAGGAAACCCTGTTTTCATTGATACGGATATTGAGCAACGCTTTAAAATAACAGCACAGCAATTAGAGCAGGCCATTACACCAAAAACCAGATTGTTTGTGATCAACAGTCCTGGGAACCCTTCGGGTAGTGCTTACACCAAGGAAGAACTGCTCGCATTGGGTGAAATTTTACGCCAGCATCCGGAGATTCTTATCGCCACTGATGATATGTATGAACACATCCTGTTGTCCGATGGCCAGTTTTCCAACATACTCAATGCCTGCCCTGATTTATATTCGCGGACAATCGTATTAAATGGCGTTTCTAAGTCGTATGCAATGACGGGGTGGCGAATCGGATATTGTGGCGGACCAGAAAACATTATTACTGCAATGGAAAATATTCAGTCGCAAAGTACTTCTAATCCGACTTCGATATCGCAGATGGCTGCAGAGGCAGCACTGACCGGGGATCAGTCATGCATCGATCCAATGGTAACAGCGTTCAAGGCTCGCAATGACTTCGTCACAAAAAAAATCAATTCAACCGCTGGAATTCGATGCCTGCCTTCAGATGGCGCCTTTTATACTTTTGCCGATTGCCGGCAGGCAATCGGCAGTCTGAACAATAAAGGAATAATTAATGAATGCAGTGATATTGCATTTTGCGAGTATCTTCTGGAACAAGCTGGCGTAGCAGTTGTACCCGGCTCCGCATTTGGTAGCGAAGGCTATATCCGTCTATCCTTTGCAACCTCAATGGAAAATCTTAAGGCAGCATTAGATCGCATCAGTCGCGTTTTAACATAAGTAATTTCTGGGCAACAATGCTGCGACTCTATCCTTTGAATAATCAGAAGATAATTGCTATACAGCCGTATTATCGAATGCCCGGCCTGGTTCACTTTACGTCGTCTGTGTAACTAAATTGCGCCATTCAGACCAGACTGTTCTGAATGAACCGGCCCAGAGAAAGGGGTTTAGGCCTCAACAGTGCCTTTAGGTTTTTTCGTCTTGCCAGCGCGGGAAGGAATGTTACACAGCCCACAAACGTGATTAGTGTGTATTTCCAACGAATGAACCAGAAAATCGCCGCCACATTTTATACACGGCGACATGCATAATACTTTGCTTTCAATAAAACGCACCAGCGTCCATGCCCGCGTTACGCTTAGTACGCGCTGCAGATTATTGGCCTGGATGTGCTCAAGATACAGTTTGTAGCTTTTAATGATTGCATAAATACCATCAACCCCTGCATTCGTCACCAGGTAGTTATAAATATTGATAAACAAAGTTGAATGCATGTTTGGTTGCCAGCTCATAAACCAGTCTTCTGAATATGGCAGCATACCCTTGGGAGGAGAAACGCCTTTTATTTCTTTATAAAGTCTAACTAATCTTTCACGACTTAGATTGGAATAAACTTCCAGCACTTGCAGCCGGGAGCCCAGTTTGATAAGCTCAGTTGCAAGCTGAATTTGCTTTGCTTCGGACAAGATACTTTTTTTACGCATGGCGTCGTTATCCTGTAGAAAAATTTATGCAATTGTTTCCGCAGGTTGGCCGGCCATTAATATAGCAGCATGAGAGTGAGATACCGCTTGATCACGGCCATGACTTGAAAGCATTTCTGCAATTAAACTGTCATCAAAACGAAGTCTGCATAACAAGGTATTCGTCGCAGCCATCTTTAGAAGCTGACTCGAACTTAGTCCTTCAACAATATCCGCAACTTCCTGGCTAATCCCTAACCGATATATCGCAGCAACTTTATCTTCGCGCACCAGTTGCTGCGCTAATAATAAATAACCAAGGTTAATCTCTTTGATCTCATTTAGAATCTGGTCAGTATCCATTTTGATGCTCCTTGTTTGTTTTCTGCTTGCCGGTAATAAACAAAATGTTTGAATCTACGGGAACATTTTCAGTCTAAGACAAGTCAATGTAAATGGAAGCTACACCATAACAAATGTAGGTTTTTTTCTTATTATGAATAGGAATTTATCCTACATAAGGCAAAAATATTCTTTTAATACAATAGATAATGATGAGATTTTGCTGTATAAAAAAAACGACAAAAGAGGACTGGCATGGTCTGTTTGGTTTTTTTTGTTGCTGTAGTGCGACAAATCTCGCAAATTTGATATTATTTATTTATCAACGACTACACCATCCTCGCTTAACGACCATTTTACGAAAAACTTGACAAGAAACGCCGCGGCATACTGGCGTCAATAACGTGAATATTATAACTTATTCATTCTGTGATGAATTTTCCCGGAAATCTGAAAGTCGCGCTAATTCAAAATGAATAAATGCAAGTGCTGATAATACCGGCGCAATAAGGTTTATAAACGGTATAAACTGTAGTGAGCCGGTTAACAGCCCCAGTCCCCAAAGCGATGACCGATCTGTATTCAACAATATTTTCAATTCCAGACGGTTTGCATGCTCTGACAATGCGTCATAACGAAAAAGTTGTTGATTCAAATAAGCAGCCGCGACAAATGGGACCATCACACCGATGCCAATAAACCATAGCGGTATGGTAAATATCCATATAACAATAAATACAGCCAAAGCAATCATTGCATTAGCGATATTACCGACAACACTGCCACCATACTCATATTTAAGATCCGGGTAATAGCGGCTGGCGACAATATGAATCAGTGCCGGCATGGAAAAAATTGCAGTAATTATCAGCGTTGTAATCACAACCAGCAACAAAAACAGAATCAAGTATAGTCCAACCTGAATCGTGGCGGCGACCCATTCCGTTTGCATGCCTGCTATCCAGTCTTCAATACCCATCAATAAAAGACCTTCGGCAATCCATTCAGAAAAAGTACGCCAGAAAACCGCACCGACAAACAGCCAAAGCACGATCGCAACCAGCATTGGCCATAAAATAATCCAAAGCACTCTGAGCCGGAATAAGTCTTTAGACGCACGTAAAAAAGCTTTAAAAATTTGTATCATTATATTTTCCTGAATATGGTCTCTTTCACGAAAAAAACTGACAGCTGACTTGACTCGTTATGCTGTCGTATCAACATACATACAAAGAAGAATGTATGAATTGGTCTTTTCACCATTAATTTGTTCTTTTTAACCGTTTGCTAGTGACTTGTCCGCCTGTATCCAATACAATCGGATTCAACTTGCATTCATCTTGCCGTTGATATATCAGCAATATAATATGAATGAGGCTAAAGATTCATTAAAAATTGTCGTTGGTTCATGCATATGTAAGTAGATTGACAAGGGGTTTATCATGAAAATAGAAAATTCAGTTCGACCTATTACTGGTGTTGCTACCAATGATGGTCAAAAACGTATCGACAACACCGGTGGCGCCGGGCATAGTTCTGCGCCTGCCCAGGAAAATGTGCATTTAAGCTCAGTATCCAAACAACCGCAAAGTGCAGAAAGCGGTGCTGTTGTCGACACGGCACGGGTACAGGAAATTAAACAAGCAATCAGCGATGGCAGTTTTAAAGTAAATCCGGAAGCAGTGGCGGATCGTTTATTGGAAACGGCTAGAGAACTTATCCAGTCAAAAAAAGGCGACACCTGATGAAAAAGCCGCATCATGCCGAATTTGTTGTTAATTTACAACTTGAACAGGATGCAATCAAGACTTTTATTGAAATCCTAGAAAAAGAACAAAATGCCCTCGTCCAGGGAAATATTGAGAATCTGGATTACCTTGCTTCACAAAAAACTCAAATCATAAAAAAACTGGCAGATTTAGGGGATAAGCGCGACCAATATTTGGCAGGTCAAGGTCTCTCACTAGACACAGAGTGCGACAATAACCAATTGTTTTTAGAAGATACATTGACCAATACTATTTGGACAGAGTTACTACAACTTGCAAAAACAGCGAAACAACTGAACCAAACAAACGGAACAATAATTTCCACACGGCTGCATCAATCCCAGCAGGCGCTTGCTGTACTGAAAAGTGCGGCAGGAAACGTTTCCTTATATGGCCCGCAAGGTCAGACAATGGCGATTAGTGGTTGAACTCTTAGCGTTTTTTGCTATTTTGACAATTAACCGTACTTTGTATCGCTGTTTTCTAACCAGTGTGTATCGGTCTTAGCAATATCGCCTTACTGGCAATATCTAAAATGAACGGCCCAGTTCTATGCCAAGGTAACCGGTCGCGCGCTGCCCTTCTGCTTTTCTTACCCCAAACTTTATCCCGACACCTGTCTTAGGCAACACCTCGGCAGCCAAAATAGCCCAGCCGAATTGCACGATTTGAAAATTATTATCGCCAAGCGTTATTACTTCTGGACCCACAGAGTAGCGGGTACTTGTAGAATAAAGTAAACGGCCCCGTAGCCAATAATTATGCTGTCCCGTAACATAACTGGCAATAGCGTTTACGCGCCACGCCTCACTCAGGATATATTCCCCTTCGAATTGAATCTTGCCACGAAAAGCGCCGCCACGATTACTAAGATTTGCGATATTCGGTGAAAATTGTATATTCCGGTATACAGGGCCGGCATATGCCGCCCACCATCCCTGGCTGTAGGGTTTACGGTAACCAAATAATACTTCGGCGCCCCATTGTTCTGCATCGATTTTACGGCCGTTACTGTCAAAAGAATAGGTTATGCGTTCAGCCCAATAACGTTGCAGGAACCCATCCCCCAAAACACTTGGAAGCGGCAAAACAACGCCCGCATACCCATAGGTGTTGCCCGGATTTAATTCTGCACCGGCTAATGCAATTGATGTCGTATCCGGCGACGAAGGTAAATCTGTACTGATATTTGTGCTGCTCAGTATATTCGTTCTGACCTCACTGCGCGCAGGCAGTTTGCGGGCAAAATAACGTGCATCACTGAACCGTCTATCTTGCATCGCGATCAACGAAAGACCTGTCAGTGCATCGCGCTGTTCAGGGTGCCAAGCCAGAGCCTTGGTAAACCATCCCTCGGCAGCAGCAGTTTCGCCTGTATTGTAGTAATGCCAGCCACCTAATAAAGCCGCATCTACGTCACGATAACGGGTTATTTCATCGTCAAGTTGCAATAGCTGCGCACGAAATGCAGTCTGGTCACCTGCCTGATATGCCGTGAGTAATTTTTCAGTTTGATACTGATAACGGAATTTCTGGAAATTGTTTTCACCTTGCATTGAACGATCTGCTTGCGCTTCACGTTCGAGCAGCATTTCCCAATTATCAATATCCAGCCAATGTCTCGCTTTATAAAGCGTCGCTAAGCGATCTTGTTCATTGCAGTCAGGAATAAGTCGCTGTAAACCAGGAACGAGGGAATACGTATGTTTTTGACTAGCTCGCGCATCAGCCAGGGCCCAGGCCCAATCAATGCGGGAACAGGTAAAGACGTCGGGATATAATTCCGCCATATATATCAGCATGGCGGCATCATTTTCCCGGATAGACAGATTTATGGTTTGGGAAATCCTTCCTTGCTGCAAAAGACTGAGTAATTTCTGCGGCGGGCGCCAGTATGGATAAATATTGCGATTACGAATGATTTCAGTCTGCAGCGCAGCATAATTTCCGCCTTCATATAATCGCCATAACGGCATTTCATCCGGCATTTTTCTTCTTTTCTTGGCAGGCTCAGTAGCAACAAGACGGCTTAAAAAAAAGGGTTTCGTTGCAGGTTTGATCCATGGTTTTTCAAACCATATTTCATGCCTGTCTTTAAAAGAAAGAATTTCAGGCGGCGAGATTTCTTGCCGCAAAATAAGATTAGATGGCAAGGGTGATGGTTCAACGCGCCCTTCTATTATGTCACGGGCGGACTGATTGGGTGCTTCTGCAGTCCACCCCTGCACTATTTTGTTTGGCTCAAGTTTTAGCCGAAGTATAAAAGCATCAGGGAAATCATTTTTTACTAAAAGCAGCTGCTTTAAAGCATATTTCTTTTTCGTCCAATACCCAATACGCAGCATGTGTAGCCCGGCATGTTTTTCAATACGCGCATAAGGCAACGCATTCCCTTTCTGCCACGCATTATTAATCATCTCTGTTTCCCCGGAAAGCAGTTGAATGGCATAGTAGCGTTGGTGGACTACAGGTTCGGCTGCGGTCAGGTGCGAAAAAAACAGGCAAGATCCCCAGGCCATTATCGCCAGCAGTTGCCTGAACAATCTGCTTGCATTCAAGGCAAACGCTCCTGCAGCATGACCTTGGCAAGCAACAATAACAGAGATGAATAATAGTCTTGCGTGTCATCCAATGCCGGCAGGGTTGCAGCCTGCAGCTCGGCGTAGTCTAACGAGAGCTGAGCAATTCCGCGAATACCGGATGAGGCGTCATAAGAATCAATGCTGTCATCAACAAGATTGGTCCAGGCCGGGATAAAACTGGCACCGTCAAAATATCCCCAGAATTGCAAGAAAGGCGTCAGCAATTCAACTGTTTCATACCTGGCCCATAATATATAAAGCGGAATACGCACGGCATCATAGCTGAAACGCGGTAAAAATTCTTCTGGGAGCGTCAATTTGTTGTTTAATAATACCCAGTCAGGGGGCAGTCCCCAACGACCAAAACTTGCCTCTGCTACCAGTTTTATGCCGGTTTGCTGCAGACTTTGCCATTCTGATGCAGAATCAACGTCAGCGATTTCTTGTAAAGCAGGAAACACCCAATAGGATAAATTAATCACGATACCCTCGGGTTTTTTGAAGCCATTCATGCCGGGCAACAATACAACGCCCTGCTTGGTCTCAAGCAAAAGATTTTGCCGTATATCGTGAATAATTTCTAAGGCGTCGGCAAGATATTCTGGATTTTTCCATTTGTTATGAGCACGAAGCAATGCCCAAGCCACGAACAAATCGCCATCAGTCGCATTGTTTATATCGACTAAACCGCATTCAGGCGACCAATGCCAGGCAAGCAGCTTATCCTGCCTTACCTGCAGGTTTTTTTGGGTCCACCGCCATACATTATCAAAAACAGCGCGGTCGTCGTAATGTACAGCGAGTAACATCACTGCACTTTGACCCTCGGAATGACTAATGCTATTGTGTCCGATATCGATAATCCGGCCTTCTGGCAGTAAGAAACGCTGCTTGAACAATGCCCAATCCGCACTTGCTGCACTGGTCAGCACGAATAACCATAAAGCAGCTAACCCCCAGAACAGTATTTTCAACCAATGAATACGATACATTTTATTTTATAGATATAGTAAGCATATGAATAAAATTACTAATAATCTTTCCCAGACAGTTGAAAACATCGAGAACCCGCTGACTGTCATGGTTACTGATCTTACAAATGCCAACTCTGTCGCAAAGAGCGAGCATGACGCGGTAAAGAATCGGGAACACAACGATATTGTCAAGTTAGCGATTCGTCTAAATAACGGCGCATTGGTTAAAATTATCGACGATGACATGTTATTCCGCTTTAACAGCGCACAAGATGCGCTATCTGCGGCAATAGATATCCAGAAAGAAATAGACCGATTCAATTTAAAAAATAAATTCACAAATCCTGTACTGATGCGTATCAGCCTGCATAGCGGCAAAAACATCGCAGAAAACGATGAAATTCCAGATAATCTTATTAATTTTTCCCGGCACATAAAATCTTTAACGCTACCCGGTGAAACCTTCGCGTCTATCGATACGCGCAATGCTATCAACAACAAGCGTGGCATTCACTTCCGGCCCATCCGTCAATCAGCACCCGGCAACAAAGAATCTGCCAGTATTTACAAAATACTCTGGAACCCTCAGGAGGTCGAGATTGACAGCACCCGGCGTGCCGCCGTCACTTCGAATGAGCAACCCGCCGCCACACCAAAATTCAAACTCATTTTAATCGTAGTCATTCCGCTGCTATTGGTTCTTTTACTCACGTTGCGCGAAGAAATAATGAGTCAATTCAGCGCTGAATATGAACCACGTGCCATTCACCAATCCATTGAAAGATAATGATGGCCAATGCCTTTGCCTGACAAATTTATTCGAGCTTACGAACAGCACGATAGCGCTTGAGCAAACCATAAATCGTGTAAGTTAAGCCCAATATCAGCGTCCCAAACAAAATGTAATAAATGTAAGGATGAGAATGGAGAAAAGAATCTATTTCAGATACCTCCCCGTTTTTACCGGTTAAATATTTCGCGCCAACTTCCAGGCTGGACACGATAGGTTCTGGGCGAGACATTTCTATTAATGCGATGTCTCCAAAAATTTGTGACTCTACCTCATGATTAAACAAGACTTGGCTCAAGCCAAGCAAATCTTCGTCTTTCTCCGCAGAAATTGTCATGACAGTCTTTCCTTTTTGGTAGGGCGACTCAAATTGCATCAGCAGTCCTTTACCATCACCCAAAGAACTCGTCTGATGAATATGCGCCAATGAAAACTCACTTTCCCAGCCATGGTTGGCCGGATAAGCGACCCGGGTGGTTTTGCCAATACGTAAAGGCGATTGTTGTCCAAATTCAGCAGGCAATGAACTTAAATGGCCAATCACAAAAATATCTCCCTGCCAGTTATCCGGTAGCTCTAACGTGATCGGCATATTAAGTAACGGGAAACCATTCTTTTGTGTCATAAGACTAACCAAATTCATCGCGGATGAAATTGATTTATCTGAAACGTCAGTGAGATAGATGATTGATCCGTGACCATCCGGCCAACGGGTAAACGGAAAAGCATTTAGCATAAATAACTCTAGGCGGGGTAATTCAACCCGATGGGACATGCTCGGAAATGTTAACGTGGAATTCTCAAAAATACTCAGAAATAAATTTCCGGTCAGTGCAATATCACACTCTTTGAGTTCCGGGTGCAGTTCCACGCCAAATGAAATGACATTATTTCCTGGTTTAAACAGGTACAAAGGAATGTCTATCGTATATTTGTTTAGAAATCCTCCTTCTTTTTTATCCAGACCAACCGCCCACACGACTTTGTCATTGACGATGACATTAACCGCAGAATCTTCCCGCATGCCTGCGCCATAGGCGAAATTTAGCGCCAGTTTGGCGCTACGGTTTTGTTGAATCAAAAAATCGGCGGGTAAACGAAAATTTATTTCTTTTCCAACAGGGTTTATACCCCTGAAGGTGGTACTAGGAAAATTCAGTGTTTTGAAATCATAGGTCTTATCAGCCAACAATACAGCGCGCCCGCCATATAAGGGTATTTGGGGCATATTGAATTCGAAAGCATTCAGTTGCTGCGAACCTGGGTATGGGAAAGATAAATTGGCAAATGTTAACGCGGCCATTTTAACGTGATCTGATTCATGACCGGAAACCGCCAGTAATGCGTGTGTGTCATCTAAACCATTAACAGTCGGCAAAGGAAAAATCTTCAGGTATCCCCCCGCCATATGACCCAGCGAGTAGTTAAACGGCGCGACAAATTGACGCATAAAAGCTTGCCGCCCGACAACAATATTATCCATTCCCGGTTGAATTTTACGTGAAACGCTGAGGGTTACCTTCCGGTAGTCAAAACGCCGTGCAATACCGGATGAGATAATTGAAGCTAAAGTAAGGCTTTCGGCGGATTGATCCTCGGTAATGATATTGACCTTTGCCTCAGGATAAATTTTCGGGTCAAACAGAAAGGATGTGATAGACGACAGCTTCAGCGGTACCGGATTAGCGGTATATTCTATTTGCATGTATGAGTCCCGCATACTGATACTGGTCCATAAATCCGGCGCACAGGGATTTTCACATTCATCCGTTAAATAATGCTGCGCCACCTGAAAGTCGAGGCGATTGTAGCCGGGCTTCAAATATTGTTTGGGTACATTTAATTTGATCATCGCCTCAGGCTTTAACGGGTCAAGCTTGACCTGGGTAATTGGGAAACCATTGATTTTTACAACAAGCTGAGAAATATCCCCAATCAGATTAATTGACGAAACATAATGAAAGTTGAGCGAGACTTTCTTAATATTCCAGCGTTCGGAAATCGGTATTTCTATCCCTTTTCTGTCACTCACGCACTTTAATGTCAGCATCGGGGCAGCGGTAAATTCTTCCAGCGAAACCTGCAGCTTCTCGGCCATAACGGGCAAACTAATGAATAAATACACAATACAGCCAAACAAAATTTTCATGAATTATGCTCTCCAGGTGCAATGGAAGATTTGATCTGCCAACCATTGCCGCGTTTCTTTAAATATGAAGTAATTAAATTGATCAGCATACTGGCGCTGTGGCCAGTACCCTTAATGCCCATTAAAAAGAAATGCCACAGCATTCGTGATGTTTCGCTGGCGGCGGATTTATTTTTCCATTGTTTCTCCCAACGCTCACTGGCGCCATATACCAGACTAACCGCTTTGGCATAATTCCTGGCATCCAGCACGAGCTCTGCGCCGCATAAATAGCCATTATGTTGCGGCACAGAACGTGTCAGTCTGGCCTGAAAACGGTATTCGTTTTTGTTCGCATCGAGCTGGGTTGCGTCTAAGATAATCTGTTCTTGTTGCGACAGCGGAAACGGTGTCTGAACGCTAAAGCCAATACCACTCAGGGATAAGTCAGTCACCGTCGCTTCGGTGGTAAAGTTCTTACGTGGGAATGTGATACTGATGGAATCAGAGACTTTAAAACGGTGATAATGCCGCATTTGTCGATGTTCCCAGAATGTTCCTAATGAGATCAATGCCAAATATAGATTGTAGAAACACCACGCGCCGGTGATCAAAATCACATCTTGCAGCATGGGAAGATAAAACCACTTATAGAATGCCAGTACCAGCGCGACGGCATTCACCATGATAATGAAGAAGAACGCGGTTGCTAACGGACTGAGGAAAGCTCTGGCCTGCGTTTGCCCTTTGGGTGTCGTATTGAAAGATGGTTTAAAAGGATTGAGGAATACCGAAATGATTGCCGGTGTTAAGGACATTGTCTGCACACTTTCATATATTTCAGAGAAAAAGGGGCGACGTGCTTTGGCATAGAGAAAGTCCATAATAATAAAAGTGGACAGTACATAAGGTAAAATATATGCGATGATTTCACTGCCCGAAGCGTGATAGACCTTTAAGCCGATGACGAGAAAAAGCGCTGGGGCGATAAAATAAAAAAATCTGGCAAATCCAAAAAACCAGAAAAAACATGCATTAAAGTAGCACAACCGCTGATACCAGGTGAGACCGGACGCAAAAAGAGGGTTTTTCATGATAAGCATTTGCGCCATACCTTGCGCCCAGCGTTTGCGTTGGGAAACATAATCGTCATAGCTTTCTGGTGACAAACCGCACACCATCGGTGTCTCCACGTAAACGCTGTTGTAGCCCTTACAATGCAGCTTAAGTGAGGTTTCGGCGTCTTCTGTGATGGTATCTATAGAAATGCCGCCAGCTTCCATCAAATGGCTGCGGCGCAAAATTGCAGCCGAACCGCAGAAGTAGCTCGCATTCCAGGAATCCAGTGATGGATGAATGGACCGGTAAAACATGTCATTCTCACTGCTTGGGTCGCCGATACCCACCAGGTTTTTTTCAACAGGCGTCGGGTTGATAAAGAAATGCGGCGTCTGCACGAGAAATAATTTGGGATCGGCAAGAAAATAACCGACTGTCTGTTGCAACATATTTTTTGTCGGCACATGGTCGCAGTCCAATACCAGTATTAAGTCCCCATCCGTATGATTGAGTGCATGATTGAGGTTTCCCGCTTTGGCTCGATGATTGGTTTCGCGCGTAATGTAATTAACACCCAGTTCCCTGGCCAACTGTCTCAATTCATAATGGCGCACCCAGGCCGCTGCCATTGAATCGGGCTGACTGCGTTTGTGCAGCGTTCCCCCATCATCGCAGATATGAACACGCAACCGGTCCCGCGGGTATTCCATTTGTGTTGCTGCAATAATTGTCGTGCGGATTATTTCATTTGATTCATTGTAGGTTGGAATCAACACGTCGACGATTGGCAGTTCGGCAATATTACCGGGCAATTGCATTGAGCGTTTTGTATGCGGCCATACGTTGACAAAGACACCCAGTAAAAGAATGGTAATGCTATATAACTCCGCGAGAAAGAGCAGCGCCATCGCAACGAAATCTATCGGGCCGGTGTAAACCAGACTTTCCAGACTACGCCATAAGATATAACGTAACGCCAGAAAAACCGATAACAGAATAAATATAAAACGCCAGGGCGGCTGCCGGACTAATTGCAGCTTATAAAGCATGCCAAGCAGCAACAAACCGCTCCAACCCAGTAAAATCTGTTGGGTACTGTCAAAACCGTTTTGAGTAAGTAGAAGCAAGTACAATAGTCCGGCAAATAAAAGCATGAATAACCATTTTTGCAGCACCATCACTTCTCCCGACATCGCCAATTAAAGCGGCATAGTTAACATTATTGAATCTCTTGAAGAACGCCCACAAAAACGGGCGCATCAGAGGCATAAATGATATTAAGCTAAAGCTTCTAGTCGCTAAATATTGAATATAAGTAATTTTTTATCTTTTTTTGTTATACGATCCGCCACCAGACTCAGGTTGCGGGGTATCAAATGATTTTTCACATCAACCCCATCCAAGGCTGCCGAAAAACAAAGCCGGCACCGGTCCGCGCAATTCAACACGAAACGCTCTCCAACAAAAAAAGAAAGCGAGAAAACAAAAAGCTTAATATTGATGACTGGATCGGCACATCATAAAAAGAATGCAC
>BQJA01000044.1 GCA_021604405.1 Nitrosomonas sp. | reverse complement strand
GCCAAAGAGGAAGGCATGCACAAGATCATCGTCTGGAACCTCATGACGCCGGACGGTTTCTTCAAATTCGCCGAACCGTGGCCAACGTACTTGCAATGAAGGCAAAAAATACAATAATGGCATTGGCCGCATGGCCATACTCCCAATCTAGCCTTAGAGATTCCCAGTTTTCGGGTGCGATGGTCCAATTCACCGTCGCTTCATTGGCGGGAAATATGCATGTAAAGAAAACGGCCAGGCTTATCGTGATCAAGATGCAGGATGTGAGTGCCCAACATGCTGATTTAAAATTGTCTCGTCGCAGCATGAAGAAGAGTGCACCATTAGCCAAAATTGCTGCAAAAATTGGTACAGCAAAAAGTGCCCATCCATAATAAATACCTTGAACAATGAAGTATGCTTCGCGATCAAGACTAATCTTTCCTGGCAATTCGAAAAGATGCGCGCCGCTTGGAACGAGAATAATTGCCGTAAGTATAAGAGCCAGAATTTTCAGGACAACCATATAGAAATCAAACAGATTGATGGAAGATAAAAACAGCTTTGTCACGGCGTAAACGAACAAGTTCCCAGTTGTCGTTTCTTCGCATTATCACATTCTTGTGTAAGTGATCTCCAACATTTTCATTTCTTCACCGCCATGATGGGTACCATACATAACAAACTTCTGTCTATCGTTATTGATAATCTTCCAGACGGCGCGATGAGTCATAAATCCGCCGCCAGGCTCAGCATGTTTGCCTTTTAACGTAATAGTTTTGCCGTCTATACTTGCCGTTCCTTCCATAGTGAAAATACCAGTGCTCATCGTGTCCATCCATGTCGACACATAGCGCTTTAATATGTTGTCATAAGCATTGATGCCTATTCCTGTGTAAGGCTGTCCATGCATCTGACCGTTATATTCCTGCTGAAGAAAACGACCACCCAACAACATTTTCATTTCTGCTGAACCTGTAGATTCCACGGGCGGCTTATCGGGATCTATCCATTCCTTGGTTTTAGCCGCCCAGCTTCCTTCAAGGCTGGCGAACAGTTTATGGGGCTCACCGGGGGTGGCCAATTTCAAATACTGTTCCATCATGGCTTGCGGGTCAGTATGCTGCATTTCTTTTTTGTCCGTCGCGGAGGCAAGGAATGGCAGCAACGCCACACAGACAGTGATGAGAGTAAATTGCATGATACGCATCGTATATTCTCCTGACAAAATTGAGTAAGTTATATAAAAACGCTTGTTAATATTTATCTGAATAATAGACATTAATGATTACTTAAAATTTATATAGATCATATACTTGTCATCAATTGACATCGAATTTGTATGTTGCGACAGTCGTGGATCGGTCATGACTTTTTCCATTTCTTCTGTTTCATCACAATACTCCCTTAGAATTAAGAAATATTTTGATAATTTGACAAATATAAGCTGCTTAAAGTTTAGGGTCATATTATTTTTTATACCGTTACAATTTAACTACGTTTATAGAGTAACCTGCATATAGGAATAAAAGCTATGCGGGTCAGAGATCGGAAGTCTATTAAAGAAATGTTCCCATTTGTTGTATGCTCTTTTATTCGGCTAATCTCAACTGATTATGATCGTTGCGGTGCGCATGAACCTGCAAAAAGATGTCGAACAGTCAAGCAGATATCCGGCCAGATGGTAAGCTGCTCGAGCTCGAAGTCAAAATTGAAGCGAGCGATGTGCCGAGTAAGGTAAGTAATTTTCTTCTTGATTTTCAGATTGATGAAGAAAAGCCGGGCAACAAGAAAAGTATTCGCTCAAGTGAAAACGGACTTCCAGAAATCTGGTAAGAATTCAGTAACGCAAAATTCGGCTTTGAAGTCCAAAGTGATGCAAAAGCGCTGCTAGTAGATCTAAAATGATACATTGTCCTCTTATAGTACGGTCGCTCACTTTTCCAATAAAAAGCTATTTCCCTGGTTAGGCCCTACTAAGGGGCGTAACACACCTTAATCGCCAACGAGCTGTTTTCTCGTTCCCTTCATATCATATGGCGGAGGGTAATCCCCCCGAAAAACAGCATTAATTGACCCGGTTAAGAAATCATATTGATAATAATGTCAACTATATTTCAGTGCTAACGTCAGTTACCCATTCTTAGTCACTGCGATTCGAGAAAATTCAATAACGACTAAACAGCATCATGGATTGGTTCACGCTAACATTGCTTTGCGCATTCAGCCTTGCGACAGCTGATGCCTATACAAAAAAGCACTTAAGTCATTGTCGTGGTATGGAAATGGTGCTGGCGCGGTTTTTTATTCCTGGGATTCTGCTAGCGCCATTGATCTATTTATTTCCGTTACCTCAAGTCTCAGTAGAATTTTGGGCATGGATAGTTTTGCTTGTGCCTTTAGAATTACTGGCGATGTTTTTATACACGCTTGCAATCCGCGATTCACCCCTATACCAGACATTACCTTTTCTCGCCTTTACACCTGTTTTTAATATATTTACTGCATGGGCAATTCTTGACGAGCAGGTGACGTTGGATGGTGCTGTTGGGATAATATCCATTGTTATCGGCGCCTATTATTTGAATATTAACAGCCTGTATCAAACCAACAGGCTAAATTGGTTAGCACCTTTCACTGCAATAGTTAAACAGAAGGGTTCCCGGCGCATGCTAATGGTCGCCATAATTTATAGCTTTACTTCAGTGGGTGGCAAGGCCGCAATGTCATATGTCGGTGCCATGAATTTTGCTGCATTCTATATACCACTCGTTGGGATATCGGCTTTGCTGCTGGTAGTTACCGTTGAACCGAAGCGTGTACTTGTTTTCGTTCATAAACCAGGCTGGCATTTATTTATTGGTATCTTGTTTACGATAATGTTAGTGACACATTTCCTGGCGCTTTCAAAAGTAGAAGCAGCCTATATGGTGGCGGTCAAACGATCCAGCATGATTTTTGGCATTCTTTATGGCGCTTGGATGTTTCATGAGAAAGGCTTATTAAAGAATTCAGTGTCTGCCACACTAATGGTTGTTGGCGTTACATTAATTGTGTTGCGTTAGATCGGCTTAGTCAGTCTCCAGAAATGCCTGATTGTCATAAAAATTTCATCATTAATTCACGTCCGTGAAAGATAAAAGATCCAAAATTCTTATAACATTCGAAAATTACAATAAAGCAGTAAAGCAACCGGAAAGGAATAAACCATATGCGTATCACTATTGTTGGCACAGGTTATGTAGGGCTTGTTACAGGCAGCTGTTTCGCCGAAATGGGTAACCGGGTCACTTGTATCGACGTCGACGAAAACAAATTAGCTCAACTCAAGAAAGGTGTTTCGCCGATACACGAACCGGGGTTGACGTCTTTAATCAAAAGTAATTACAAGGCAAACCGCTTGATATTCTCGACAGACCTTGCTGGGGCGATTAATGATTCAGAAGCAGCATTTATCGCGGTTGGGACACCACCCAACGAGGATGGCGGTGCCGACCTCTCACATGTCATCGCAGTTGCCCACCATATTGGCAAATCAATGAACAGCCCCATTGTTGTTGTCAATAAGTCGACTGTGCCGGTAGGGACGACCGAAAAAGTACGCAGTGTCATTCAGTCCGAACTTGATTTGCGCAGCATGTCTATTGAATTCGATGTGATCAGTAATCCAGAGTTTTTGCGTGAAGGCAGTGCTATTAAGGATTTTATGTATCCCGATCGTATTGTCATTGGCACAGAAAACCCGAAAAGCCGGCGCGTCATGAATGAACTCTATGAACCCTTCTCCAAAAAAGAAGACCGTATCCAGTTTGTCGGTACACGCGATGCTGAAATGATCAAATATACGGCAAATGCCATGCTGGCCACAAAGATTTCATTCATGAATGAAGTATCAGTCATGTGTGACAAGATGGGAATTGACGTGGAGAACGTACGCCGCGGCATCGGCTCTGACGTCCGGATCGGTACTTCATTTATCTATCCCGGTTGTGGCTATGGCGGTTCCTGTCTGCCAAAAGATGTGAAGGCCATGATTAAAATGGCTAAAGATGCAGGTATCGATGGCGCAATTCTGGAAGCTATCGAATCTCGTAATAATCAACAAAAAAAAGTCATTGTTGAAAAGATTGTGCAGCGATTCGGTGAGAATCTGACGGACAAAATCTTTGCTGTATGGGGTCTCGCGTTTAAGCCGGAAACGGATGATATCCGTGAAGCGCCAGCCCTGATCATTATCGACGAACTGCGGCGGAGAAACGCACATATCCAGGTATTCGATCCAGAGGCCCGGCATGCAGCACAAGCCATCTTAGGCAATCATCAGATTCATTATGTTGATGAACCTTATGCAACGATAGAAAATGCAGATGCATTGATCGTCGTTACCGAATGGCGTGAATTCAAGCAGCCGGATTTTCGCCACCTGGCGAATAAACTAAAATCCAAACTGATTTTTGATGGGCGAAATATCTATAACCCGGCGCGCGTCGCCGATTACGGCTTACAGTATGTGGGTATTGGCAGAAATAATCTATAAAATTTCCATGCGCCGAATGCTGTTGTTGTGCCTGTTCGTGGTCCGTAATCCAATTAGTTTCCGTTATTGAAATGGCTTTTGCGGAGATTGGCCGGGTTTTGTACCCTGGTATCGTAATCCTGATGCGATTAATACCGAAGATAATCTGCACCGGGTGATCGTTTAGATAACAATGATCTTTTAGGCGGGTACATTGTTTTGGGCGCTAGGCGTCTTTTCCCATTTTAAACTCGGTTAGCGTCGCGATTCGGTTATATTTTGGTAAGAACAAGCACTAAATCCAATAAAAGATTCGCGGCTATTTTCAAAAAGGGACCTGAAAAGGGGCAAACAAGAGTCATATATGACCCTTTGTTAACGAATCATCCTGATTTTTCGTTGTACCAAATTTGTCCTGGTCTTATCGGGGTGGAGTTTTTTTGAACACTTTTTTATATCCTTTTGCTGAGCCTTTTTTTGCAGCAATTCTTGCAAGCCCAATCGCTGCTCCTGATGTAATACCCCAAGCTATCGCTTCGCTCCATGTAACGTGCCCTGAAGCCGGATCATTAGGCGGTTCTTTTCCTTTGAGTTTTTTATAACCACCTCGAATCAGCTTGCGTGTTAACACTGAAGCTAAGATTACACCTGCTGAAGAAAAAAGTGTCCAATCTAAATCTTTAGTTTTTAACGCCATATCTTACCCCTTAACAATGCTTAAATATTTATTATAACGAATAAATTTAGATCGCGCGAGGAACGCGCCGCGATCTAAATAGGGGGCATATCTGTTTATTAAATATATCTTTGCGTAAAAATTCTGCAAAGAATTCTCATTAATCTGCCGGTCAAATTAAGCGACAGAATTTGACACACTGCTACACTGCGATAGTGATTTAACCCGGAGTGTTTTGAAAAACTGTAATAATTATGAATTTTTGTCCATTCTGCGATATTGAATCGCTTCCGCAACATGTTGACGATTGATATTTTTAGTGTTTGATAAATCAGCAATTGTGCGGGCGACTTTCAGAACGCGGTGATAAGCCCGGGCGGAGAAATTGAGCCGTTGAATGGCTTGCTTGAGCAGGTTCTCCGCGTCGCTATCCGGCTGGCAGAATTTTTCTATTTCGCTGACAGTTAAGTAGCCGTTGGCGGCGCCTTGTCTTTTGAGCTGTTTTTGGCGGGCTGCCCCGGTTCTTTTTTGTACATGGCTGCTTTTTTCTTCAGACGTGGTTTGGCGCATCAGGTCTTCCTGGGATACCGCGGGAACTTCAACCTGAATATCGATGCGGTCAAGTAACGGCCCAGAAATCTTTCTACGGTAGCGGGCGACTTGGTCTGGCGTGCAATGACATTTTCCGCTGTAGTGGCCGAGAAATCCGCAAGGACATAGACGCGTTGCTTTTTTGCCATATATCCGAGTTACACTTAATACATTGATTCCAAAGCAATATGAATTTGAGCCTAAAACTGTTGGCGAGCATTTGCTCAAGCGAAGGCTTACACTTAAATTGACGCAAGCAGAAGTTGGCAAACTTTTCAATGTTTCCCCTTTTACAATTTTCAACTGGGAAAAAGGACATACCGAACCAAAAATTTTTCAAATACCGATACTAATTAATTTTCTTGGTTATGATCCGACTAATCATAACCCTAATTCGATTGCTGAACGTTTATTTATTAGGCGCAGAGAGCTAGGTTGGACTCAGCGAATGGCTGCCCGAGAACTTGGTGTTGACCCTTGCACTTGGTCGAGCTGGGAGTGTGGTGGAACGATTATGACTCATAAGCACCGGCGGCTAGTTGCTTCATTCCTTGGCATAGCTGAGGAAATAATTAATGAAAATATGAAAAAACGATGGATGAGCGTCACGGGAAATAAAAGCAAATAGATGCAGATTATGTTGAAACTAGTACAAGTAAAGTATCCCGCCGAAAGCAGCGAAGGATTAAACCTGCAGAGATTAAAGCTGTGTTCATTGTGAGATTTTTCACAGCAAGGCTATTCCAATTGTTGATAGCCTAGTATTCATAGATAAATCATTTGCTGATTGCCTGCAAGGTCAGCAATTGTACGGGCCATGTTTCAAAAAACGATGATAAGTGCAGGCGGAAAAATTTAGGCGATTAATGACTGGAAAAACGACTTTAGCCAGGCCAAGGCTTGGGGCGCCAGTGTCGTGGCCATGCTGCTGTATCGCAAGATGGGCCAATACGGGATTGAGGACGAAAAAGCCTTACGAAAACAAGACCGGCGGCAAACGTCGGAGCACGACGGAACATACCGTCCAGATTGGAATACACCGGTATTCCGTTACACCTCCAAGGTGAGTCGCCAAGTGTTAAGGTTCTTCAAGCACTGTTTTCTCAAACCAGCTTCCCAGACGCTCTATGAGACTGAACTACGGCCCATGTTGTTGGCGTACCTATGACGGAGTCCGGACACCATTGAAATTAAACATTCCGGGCAAATAAATAATTTTCGTTTTTTTCATCCAAACACAACGAATAATTTAACTCATTTCAGAAGGCTCTGAATGTATAGGATTTATCTCTATCCTTTTAAGAAATTCCAAGTTTTCAAGAAGCACATTATCTGTAATCATTTCAACTTTCCCAGAAACACTTACTTCAAACTCTGCGTAAAATAAACTGTTTTCATAATAAAGGTGTGCCAACACAATCATGTTTCCTTTAGAATCTTTACTTAGCACAACAGATTCGTCTACTTTGTCTCTAATGGAATTAAGAGTACTTTCAGGAGTTTGTCTTGGAATAAGAAAGTCATCACAACTTTCAATTACATGAAACGGATAACCTTCTTCGTCTCTACCAAAAAAACAAAAGAATTTCAAATAATCTACAACATTGTCTTTGTCTAGAGACAAATTATCGATCTTATTTACTTCATGTATCGGCTCTCTAGATCCGTCAAGCCAAAATATTCTTCCCTCTAACTCTCCAGAAACTCCGAATAAAAAGAAAATTCTAAGTGCTTTGTCCGACCAGCTTTCATTTGAAGCCCTAAGTAAAATAGTATTTTCCAACCAGGAAATTTCGTTATACATCAGAGAAAGATTATTGCTATCAAGTTCTAGGTTCAGCTTTTCGAGTTCAATAACTACAACCTTTTTAATTGAATCATCCTCTATATCCTGCCACTTGCCAGGTATTATATCTAGATTTCGATAATTAAAACTCTTATCATCATCATGTTCTTTGAATTCTTCTAGAATCTTCGATTTATGTATTTCAAGATTTTTTAGCTCTTCCTGTGAAATGAGCAAATTGTGATTTTTAACCTTATTTCTAATTTTTTCTTGTTCATTTAATGCCTTTTTGAGGTTTTCTGCAGCAATTTTTTCAGGGACGATACCCCCCTTTACAGCATCCAAATCTTTCTCATTCTTCTCGCCAGGCTTCCATTGTCCGCCCCAGAAAGGATCTTTAGGCCTTTGAAAGTCAAAAGGGTTTCTGCTCACTTTAGCCCACGACTCGAGGAGGCTGTTGATTTTTTTTAAATCGCTATTATTATCTTCGTTTAGACTAGGTTTCTTGCTTAAAACCGACCGAGAAAACTCGTAGCTCTGAATGCCAAGCACTTCCCGATCTTTGATAAGCTCTTGAGCTACAATAGAAAAAGCCTTTGCTAATTGCCTATTTCCGGTTTCAATAAACAGTGACCTAACAAGGGTATCAATCTCATTCACACCCTTGTTAGGATCAAGGATAATTTCCATTAACTCCTTGTCAATTTGCATCAGAAAAAAAAGCAGTTTCACTTGTTTATCCTCAAAGAACATCAGCTGTTTCAAGTCATTATTTTTAAGTAAAGTTGCAACATTTCTTGATTCTTCAAAAAGTGCATCACCTAATTTTTTTCTTAACTTTGGAATAATATTTTTCAATGCATATTTATCGCCAGATTTTTCATAATAATAGATTAAAGTACCTACGACTTCTGGGGGATATTTGTCTCTATCTCTTCTTCTCAGTTTTTTCTTGTTAAAGAAATCTCTGACCCAGCTATTACTTAAAATCTGTTTTTCTATTTCCAAAATACTATTGTTTACAGACGTATATTCACCTTGCTGAACTTGATGTATGATTTGCACTACTTGCCATGTAGTTGACCTTGATGCTGATTGCACAGACTTTAGTAGCATTCTCTTTACGATATCTTGATCACTAAACAAAACCCCTGAAATTATCGCAATCCCCAAAAAATTGAGAGGTGATCCTTGTAGATTTTCATCTTTGGAGGCTTCAACCAACCATTCATATGCAAACTCTCTGTTGTCATGTTCAAGAAGCTTGGAAATAGTGTCGAGTAACGCAACATCAGTTGAAACGTTGGAAACTAAATTCATTTCTGCTATGCTATTTAACCAAGGGTATTTCTCCTCGAGCGTATCAATTTTGCTGGATAATCTGTCATACCGCCCAATAATTGAATCAGATTGCTCTTCAAATCTTTCCTTAATCTTTTCTTCGACTTCGGATAAGACTTTATCTGTTCTTTTATTCTGATCGATTAATTGAGACCAAAACTGCTGAAATAAAAAAATAACCACACCAACAAGTGCAGAAAATAACGCTGCAATGAGTCCGATATTTCCAGAAAAGGAAGTAGGCTCGGTTGATTTTCCCTGTTGAATATCAAAGCGGGATCTAGCAACGTCCATTCCTACCTCATATAAAAACAGTATTCCTGCAACAACTATAATTAGTATAGATATAGTTTTTAGCGAAGGTAGTGTTATAAAGCTACCGCTTTCTTTTTTTTCGTTTTTCATCCTGCAACAAACTCACCATTTATTTTTCTGTTCTGAATCCCTAACAAAATCATTTTTGTCTGCCCTTCCCGAGAAGGCTGGATCGCTCCAGTACGTCATCAACTCTGCAATTCTAGGTTTTACACCAGTTTGCGCTATCAGCTGTTGATACCTACCTAAACCCAAAAGATCCTCCGACTCAAACCTGCCTACCAACTTGGCAATAGGCTTTGCAGCCATATCTCTTGATAGTCCAAATGATTGTAATACAGCACAATTGTTAACTATATTCTCCCAATCATGATACCTCTCCTTAATTTGGCTCAAATCTTGAAAAAACATCCAGGCTTGAAGACCATAGCCTCTTAAAAGAGTGACTGCTGTTCTCAGCTGCTCTAACTCTCCAAGTTGGGCACATTCGTCAAGCAAAAATAGTGTGTTCATCTTTGGAGCATTTTTGCGAGTAAGGATTACCCTAATTAATACTGTTACCCATACCCTTAATAATTTTGAATAGCTTTCAAGTTTGCTTGCAGGAAAAACAATATAGACAGTAACAGCTCCTCCAGATACAAGCTCATCCAAATCTATTGTCGTTTGCGATATTGAGTGTCGAATAGACTCTGTAGTAAGAGAGCCTAAGTAACCACGAGCAAATGACAATATTTCATGCCTAGTTTTTCTTACCCCCGCACTTAAGTATCCTTCTAGTGCTCGCTTACTAAATATATCTATGTTTTTATATCTGACTATATCGTGAATATATTCGTCGAAATTATCCATAAACAAAATGTCTACAACCGTAGACAGTGTTTTTTTACTCTTTGGTAAGTCCGAGGAAGTTACAACCAACTGAATTAAGCCGGTCAAAAGTAGCGTAGCCAGATTGTCCCAAAATGCATTGGAACCAGATCTCTCTGCCAGGCTCACAGCTATAGTTTGGGACTCTGAATCATCTAACTGATCTAATCCAATCAAAAAATCTAGAGGGTTTAAGCTACTAGAGTTGATTTCAACAAACTCAATAGATTTATTTTTATTTATATATTTGGTACACGGAGTGACAATTTTAAAAGGGTCAAGCACATAGACTTTTTGCCCTATCTCACTTCTATATCTTGCTGTGACCAGAAAATTTTCACCTTTAGGATCAATTACGATGGTAGAGCCAGGATAGGATAGCAAAGTTGGTATTATTGTAGACACTCCTTTACCGGCACCGGTTGGCGCGAAAGTTATTAAGTGTCCGTCTCCTGAATATCGAACCGCATTAGCGAGGCTCAATTTTTGACGAAGATTTTTTGTGAAAGATTTCTTGGCGTAAATTGGCTCTCGTATGTTTTGCTGACTTGATATAGGCCAACCTAATAAGAGTGAATTTTTAATTTTCATATCATACGGAGCTATAGCCAAATCTGGTGTATGGAGAATCTGTACGTCGTCAAATAAATCTGGACCAATGGCTGCCTGAATTAAGAGATGGTTTAGCTAATCAGGGTTAAATGTTTTAATTGATTATCGTAATACATTTGTTTGCGTCTGACTAATACTAATATGTCAGTTGTGTCAGTTGTGTCAGTTGTGTCAGTTGTGTCAGTTGTTTTATTTTCTCCCTTTATCGAGGGCGTTTTGGCCACGACCATAGAGAGGGTGTTAGATTGTTAAGTGATTCGCGGTAGCGTTCGTTGTTCTAGTAATCGACTGTACCCCGTCAGTGCAAGTTGGACAAAATATCCTGATTTGCTAGGTGCAGTTACATTCTCTTTTGTAGTTATTTATTTATAATCAATTACAGGGATTCATCGCCGCAATTAATTGGAACTTGGCCGGGAATTCCGCCTGACGTGCAGCACGGGATATCGTAATATATCCGGATTCAAGCGGTTCGCGCAACATTTCAAGGACTTTTCGATCAAATTCCGGTAGCTCGTCAAGAAAAAGTACACCATGCATTGCCAATGAGATTTCACCGGGACGCGGGTTGCTGCCACCACCAACGAGTGCAACACCGGAAGCGGAGTGGTGGGGTGAGCGGTACGGACGACGTTTCCAATTGGCGATATTAAAACTGCCGCTACCCAGCGATTGTATTGCGGCAGATTCCAAGGCCTCTTTTTCTGTCATGGCCGGTAATATACCGGGGAAGCGTGCGGCCAGCATGGATTTTCCGGTGCCTGGCGGTCCAACCAGCAGAATGCTGTGACTACCCGCTGCGGCAATTTCCAGCGCGCGTTTGGCGTGTGCTTGACCTTTTACCTCGCGCCAATCGGGGTGGCTTGGAAGGGCTGTTTCTGTGTGGCTGTCCGGCGCTTCGAGATAACGCCGGAGTGGTTCGCGCCCGGTAAGATGGGCACATATCTGTAATAATGATTGTGCCGGATAAATTGCAGCTTCTTTTACCAGCGCCGCTTCAGCGGCATTTTGTTGCGGTAGGATAAATGCGCGGCCTGAGCGTGAGGCACCATATGTCATTGCCAGCGCGCCGCATATTGGACGTAATTCGCCGGTCAGGGCAAGTTCGCCCGCCCATTCATATTGATCCAGTTTGTCAGCGGGAATTTGACCAGTTGCGGCGAGAATGCCGAGGGCAATAGGCAGATCAAACCGTCCGCTCTCTTTGGGCAGGTCTGCGGGCGCAAGGTTAATCGTAATACGTTGTGCAGGGATTTTGAATTTTGCATTTTGTAGCGCAGCACGGACGCGGTCCTTGCTTTCCTTTACTTCTGTATCAGGTAAGCCCACAATGGTAAAACTGGGCAGACCATTGGCAATATGGACTTCCACAGTCACCAATGGCGCTTCCATACCAGAGAGTGAGCGGCTATAAAGAACTGCAAGTGACATAAAGTAAACGCAGCACAACGACGAACTATAGTATCATGGCGTCGTGGATGGTTCGTAACATCTGGATTGCACAGGCTAAATTTTTTTACTTGATGCGTTGCATAATGATAGCGTCAAGCGTGTGTGTCGCAGTGAAAGTAGTTGTGTATGCTGTTTGCTCCAATGTTTTGATTTCAGTTAATTGCCTTTGGGTTGCGCGGCGGATTGTTCAGCAGTATTGTTTTCAGGAGTTTCAGGTTCTAGCCGGCTTTCCAACGTTGCAACTTTTGCTTCCAGGATAATTAATTTTTCCCGGGTGCGCTGCAACACTTCTTGCTGGACATCAAATTCGTCCCGCGTTACCAATTCCATCCGATTAAACAGGCCTGTTACCAAAACCTTAAGATTTTTTTCAATATCTTTTGCCGGGCTCTGAGACACTATTTCACTAAC
Organism: Nitrosomonas sp.; assembly: GCA_021604405.1. Taxonomy (GTDB): domain Bacteria; phylum Pseudomonadota; class Gammaproteobacteria; order Burkholderiales; family Nitrosomonadaceae; genus Nitrosomonas. Next base: position 15,787 of record BQJA01000044.1, on the reverse strand, counting down.
TTTTGAGCTAATTTCATCGAGTACTTTTTTATTCAGCATAATCTCTTCTCCATGTGAATTGTGCAGGGTTTGGATAACTGCAGCATGTTAAAATCTCATATTTTTAGACATTAGGCAATCAAAGGATTGTCTCGGTAATTTTATAGTGACAATCAATAATTCATTATTACTTTATATTTTTGTTAAAAACTGGATGGCGTTTGCGCACTCCAGTTCAGTTTTCGGAGGTGAATCATGGAACGTCTAGAGTTGCTTAAAGACTGGGTCAAAACACAGTTTCCCGGCAGATCTTTTTCGTTTACGCCCGCTTCTGCTGATGCAAGTTTCCGCCGTTACTATCGTATCACCTTTGATGACAGCAAAACTTTGATCGCGATGGATGCGCCGCCACAACACGAGGACTGCGCGCCTTTTTTACATGTCGCCGATTTATTTACTACAGCAGCGGTGCATGTACCCGCAATTTTGACGAAAGATACAGCACAAGGTTTTTTGTTGCTTTCTGATCTGGGTAACACCACCTATTTACAGGCACTAAATAACAATTCTGCCGATGCAGACAATTTATACGGTGATGCAGTTGACGCGCTGATTAAAATCCAGCTGGCGAGTCGCGACGGAGTGCTGCCCGATTATGATCAGTCGTTGCTGCTTGATGAATTAAATTTATTTCCAGCGTGGTATATTGCTAAACATCTGCATACGGCGCTAACAGCCGATCAGAAAAATGTTATTCAAACGGTTTTTGACCAGATTCTGAGAAATAATCTTGCGCAACCGCGTGTATTTGTTCACCGTGACTATCACTCACGTAATTTAATGGTTACGGCACCTAATCCGGGTATCATTGACTTCCAAGACGCCGTCTATGGACCGATTTCTTATGATCTTGTTTCGTTGTTTAAAGATGCCTATATTTATTGGGAAGAGGAGCGGCTGCTGGATTGGACCATACGCTACTGGGAGAAGGCGCGCAAAACCGGTTTGCCTGTAGCCCTGGACTTTTCTGATTTTTATCGTGATTTCGAGTGGATGGGTGTGCAGCGCCATCTTAAAGTGCTAGGGATTTTTGCGCGCTTATATCATCGTGACGGAAAGAGTGGCTACCTCGACGATATGCCGCTGGTGATGAATTATTTACGTAAAGCCTGCAAGCGTTACCGGGAATTAACTTTATTGCTGAAACTGCTGGATGAACTGACACCGGTCGAACCGGAACCAAAAGTTGGATATACTTTCTAATTCAATTCCTTTTAAAGCGATGATTCTGGCTGCAGGCCGTGGAGAGCGAATGCGTCCGTTAACGGATAACATGCCCAAACCGCTGCTGCAAGCCGGCGGAAAGGCGTTAATCGAATATCATCTGGAAAATCTGGCGCGTGCTGGTTTTGCTGAAATCATTATTAATCATGCCTATCTGGGAGGAAAAATTAAAAGTGCCTTGGGAAAAGGTGAACGTTATGGCGTTAAAATTTATTATTCACATGAACCGCTGGTACTGGAAACCGCTGGCGGAATAGCGAATGCGCTGCCGTTATTGACAAATGAGTGCCAGAATCAACCTTTTCTTGTCGTCAATGCGGATATTTACTGTGAAATCGATTTTGCTTTAATGTTGCCGGTGTTGCAACATATGCAAGCAAACCCTGCACTTGATCTTGCTCATCTGGTGCTTGTGGATAATCCGTTTCATCATTCCGAGGGAGACTTTGCTCTGGTTGCAGATCAAGTCAGTCTGTGTGGCGATGAAAAATTTACTTTTAGTGGAATTGGTGTTTACCAGCCCCGATTGTTTCATGCGGTTAGGCGGTACACCGCGACAAAACTTGCGCCGTTATTACGCCAGGCTATTACAGAAGAAAAAGTCAGGGGCGTTTATTTTAACGGGGTGTGGATGGATGTGGGGACACCTGCACGATTAAGTGATCTAGATATGCTGTTAAATAATCGAAGAATTGATGTTTAGAGGTTTAGCGAAATCAGACAAATGAATTCTACCAAACTATACAAAGCGCGCCGCCATTATTTGGCTTCACAGATGCAAAGAGGTGTTGCAATCATACCGACCGCCCCGGAACGTTTGAGAAACCGTGATGCGTATTATCCCTATCGCTTCGATAGCTATTTTTATTATTTAACAGGCTTTCGTGAGCCAGAGGGAGTACTTGTGGTTGTGGCTGAAACGAATCAGTCTGAATCGAAATCTATCCTTTTTTGCCGTGATAAAGATCAAACACGAGAAATCTGGGATGGCTTTCGTTTTGGTCCGGATGTCGCGAAGGAGACATTTGGCTTTGATGAAGCGTATTCTATTTCGCGGTTAGATGAAATGATGCCAGATTTATTGGCGAGTCAACCGACTTTGTTTTATGCACTGGGACAGGATGCTGCATGGGATGCCCGCGTAACCGGTTGGATTAATCAGGTAAGAGAGCAGGTACGAAAAGGGGTCAGTGCACCTGCAAAGATCTGTGACAGCCGTACGTTACTTGATGAAATGCGTGTAATTAAAAGTGCTGAAGAAATTGACGTGATGAAGAATGCAGCAGCGATATCAACAGAGGCGCATCGACGGGCCATGCAGTTAACACAACCGGGCAAGCAAGAGTATGAAATCGAAGCTGAGTTACATTATATTTTCCGCCGTCGGGGCGCTCAGGCACCCGCATATACCTCGATTGTAGCGGGCGGCGCGAATGCTTGCGTATTGCATTACATCGAAAACAATGCGAAATTAGAAGATGGGGATCTGTTATTAATTGATGCGGGTTGCGAGCTGGATGGTTATGCTTCTGATATTACCCGAACATTTCCAGTCAACGGAAAATTTTCTCCAGTGCAAAAAGATGTTTATGAATTGGTGTTAGCGGCACAGACAGCCGCGATAACGAGTGTAAAGCCTGGCAGTACCTGGGATGATCCTCATCAGGCGGCACTAAAAGTGCTTGCGCAAGGTTTTATCGATTTTGGCTTATGCCAGGGAACTGTTGATGACGTAATTGAATCAGAAGCGTATAAGCGTTTTTATATGCATCGCACCGGTCATTGGTTGGGGTTGGATGTGCATGATGCCGGTGACTACAAGCTGCATGGCTCATGGCGTTTGCTGCAACCCGGAATGACGTTGACGGTGGAGCCGGGTTGTTACATCCGACCGGCAGAAAACGTGCCACCGCATTTCTGGAATATTGGCATACGTATCGAAGATGATGTCGTAGTCACTGAAACCGGGAATGACATATTAACGGTTGCCGCGCCGAAAAGTGTTGCGGAAATAGAGGAGTTGATGCGATGAATGATGACGAAAGAAAGATAATTATCAGTAAATTTTCTGAATACCGGCAAACTAAATCTCCGTTTAATCAAGACATGCCCGGTTCCAGAGCTAATCGCTGGATAGCTTTTTTGGTGCTCATTCCCATAGCCGTCGTCATGGTGGCGCTGGGTGCATTCTTTTTTGCGGTTTTTCTTGCTTTATTTGCGGTTGCAGCTGCAGTGTTCGGCGCACGGCTTTGGTGGTTGCGCCGAAAATTGCGTAAAACGGCACAACCTGAAGAAGCGAAAGATGTGGCCATCGAAGATGCGGAGATTATAGAGGAAACTAAAATACGCCATAAAAAAAACATTTGATTATTCTTTGGCGCCCATTTGTACTGCTAATCTTCGTGATTGTTCAGCTTCTTTTTCAGGCTGTTCAGGCACCAGCCATCCTTGAAGATTAACGCGGGTGATCTCAGAAAGTGCTCGTATCCAGTCATCCCGTTCATTAAGACAGGGGATGTAATGAAATTCCTGGCCACCTGCACCAATAAAGGTGTTTTTTGCTTCGATGGCAATTTCTTCTAATGTTTCGAGACAATCTGAGACAAAACCAGGACACACCACATCTACACGTCGTATATTATCCTTTCCCAGTTGCTGCAACGTGTCAGACGTATAAGGTGTCAGCCATTCTGCGCGTCCAAACCTTGACTGAAAGCAGACCTGGTACTGGTCTGCATTCAGCGTAAGGGCTTCTGCCAGCAATCTTCCCGTTTTTTGGCAAAAGCAATGATAGGGGTCGCCTTTATCCAGTGTTGCACGCGGGACGCCATGGAAACTCACGATGAGTTTGTCTGGTTTGCCATTTTGTTCCCAGTATTCACGGACATTTTGCGCAAGTGCCGCGATATAGTCCGGGTTATCGTGGTACTGTTTTACGGTGCGAATCACGGGCATATTACGCATTTTATGCAGTACGTCGAAAACACTATCCATGGCTGCAGCAGTGCTGCTGGCGGCGTATTGCGGGAAAAGCGGTATTATTAATATACGTTCGCAGCCCTGTTTGCACATTTGCTGCATGACGGCTGGAATAGATGGGTTGCCAATACTCATGGCATATTCGACAATCGGGGGCGAAACGGTTTGTTTGTGTAATGTTTCGCGTAATAAAGCCGTTTGGCGTTCGGTATGAACTTTTAGCGGTGAACCCTCTGGCATCCAAATTTGCGCGTATTTTTCAGCTGATTTTTTGGGTCTGAAATTCAGAATAATACCATGCAGAATCGGCAACCATAGCCACTTCGGAATTTCTATAATTCGCCGGTTACTTAGAAACTCTCTGAGATAAGGGCGCACGGCCTGCGCTGTTGGTGCTTCTGGTGTGCCCAAGTTGATAAGTAAAACACCGGTTTTTTTTTGACTGCCATGCTGATAGGCTGATTCGGATTGGTCTGATTTCATTGTCATTGTTGTTGGTATATCTATATTTTTGAGTGGCCGTAATCAAGTCGGTGCGATGATGATTATTGGTTTGATAGGCCGTTAGACAGAAGTCTTGCTGTTACTTCCACGATTGGAATAACCCGTTCATAGGCCATGCGCCGGGGGCCGATGACGCCAACCGTACCCACCACTTTCCCTTCCATCTCATAGGGTGCGCTGATGACGCTGAATTCTTCCAGTAATGCGGTATCTGATTCACCGCCAATAAAAATTTTAACACCTTGTGCTTGCCGACAAAGTTCCATCAATTGCAACAACATCGTTTTACGTTCGAATAGTTCAAACAGCTTTTTCAAACCTGCCAGATTTTCTGACAGGTCATTGATTTCAAGTAATTTTAATTCGCCGGCGAGGACGACTGCTTCACTGCTTTCATTAATGACGTCACTGCTAGCATCAATGGCTTTATTCATAAGACTGGTCATGTCTTGACGCAATTGTTTTAATTCACCATGAAGGCGGCGCCGTATTTCTTCTAATGTGCATCCTGCATAATGCTGGTTAATAAAATTGCTTGCTTCAACTAAATCGGTTTGAGTGTAATTGGTGTCGGTAAAAATAATGCGATTCTGGACGTCGCCTTCAGGTGTGACAAGTATTAAGAGGATACGCTTGTCAGACAATGCCATGAACTCGATATAGCGGAACACAGCGCCTGTACGCTTGGGTGTTACCACGACACCGGCAAATTTTGTCAATTCAGACAATAGCTGTGAAGCTGCATTAATTAATCGCGATGGATTATCGGGGTGTAATTGATTTTCCAAGTGATGAAGCGATATGCGGTCAAGCTCCTTGACAACCACTAATGAATCCACAAACAGGCGATAGCCCTTGGGCGTTGGTATTCGTCCAGCCGACGTATGCGGACTGGTGACCAGGCCCATTTCTTCAAGGTCAGCCATAACATTACGGATAGTTGCCGGACTCAGATCAAGGCCGGAACATTTTGACAGTGTTCGAGAGCCAACCGGCTGCCCTTCATGAATATAACATTCTACTAAGGTTTTCAGCAGGATCTGAGCGCGTTCTTTTAGCATCGTACAATTCTACACCAATTGACGTGGTGCCATACGGACCCACAGGATTATGTTAGATTTCGCTTCGCGGTAGAGTGCCTGCTGTTTCGATGCGTTAATCGGCGCAGATTTTATTATACAATTTCGTGACATAATATAGATATTTTCCTACCATCTGATAAATAATGGGTTAATTTTATAGTTAATTGGGTAATATAGCTCTTAACGGCAATTTTAGCGCTACTTTTATTGGACTAATATAGTTATTTTTGGTTTTATCAAGTAATGATGTCACCTTTTAAAAAGATTGCATTGATTGGCAAGCATAAGAATACGGAAATTGCGGCACCATTACTAAGTCTTGCTGAATATCTTACGCGTCGTGATTTCGACGTCGTTCTTGACGAGCTTAGCGCATCGCAAGTATCCAGTGATAAATATCAGGCCGTCACGTTAGAGGATATTGGTCAACAGGCTGATCTGGCAGTCGTTATTGGGGGGGATGGGACCATGCTGAATATTGCGCGCCGGCTCGTTTCCTATGATGTTCCGCTCATTGGTGTCAACCAAGGACGGCTTGGTTTTCTTACCGATTTGTCTATTGACACCATGCTTGAAACATTTGGCGCCATTCTGGAAGGCCATTATGTCACTGAGCGACGTATGCTACTATTTGCCGAAGTGATACGGAATGAAAGAAATAGCTTTAATGCACTGGCATTTAATGATGTTGTGATTTATCGGGGCATTAGTAGTGGCATGATCGAATTTGAGGTCAGAATTAACGATGAATATGTTTATTCGCTGCGTTCGGACGGTCTGATTGTTGCTACGCCGACGGGTTCAACCGCTTACGCGCTTTCATCGGGTGGACCTATTCTGCATCCCAGTCTTGATTTAATTGCATTGGTTCCGGTATGTCCTCATATACTGAGCAATCGGCCAATTGTCGTTGGCCCTGATGCAAGGGTAGAAATTTTGATGCATGGCGTGGCCGATGTTCGTGTTAATTGCGATAGCCATTCTTCATTTGATTTGGAACAAGCGGATAAAATTATCGTACGGCGTTTTCCAAGGACGGTCAGGTTATTGCATTCCACGAATCATAGTTATTACCGGATGTTGCGCGAGAAACTTGGCTGGAGTGAATTTCCATGATGGATGATTGAATAATTTAATCTATGCTGACGCATTTAAGTATCAGGGATTTTGTTATCGTCGATGAACTCGATTTGGATTTTCAGCCTGGTTTTACCGTATTGACAGGAGAAACGGGCGCAGGAAAGTCTATTTTGATCGATGCGCTTTCTCTTGTAATGGGCGGGCGCGGAGACGCCGGTCAGGTACGATTTCATCGCGACAGCGCCGAGATCAGCGCTCTGTTTGATATCAGTTCATTGCCAGAATTGATTAAATGGCTGGTAAACAATTCGCTGCAAGGAGACGCTGATACCTGTTTATTGCGAAGAACAATTGATGCAAATGGTCGTTCCCGCGGTTTTATTAATGGTCACACCGTTACCTTGCAACAATTACGCAATGCCGGTGAATATTTGCTGGATATTCATGGTCAGCATGCGCATCAGTCATTATTGCGGTCCGTCATGCAACGGGAATTACTTGATGGATATGCAGATAACCGTGAGCTGGTAAAAGAAGTAACGACTGCATTTCACCGCTGGCAACAAGTTTATCAACAACGGATGGCTTGGGAACAGAATTCGGCGGATTATAAAAAAGAAAGGGAATTACTGGAATGGCAGCAGCATGAGCTCGAAAAACTCAATTTTTTACCCGAAGAATGGCAGACTTTACAATCAGATCATAGCCGGTTGTCTCATGTTGCCAGTTTGCTGGAAGCAGTGGAGAAAGGTCTGAATGTTTTATCGGAGAGCGAAAACGCAGCCATTTCCCAATTGAATGCCGTTATTTATCAAGTAAATAATTTACTGGATTACGATAGCAATCTAAGCACAGCGCTGGATTTGTTATCTTCAGCACAAGTTGAGTTGCAGGAAGGAATCTATGAATTAAGTCATTATAAACAGCGTCTTGATCTGGATCCGCAACGTTTGCAAGAAATCGAAGAACGATTGACTGCTGTTCATGCAGTTGCCAGGAAATTCCAGGTAATGCCCAATGAGCTGCCGGATTTACTGTCAAAAATTACTGAACGATTGGCGCAATTGAATATGAACCAAGATTATGATGCGATTCTGCAAGAAGAAAAGACGGCCAGAAAAAGCTACTTGAAATTTGCCAGGAAATTGACTAAGACACGTGAAAAAGCCGCTCAATTGCTCGCGGAACAGGTGAGTTCATCCATGCAAATGTTAGCGATGGAAGGCGGACAGTTTTCAGTCGTTTTATTGCCCCTGGCGCAAGGTAACGCGAGTGGTTTAGAACAGGTTGAGTTTCAGGTTTCAACGCATAAAGGCCTGCCGCCGAAACCATTGGACAAAGTGGTATCGGGTGGTGAATTATCAAGAATCAGTCTTGCAATACAGGTTATCACCAGTAAAATTGGGACATCGCCAACCTTGATTTTTGATGAAGTTGATGCGGGTATTGGTGGACGTGTCGCGGAGATTGTCGGCAAACTGCTCAAAAAACTGGGTGAGGAACGCCAAATATTGTGTATTACACATTTGGCGCAAGTTGCATCCGCAGCAGATCAACAGTGGCAGGTGAGCAAATCCACGGAATCAGCGAGTGGTAAACAGGTGTCAAGCCGCGTCATGGTACTTGAAAAACAGGGACGGATAGAGGAAATTGCGCGCATGTTAGGCGGTATGAAAATTACGGCGACGACGCGTAAGCACGCAGCAGAGATGTTGCAAAATGGCGCCGAAAAAGAATGACGCAATATTTGCTGCTGTCTATCCAATCCATCTCTGCTTGTCGTCAGAAACTTTCTGGTTGATAGCAGGTTTAAACTTTAGCCGCTATTCACACAATGATTTTTGATATTCAATCCTAGCAGACAGCACCCATGACGAGAATGAGAAAACTCATTGCGGTCATGTTCGCGTTCTATTGCGTGTCATTTGATGTGTTGGCAAGTGCCCCGGCAAACGGCACGCTATTAGCCACACAACCCTGTGAAGCCTATATATCAAAAAACAGGCGCACCAATCCAGATCATGCGAAGCTTACGGTAAATCAAGGCTATGCTGTTATTGAAGTCAATAAGGCTGTTGATCCGTCCTGGTACCGGCTTAACATACCGAATGCAGTACCCCGAGAACGTTGGGTTGCTGACTATTGCGGTGTGGCTGATGATGTCCAGATAGGAAAAAAAAGCCGGGTAAACAATGAATGCAGTACGCCAGGACTTGAAGACAGTTATGTGCTGGCGTTAAGCTGGCAACCATCGTTTTGTGAATCACACCGTGATAAGCCTGAATGTCAGGTGGCGGACGAACGATCCTATCAAGCCCGAAATTTCACACTGCATGGCTTATGGCCAAATAAACGAGAATGCGGCATTATTTACGGATTCTGCGGTGAAGTGCAGTCAAAGCCGGCCGACTTCTGCAAATACCCGGCATTAGTTCTTTACGCGGAAATTAGAAATAATCTTAAGCAAGTTATGCCAAGTGCGGCGGCGGGTTCCTGTCTTCAGCGTCATGTATGGTTTAAACACGGCGCATGCCAGACACAATGGTCGGTCGATGAGTATTTTGACGTTGCCATTGATTTAACAAGGCAATTTAATGCGTCTGGAATAAGTCGCTTTATGTCGCGCAATATTGGTGAAATCGTTAGCGAGGATGCGTTTATTAAGCATATAAACGATGTCTATGGCAGAAATACCCATAAGAGTATTGAACTGAAATGCAACGCCAAGAATCTGGTCGATGTATATATCTATTTAACAGATAGCATTGATAAAAAAAGGGATTTAAGAGATTTATTCAATAATACCGGTCGTGAATACAAATCTAATTGCGGCGGAAGTTTTAAGGTCGACCCGATAGGGTTTCTTCATTGACAAGTCGTCTGATAAGCCATCAGTCGATTGATAAAGTAGTTTATTGCGCCCAGAGTAAAAGCAGTTCACATTTTCTCGATTATTGTCTACAGGTATTGTTCCAGCTGCCTGGATCATTCTTAATATTATGTACTTCGTTATATTATCTAAACGAAAAAAAAGGAATTTTTATGAATACTATTTGGTTCAAAGATTACAAAATTGATTATCTGGAAGGGTTGCGGAATGCTAATATGGGGGCGCATATCGGTATTCAATTTTTAGAAGTTGGTCCCGATTATCTGAAAGGCCGGATGCCAGTTGACCAACGGACAACGCAGCCATTTGGAATCCTGCATGGCGGCGCAAGTTGTGTCCTGTCCGAAACATTGGGAAGCGTTGCAGGATGGATGACCATTGACCCTGATAAGTTTCGAGCTGTCGGTCTTGAAATTAATGCGAATCACATACGTGCTGTGACACAGGGCGCGGTAATCGGCACCTGCACACCGTTACATACGGGCCGCCGTACGCAGGTTTGGCAAACCGATATTGTTGAAGAAGCGACTGGTAAGCGTGTGGCGATTTCCAGATTAACCCTTGCTATTATTGAACAAGGTACATTGAGTGCACAAAAAGAACATATTCATGTGCAAAGAAAACAGTAACACCGACATCACACTTATCTCGCGCTCCAAGGGGCAATCGGGCAGGGAGACATCAGAACAAGCGTCAATGTGACGCAAAAAAATTACTTTTCTAAAATGATGGGTTATGAATCTTTATCGTCAGTTTTTTTATTCCACATCGCATAAACAGCACCCAGTACGATGATGACAACTGGCATGACAACATTAAAGCTGAGCGCATATTCTATCGTGGTATCTTGACCTTGTGGCAGGGGACTGCTGACGATCTTATAACCATGCGCGATAGCAAAAAGGAAAACGGGTACCAGTCCTGCTATGTAGCGGTTAGTAATTAGAGGACGAACAGTCATCAAATTGATAACAAGCGCCCCATAATAGCCGATGAAAAAAATAAGAGTATATATAAGGATCGAACCCATTGTTATTCCAGCAAGTATTGAAGTATGTTTATAATATTGTAAAACTTTAAAGATGTATATTCTATGATAGACGCATAACATTGGTTTCCCACTAACGCTATCTATAGATTACATCTAAATTAAGTGGGTCCCGCGACTATTGATACGCGGGCGCCCGCAATAATCGTTTACTATACTACAGTAATTTCCATCATCCTAAAAACTGGTCGTTGCGATATTACTGAACAATGGCAGTCTTACGCTACATTTTTTACCGTGGTCTAGAATAAAGCTTTTCCAGCGCCTGACGGTTAACCAGTGTGCAAAGCGACTCGATTCGATCATTGCATCTCTGTCAATAATTTCAATGTATTTCTAAATGGAATTTAACTAAAATTATGAGCACCGGATTTGCTATGTCGCCGTGGGCGCTGATAGTACATATTGATGCTAGCGATACTGTTTTATAATCTTTTTTATTACTGTCTCCGACATGCCAGGCTGCAAGCAGCCCGCCGATTCTTTGTTTACGTTTCCAGGATAGCAGGAATAGGCAATCAGAATATGAATTGAATAATTGGTGATAATGCCTTACATAAAATATAAGGCGATTAACAGTTATGGGGAAAGACCATGAATCATTTAAAATTCTGTCTGTTTTTTTGTTCTGTGTTTTGTTCGATGGTTTCGATTGCGGCTGATGATCCTTATGCCGCTAAACGCGCGGCTATGATAAAGGAAATTGAAGGTGATGTGCGAGCAGGGTACGGTTACCTTGAAAAGGATGCGTTGGATGAGAATGTCATTGGTGCGCTGGGCAGTGTACCGCGCCATGAATTTGTCCCGCGGAACATGCGTGAGGCGGCTTATGAAAATCGTCCATTGCCAATAGGGCATGGGCAAACAATTTCGCAGCCCTATATTGTGGCCATCATGACCAATCTGCTACAGGTTGGTAAAAGTGATCGTGTTCTGGAGATTGGTACTGGTTCGGGCTATCAGATCGCGGTATTGGCAACGTTGGTGGATAAAGCCTACAGCATTGAAATTATCGAGCCACTGGGTAGGCAAGCGAAACAACGATTGCAGCGCTTAGGTTATGAAAATATTGAATTGAAAATTGCTGACGGTTATTACGGCTGGCCAGAGGAGGCGCCTTTTGATGCGATTATGGTAACTGCAGCAGCCAGCCATATTCCGCCACCATTAATCAAACAGCTTAAACCAGGCGGGCGCATGCTGATTCCTGTTGGTTCTCGTTTTATGGTGCAGGAATTGTTATTGGTACAAAAATCTGCAAGTGGCGAGATCAGTACGCGGCAGTTGCTGCCGGTTGCGTTTGTGCCGCTGACTGGAAGACACTAATCCAGCCAGATGAAATTACATCCGCCGTTTTTTTCGATCGGGTTGTTATCTGCAGCGATGCTGGCGTATGAAATTTTGCTCATGCGCTTGTTTTCTATTATTCAGTGGCATCATTTTGCTTACATGATCATCAGTCTGGCATTGCTGGGCTTTGGTGCAAGCGGCACGTTTGTATCCATACTACAGAAATCTTTGTTCAGGCATTTTTCAAGCGTCTTTTTGTTAAATGTCGGGCTGTTTGCGGTTAGCAGCGTGGTTTGTTTCTTGTTGGCGCAATCCGTACCCTTCAATCCCGATGAAATTCTCTGGGACAGCCAGCAGCCCGTGCGTTTGCTCGTTATTTTTTTACTGCTTACGCTGCCTTTTTTCTTTGCGGCAAACGCAATTGCAATGACACTGAGTTATTTTCATGACCGTGTTGCCCGCATTTATGCATTTGATTTGTTTGGCGCTGGGCTGGGGAGTTTGAGTGTCGTCGCTTTATTATTTGTCGCCATGCCATTGCAGGCACTGGCAGTGATTGGTTGTATTGGACTGCTAGCGACGGCTGTGGCGGCATGGGAATTAAAAGTAACGGGACGAAACTGGGTGTTTGCCGTACTGGCGATGAGCAGTGCAGGGTTGATCATGTTAGATATGCGCAGTGAGTTGCAACTGTCGCCTTATAAAGAATTAAGCCAAATGCTGCGTATCAGCGGGACGGAGATTGCCGGCGAGTATTCCAGCCCGCTGGGTTTATTATCGGTACTGCATAGTCATATTATTCCACTGCGGCACGCGCCGGGACTGAGTCTGAATGCAAGTAACGAGCCACCGGCGCAAATCGGTGTTTTTACCGACGGCGGCGGTATGACGGCGATCACGCGCGAAACCGGGAATTCAGCAGATTATGCGTATCTGGATCAAATCACCTCAGCAGCGCCTTATCATCTTTTTCAGCCTGCGCATGTGCTGGTTTTAGGCGCTGGAGGCGGCAGCAGTATTTTGCAGGCACGTTATCATGCAGTACCTAAGATCGATGCGGTTGAACTGAATCCGCAGCTAATTCAACTATTGCGTAACGATTATGCAGATTTTACGGGTGATTTACTGGGCAATAAGAATATTCGCCTGTACGAAGGTGAAGCACGCGGGTTTGTCGCTGATGCCAGCGTGCAGTACGATCTGATTGAGGTCGCTTTGCTTGATTCGTTTGCGGCATCTTCGGCGGGCTTGTATGCATTGAATGAAAGTTATCTCTACACCGTCGAAGCGTTGCAGGATATGTTGAAAAAACTTCAGCCTGGCGGGTATCTGGCAATCACGCGCTGGATTAAACTCCCGCCGCGCGACACACTTAAGCTGTTTGCCACTGCGGTTGATGCTTTGAAAAATAGTGGTGTAGAAAATCCCGAGTGGCAGTTACTGTTTTTGCGCAGTTGGCAAACTGGAACATTATTGATAAAGAACGGTACGGTTACGGCCACTGAAACTGCCGCACTAAAAAAATTCGCAACCGATCGCTCCTTTGATATTGCCTGGTATCCAGGTATTCAGTCCGGTGAAGTCAATCATTACAACCGGTTGGCGGAACCTTATTTCTACCAGGCTGCTGCGGCGATATTGAGTGATGAGCGAGCGGATTTTCTCGATCGTTATAAGTTTTCGCTGCAACCCGCCACCGACGACCGCCCATATTTTTTTCACTTTTTCAAGTGGTCTGTTTTGCCTGAGATTTTTTCATTGCGGGAAAAAGGCGGTTTGCCCCTCCTCGAAGGCGGCTATCTGGTGTTGATTGCCACCCTTGTGCAGGCGCTGATTGCCAGTGTAATATTAATTTTATTGCCACTGTTTGTAACATCAAAGGAAAAGCGGTTATCCAGTTCTGTCAGTAACAGTCGGGTGGTATTGTATTTTTTATCGATCGGCCTGGCATTTCTGTTTATCGAAATCGCATTTATCCAGAAGTTTATTCTGTTTCTGCACCATCCCTTATATGCGGTAGCCTTGGTGTTGACTGCTTTTCTGATTTTTGCCGGACTGGGTAGCGGGTTCTCCTGGCGGCTGGTGATGCGCGGTTACTATCGCCATGCAATCACGGTTTCAGTATTAGGAATTGTGGTTTTAGGGTTACTGTATATGCTGTTTATCGGTACCCTGTTTGCACAGTTCCAATCCTTATCGATTACGGCAAAAATTCCCCTGACGTTAACCATGATTGCGCCTCTGGCTTTTTTTATGGGAATGCCATTTCCATTAGCGCTGGCAAAGTTGGGTGATATCGCGCCCAATCTGATTCCCTGGGCCTGGGGAGTAAATGGGTGTGCTTCAGTTGTGAGTGCGGTATTGGCAACAATACTCGCCATTGCCGTTGGATTTAATGCGGTGATTGTGCTTGCCTTATCGCTGTACGGGCTGGCCTGGTTGAGTTTTCCTGAGCAACAGGCCGATTGATATTGAGCAATAATATCGATAGCGAGGTTGACGATCAAGCTATAATCAGTGTCTTGAAGCCATTTATTTTCGTTTTTTCTTAGTATTCCATATCAGCGTACAGTTTATATGCAAATCTGAAACATGGGTGCGGGTCTGCATGCCCTTGCAAAATTCAATGTAAGTTAACCCTCAATAAGGTATATTCAGAATGAAAATTGCCATCATCGGGACGGGGCATGTTGGTTCGTCGCTTGCATATGCAATGGTATTAAAAGGATTGGGTAGTCATCTGGTGTTGGCGGGCCGGAATATAACAAAAGCGCAAGGGGATGCGCTGGATTTGCAACATTCCCTGTCGTTTTGTGAACGACCAATGGTTATTGAAAGCAGTACCATCGACGGTGTGATTGAGTGTGACATATTGGTGGTTACGGCCTCTGTGCAAGTAACAGGGAAGATGACTAATCGGATGGCGCTGGGTCCGGCTAATGTCGCATTATTCCGGGAAATGATTCCATCACTGGCACAAAAAAATCCCAATGCTATTTTGATCATTATCACCAATCCTGTCGACGTACTGACTTACCTTGCCGCACAATTAGCCGAATTGCCACCATCCAGGATTATAGGGATTGGTACATTGGTCGACTCGGCACGTTTTAGGGTACTGTTATCTGCTGAAGAACATATACATCCTGACGATCTCCGCGCTTATATTCTTGGCGAACATGGGCCGGGCCAGTTTCCTGTTTTCAGCAATGCTTTTGCAGGCAGCGAACGGATTGCAGACAATGCAGCACATCGCCGAATTTTCCAGGAAGTCAATCATGCCGGATTTGATGTTTACAACTTAAAAGGGTACACCAATTACGCAATTGCGACAGCTGCCTGTGAAGTGATAAAAACTATCGTATACGATGATCACAGGACTATGCCGCTGAGTACTTATTTTACAGAATGGAACGGTATCGAAGACAATTGTTTCAGCATACCTGTGGTCGTTGGTCGCACTGGAATTATTCGCCACCTGTACCCGGAACTTAACCGGCAGGAAATGAATGTGCTGGCAGAAACGGCCAAATTAATGAAAGAACATATTAACACGCTGATTTATCCCAATCTCAGAAAGTGAAGTATCTGCTATGCATCGTTATTTGCATTAGCTCCGGGCAAGATTGCTCATATTTTCAGGAATCTTTA
>BQJA01000043.1 GCA_021604405.1 Nitrosomonas sp. | reverse complement strand
CTGTCGCGCTTATAGAGCCATTCAATTACCACTGGAGCATTTTTCATTCAATGCTGTTTGCAGGACTTTCTCCGGTATTATGTGCCGCTTCGTATCGAATACGTTAGCCTTTGATCAACATGACACCGGACACCGTTGATTTGAAATATCTCCTGCAACTTTCCCGCCGCCGAAGCTGGCTCGTGCGGCAATGCCACGAAAAGCACTTTTTCCCCACCCGCCAGGTTCCAGGGACTATGTGATTCTGGCATCAGACATTGATCCGTTTCTGTTCAATATAGGGGCGCAGCTTTGGCCGCAGGGCCTTTTCGGTGACCAGGTCGACCGGGCAACCAAGCAGGTCCTCCAGATAGAACTGCACGCCGAAATAACGCTTCGAGGTGGCCGGGCCGTCAAAGGCCACCAGCACATCGACATCGCTGCCGCTGCTTGCCGTACCGCGAGCGGTGGAGCCGAACAGGGCTAGCCGGGTTACACCGAAACGGGCCTGCACCTCCGGCTTGCTGCGGGTCAGCAGTTCCAATGCACGTTGTCTGTTCATCGCTCAACCTCCAAGGAAAATTCATTAGTGGGATTTCAGTGCACCAAAAACTCCTGAGCGCACTTGTGCCATTCAATACTGCCCGACAATATAACATCTGCTATGCGGCGTGCAACTCAAAATTCGATGGAGTCCCGACAGATTTGAAACCGCTCTGGTAAGTAAGGAAATAAACCAAAACGAGGAGCCACCGACCATAGACTTTTCTAATCTGTCCCCAATCCTTATGTCCCATTTGTTGTGCTACCCATAGAGGTTTGTTACCTCTTGAAAGTAATGTGGATGCAAAGGTATGGCGAGTTTGGTAGGGATTACGGTATTTGATGCCGGCTTTTTTCAGTGCCGGTGTCCAGACGGTTTTACGGATTGCCTGGTCATCTTTCCAGGGTTGGTTGGTGCGGGGGTCATGGAAGACGCTATTGTTTTGTTTGCCGGTGAATGTTTGTTGATTGAGTAGGGCTTCTCTGGCTTGGGGTTGAAGTGTGATTTCGCGTGATCCCGATTTTGTTTTGGTGCCTTTCAAATGGCCGCGTACTTTGGCAATGCGAACGTATAGCCGGTTTTGTTCCAGATCGACATCTTGCCAGCGCAAGGCGATCAGTTCAGAGGTGCGCAGTCCCGACCAGAAAGCAAATTGAATCAGGTTCTTTTCCTGGCCATGCAGTTGCATTAGAATTTTACTGACTTCTTCGGGTGTAAATGGTTCAGGTTCCCGTGTATCAATGGACAGATTTTTTACGCGCAACAGTGGATTTTTGTCGATGATTTCATCATGATACAAGTCGTCATATAGCTGGCGTAGCGGTATCAGAATGTTGTTTTTACGTTTGTTAGTGCAGGGAAGCTCCGCCAGCCATTCTTTGACCATCGAGGCGGTTAGTTCGGTAATTGTCATATCGCCAAATGTTGGTATCAAGTGGTGATATATCGCGCTGGTATAATCTCTGATCGTGCTGTGTTGGCATTTTGTTTGGGCGAGTTTCAGCCAGTTTTCTAGCCCTTCGCCGATGGTGTAACGATCCGGGCGGGTTTTGCGAAATTCGCGGGCTTTTTTGCTGTGCGGAAAATGTTTTAAATAATCGAACGTGCCGGTTTTAATTTCGTACCGGATCGCTTGCAGTTTGAGTTCTATTTCCTTTAACGCGGTTTTAGTGGGCGGTATCGGTAACGATTCGCGGCAGCGGATACCTTGATAGGTAAACGCCAGTTGTAAACTATTGCCACGAATGGTTATGCCTCTTTGCCTTCTATCCATGCGTAGGCCGCTTTTATTTTGATGAAGATTCTGCCGTTGGGCGCTTTTATCCAGTGTATTTTTTCTCGCCATTGTCCTTTCTTTTTATATTGGCGGATGGCTTCACAAGAAAGACCGGTCAGTTCTGCAAATTTTTCAATGGTGACGAGATCGGCGTGAATCATTTTTTTGCCTCCCCATCTACTTTTTCCACTTGATCAACCGCTTGCTCGACTTCTTCCTTGTTGGCGATCATGCCTTTTTCCGGTACTTTACGTCTGCCCATGACCACTGCCCAGAAACTGCCAAGTTTTTCAGTGATGGCGTAGCCGATACTTTTTTTCTTGCCCAGTTCGGTGATTTCCGGGCAGATGTTTTTGAACTCGATGCCTAATGTCTTTTCGTAACGGCGGTAAGTCGCAGGGTTATGCATTAACTTAAGTACGCGCCAGCCAAAATATTGGCCAATGATTAATGCCCCGAGCGCACTTTCTAGAGTCGTACCGATCCCGCGGAATTCTTTCATCTGTTGTAAAATCGTTTGTTCTGCTGCTTCATCCAGAACCAGTAATTTTTTTAGGTTGTCTGTCATAGTAAATAGTAACTCTCGCAGTTGATATTGGTTGCGATAGTAAACTATTGACTGTGGCGGTCAATGGGTCATTTGTCCTGCTTATCTAATAGTTTCACCTTTGCATAGAATTCGGCTTTGGTGAATTGGCGCATGTCATCGTGAAACTTGATGACAACTTCGATCTGGTCGTTGAGTGTCAGTACGCCGCAGATATGGCCGATCTGGGTAATGTCGTATTTTTCACCTGGCGCTTTTTCATCTTTCTTTAGTACGGCGAGCTGGTAGATTAAAGAAACCGCTTCTTCAAGATTGAATTCGTTCATGGTGTTTTTTACCTGTGATTCTTTAGTGTCTATTGCTGTGTTCATAGACTGATTCCTGATGATGTACTGTTGTTGGTACAGTTATTGATACAGGTCCAAGAGAAACAGCTGCGGCATGACATGACGAGCGCGCGGCTCGCGCCTCGCTCCGTGATGTCATGTCCTCGCTGTCTTGCTTGAAAAGCGTCCAAACGTGCTTGCGGGTGCCATAACTCACGCCTTGCCAGATAATGCCGGATACCCGCAGCGGCATCGTGTCGCGGTAGCGTCCGATGTACACTGGAAATGTTTCGCCAGTTGCCGGGTTACATTGCTGGCTGTGTTCATATAGCGGTTTGATTGCTTGAGAATGGCGCGGTGTTGCAGGATCGCCCATTGCCAGCATGAAAGCCGCCCAGTCACTGGCGGTTGCGGATTGTCGAATGGCTTCCAGCTTTTGATTAGGGGTTTTTTCCAGTTTGCGTAATTGCCGCCAGACGGTGACGCTGGGACCGCCAATTTGCTGGAACTGACGTATGCCCCAGGTATTGGCCCAGGCGGTGATACGTTCAGCAGCGAGTACCGCATCATTGCCGTAAAGATCCTGATCAAGCGCATGGCCGTCAATATTCTTGGCAATGTATTTGGCGATATAGCCCACGGCTGAGCCTTTGTTTGGATCAATGGTTTCTGCCTTGAAGCGGTGTTTTAGGGCGCCGGGTTCATCACCACTGTCCAGCAGCGCGTAATGGCGTAATACTTCACGCACCGTTTCGTGGTGGTTGTTTGGCATGAATAATAATAAATGCCAGTGTGGGGTGCCGTCATGGTGCGGTTCAACCACACGAAAGCCATAGGGCTTGATGCCTTGACGGTGCAATTCAGCGCGTATCAAAGCCCATATGTGGGTGAGGTATTCATGGGCTTGTAAAACGGTTGTGCCATCATGGCGCGGGTTGGCTTTACCATTGTGCAAACAGGCATGCATGCGTGAAGGGGTGGTAATGGTGAAGAATTCACCGACATGGCCCAGATGATCCGCCACTATTTCGAAACCTTTCACGCGCACCATCAATTCTGCGCGGCGAATGGCTGGATTGGAGACGGAACGATCCGCCAGGTTTTGTAAGGAGAAAGATTCGCCGTTTTCGTTGCAGATGTAGGTTGATGACAAATAAAGGCGGTTTGTTGCCTTTTGTTTGCGTTTAACGTGGATGGTGTAGTCGCTGGCATAGGTGCCTTTGTAGCGGTTGACCAGGTCGATATTCCGGGCAATAGTTTCAATCTTGCGCAAGCGTAATATCTGAATTCTGCGGTGCCACCAATGTCGGCAACACATGCGGTTTAAGGCAGGTTCCCAGTTGTTGCCTTTGAGTGTGGGCCGTTTGACCTGGTAGTGATCAACAATTCTAAGGGCGGCTTGATAAGCTGCTGCGTTGGTTTTTGCGCGTTGCCGGGCTATATAACATTTTTGCGCATAGCGTTTGGCGGCAGCGCGTAATTCTTCATGGTCAGCGCATAAATTTAAGTCTTCAATGCGTAGTTGTTCGTGAATATCCTGAAGGTTATGGTTTGCCTGCTCGTAATTGGCGCGTTCCGCTGTCTTGACATAATGGGCTGCTAAATCTCCGGCAATAGGGGAGAGGTCGCTGAAAATGTGCCGTCTTAATTGCCGGCAATCCTGGGTGCCAAATTTAGCGGTCAGTTCATCCGCCTGGATGACTTGTGGCAAATTTGTGTCAAATTTGTGCCACAACTGAGGCCGATGAGGACCAATGGAGACTAATGGGTGTTTTGGTGGACCGGGCCTAAGACCCTGTTTTACCTGGGTCTTAGTTGGTCTAGAGCGGTCTGAGCTAGACCGGAAGAGACGGCGGCTACCGAATAATAATTATAATAACTTGATTATTCAGTAAACTTATATTTAAGCATCGACTTGTTGCCCCAAAAGTTGCCCCATTGTGATGTTTCTTGCCGAACTTTCGATAAACTAATTATTGGTGTTTATGAGTGTGAATTAGTTCCCGTAAAGCGCCGTGAGTTTCATCCCTGTTTACTTTTCAGGTTGCCATGTTTGATTCAAGATAATTATTTTTCCGTAATCAGGTATTGACTGGGAAGGTTTATCTTGCTGTTGAGAGTTCAATTTAAACTTTTTGATCTGACGCGAATTACATAGAACGCAAAATATTTAGTTCATTGAATTATGTGATTATGGGCTAGGAAAAGAAAGAACTCTTGAGTTTGGGGGGGGGCTAATCCACCATTCAGTGCATTATGATCTGTCAAAAGAATATCATCTACCTATCATAGAGTTATCGTTTTTTTATTCATCCCGTTCATAAAGTCCGGTCAATACAGCATCTCACCAGTGACTGTTACAGATGAATACGGTTAGTTTTCATCCCGTTCATAAAGTCCGGTCAATACAGCAAAATCTGGCGGTATATAAGCTTAGGAAAAAAATGTTTTCATCCCGTTCATAAAGTCCGGTCAATACAGCCTAAGTGTCCTCGGATTGAAAAATATTCAGCCTGGGTTTTCATCCCGTTCATAAAGTCCGGTCAATACAGCTTGTATCTTGCCTTATGTTAGTTGGTTGTGGCAAGTTTTCATCCCGTTCATAAAGTCCGGTCAATACAGCAAAACTGACTGTATGAGATGAAAGCTGAAATCAAAGTTTTCATCCCGTTCATAAAGTCCGGTCAATACAGCATAGCACAAAATAACCAAAGGGTGAAAGCCAATGTTGTTTTCATCCCGTTCATAAAGTCCGGTCAATACAGCGGTGTAAAAACTGCAAAGACGGCTTAAAAAAGGGTTTTCATCCCGTTCATAAAGTCCGGTCAATACAGCGTTTAGCTCTGATGATGGTAAAATAATTACTATAGTTTTCATCCCGTTCATAAAGTCCGGTCAATACAGCTCAAGTTGCTGACGCACTTGAGGACGTGATCAAGGCTGTTTTCATCCCGTTCATAAAGTCCGGTCAATACAGCTTTATTTCACATGGAGGTGATTAAGATGTATAGGTTTTCATCCCGTTCATAAAGTCCGGTCAATACAGCTCTATCATTTCAATTCTTTGAATTTAATAATCAAAAATAGTCGTTTGCGGTGCGTTGTTCATTTTGTCATATCGCTATTCATTAATTACTGCTAATGTCAGTCTTTTTTAATTTAGAATCAATGAACTGCGCACTCATGACTTATGTCTGCAGAAACCTTCAATATCTTAGTGAGTTATCAAAATCCTGGTAACACTTTTAATCGAAGCCGATGTCAGACGCCATGCGCTAAACTTTCTTCCGGAAATAATTTTAGTTCTTTGTCGGCTTTAAGGCAATGCAGAATTCTAACCATGTCGGGTTACACCAAATGGTAGCTATTGTTCGAACTTGGTTGACTGTTGCCGTCAAGAAGTATTCCGCTTTGGTCTTTTGGGCAGATCAGGTAATAACGAACATGATCGGCTTCAAGATCAATCAAGGCGGCTATTTTTTCTTGTAAATTGCGATGATTCTTTTCATCCAAGTAGCACTCGAAAACGCTGTGTTGAACACGTGTACCAAAATCTTCCAGCGTTCTGGAAACAGCACGCAGGCGGTGCTGGTCTGACACGTCAAAACAAACAATATATAGTCGACTCATAACAAATAAAATTTATCGAATTGAGGCGCCTGACCCTGACCAATCCAGTCAATACGTGATTCGCACCAGCGGCATAACGGATACCAGCGGATACTATCGACGTCGGCCATGGCTTCGCGCAATTGGCCGCGCAGATTTTGCAGTTGTTGTTTGCTTAGTACACATTCAAAAACGCTGAATTGTACCCGTTGTCCATGGTCCTTTAAAATTGTATGGATGAGACGGCGTTGACGATGATCAGATACATCATATGCAATCATCCAGCGTCGTTTACGGGTCAGGTTGGCATCTGAGTCAACTTTCATCGTAGTACCATTGGCTGATAGTCGGGTATACTTTGGCGGATAACGGCAACCAGATGGTTAACCTGGTGCTCAATACAACGTCGGTAATCCAATTGCAGCCCGTTTACCGGATGATGAAGTCGGTAATTAAGCTTGGCTTCTAACTGACGGATAAAAAACTTGCGTGCTTCTTTCTTTAGCAAACATGCCTCGTTACTGTTCTGTGGCAGGGTGAAATCATCCGGTTTGAGCTTATTATTAAGTGCAATATTGAAAACCACGCTGTCCACAATAATAGCGCGAAATTCTTCCATCATATCTGAGGCTAACGCCGGATGTCCTTGGCGAAGAGGATGCAGATAACCAACCTGTGGATTGAGTCCGCGAGCACGTAATAAGGTATATATGTTATAAAATAATAATGTGTAACCATAGGAAAGCATGGCATTAACAGGATCTGTGGTTGGCTGTTTATTGCGTTTATAAAATTGCCAGTGTGGCGCCAGTGCGGTAGAAAACGCCTGAAAATAGATGCGCGCAGCATTGCCTTCATAGCCGCGCAGTTGGTCAAGCTGATCTGCATTGCTGACTTGTTTCATTATTCCGGTTAGCTGTGTTGCTGCCTGCGTTAGTGCAGGCGCATTATGGTAACGCGAAAAGCGGCGCAAAATTACGCGACTGTTAGCCAACTTGCCATGCACAATTGCGATGGATAATTTTAAACAAAATTCATTGTTACCAGCCTGAAAAAATTGTTCACGATGCAATAGAACTGGTTCTGTATTAAACGAATCTATCACACCATAGTAACGTCCTTTTCCAGATAGTAGGAATATTGGAATATGTTTTTGAAGGCTGAATTGCATGGCCTGAGTGGTAATTTGCGCGTTACCGAAAACCATAATTTGGTCAACATGAATAGCCGGAATTTCCTGCTGCGGTCCGTCTCGATCACGGATAACAAACCGCTCCGATTCTTTACCAAGTACGCAACCGTGGCGCAGAATATAAAGCGTTTTCAGGCGTGAGTCGTAGCTACTAGTTGCGTCATCCAGTTGCGGTGGTTCGAGCGCTTCCGGTTCGGCAGATTCGGATGGTTGAGATGAAAGGGATGCGGATTTCTGCACAAACTGTCCGGGCTTAATACCAGCTTGCAGAAAAGCCAATTGCATTTCTGTGAGTGTTTCGTGATCAACCTCTTTATAGTCAGGCTCCGGTGGTTGAATTGCCAAGTCAGGCTTGATGATGTGTGTGGCAGGCTCCTCTGCTTCTGAATTTTTACTTTTGAAAGCCAGAGAGCGGATAAACTCTACACCGAGAAAACGAAAACCACGATTGAAATGGGTGATGCCCGTCTTGCGTTGATTAAAACACAAGCGCAGTTGTTTTAGGACTTCTCCAGTCAGTTGCAAGGCCTGCTCGGCCTGTTTCTGGGATTTGCATAAAATAACGAAATCATCGGCATAACGGATTAGACGATACTTTTTGTCGAGCAATACCTCATCCAGTTGATCCAGGTAAAGATTGGCCAGTATCGGTGATATTGGGGAGCCTTGTGGAATCCCCTTTGTTAATCTAAAACGCATATCACCATCAACAACCGTCATTGTCAGCCATAAGCGGATCAGGCGTAGAATATCTCTATCTTTAATCAGTTGTTGTACCTGCCGCATTAACAGCTTGTGATCCACTTGGTCAAAGAAAGTCTGAATATCTGCATCAACAACCCACTGATAACCTTGGTTGCGCAGTTGTTCAATACGGGTGATTGCCTGATTAACCGAGCGCCCCTTGCGGTAAGCATAGCTTGCATCTTCAAACTCGGCTTCAAATAATGGTGTTAACACGATGGCCGCAGCGGTTTGTATCACGCGGTCCCGAATGACAGGAATTAATAAGGAACGTGTACCGATTAATTTTTTGTTTATTTCTACTTCCAACAGGGGATGTGGGCGATAGGTATTGTATTTGACCTCGTTGGCAAGTGTTTCAAGGTTGGTATGTAGGTTGGCTGAGAAGGTGCTTATATTGACACCATCAATGCCTGCGCACCCTTGGTTTTTCACGACTTTTTCCCATGCTTTATATAGAGTTCTGGGTGAGACAATATCATCAAAACAAGACATATGCATGACAAATCCAACTTTGTTTAGTTACCTGGCAAAGCTGAGTTTAATATAGTCAAAATGGGCTATGGTCAAAAATGACAATTTCACCTGTTACCGGAGAATCGTAGATCAGTTTTTTTGCTTTGCCATGTAAGGCATGTGCGATTGCCAGATAAAGCCAAACGGGTGCGGCGCCCGTTAGGATAATGTCTTCACCTTCGCCGGCTTGTTCAATCGCCTTTCGTTTGTAGTTATCGAGTTGTTCGAGCTTGGCAGTATTGTTGTAAAAACTGGCAAGGTTAATGGTGATTGAGGTTGACATGTTTTTTTATTGTTATGTTTTCTTCAGCGAAAGGATAAGTCCAGCATTTGTATTTCGATTCGGACAATAACTCCTTGAGTTTATCAGGCAATTCGGTCAAGGTAAACTGAACTGTAAAATGATGAAAATATCCGATTTGAGAATATTTAATATTTCCTGTTTGTGAATCATAATGACCACGAAAAATCTTTGAATGCTCAATTTTTCCTTCAAGTTGAATGACATGAGGAGCGCGAAAGTGTAGATATTGATTCTTGGCGAGTTGGCCTCCAATCTGTTGACCTAAAGCTCTAATATCAGCGACATCTGATAGGTAAGCTTGCTCACATCTCATGACTGTTTTTAATTCATCTTTATGCCAATAAACGAAATTTACAGTTAATCTTTTAGGTAGCCGGTTGCGCCACTCCTCGGTCAATTCCGCTACCCAAACAGCTGTTGCAACAAATAGCGTAGCAAATCCTACTAAAGGGCCAACATCCCCATTCCAACTCTTCTCCAGGAGATCCAACAATTGCCCGCTTGTTTGGTACTCATAGATTATAAATATGATAAAGAAAATAAAAGGAAAAATAAGTATCTTCCTGTTTTCCAATGCATACTTAAAATAAGCAAAAAATTTATTCATCAATTATTCTTCAAAAATCAGACCAAGTATGAGATAACCATTACCTATTTTTTCGACACTTATTGAATGCTCTAATGACCTATTTTTTAATCTATTTAGACTTGCCGCAGACAGATTATCAATAGAGTTCTTCAGTATTTCCCATTTTTGGTCGGCTTTTTTGCCATCGTATATCGCTTCAACTACCATTCCTTTGCCTGTTTTCGTATGACGAGTTAGTTGTGCATTGGGCCAGATTTCTTTTATTTCTTCTTGAACTGGTGTGCCGGCTTTAAAAAAACCATATCCACTGGATATTTTTGCACCAATACCGGTATTTTGCAGGGTTTGTTGCAATAGTATGATAGCAAAATCTGACCAGCATGATTCGCCTTGCACAGAAAACAAAAATTCACCTTGAATGGCTACATGTTGATTCGGATTTGGGGAGTCGAAGTCTGTTGCCGGCTGTTTGTTAGCGTAGTATTCTTGATGGTGAACAGTGACGATTTCTTTTGCCAATGGCTTTAAATTTCCAGGGATCCACCAAGCATCGTTAAAAGATACATAACCAGCATCTCCGATATCATGGGGATTAGTTGTGTCTGGATCGCGGCCAAAAAGTACATTGATAATATTTAACGCTTTGTCTTCAAGAATGAATTTCTTTTTTGTTTTATCATATGATTTTGCATAATGTCTCAGCAAGGCATGGTGTAATACGCCCTTGATTGCTGAGCCGGGTATAAACGGAACGCCATAAGTATGGTGCAGTGTTACCGATGATTCCAATGGGTTGGCTTCACCCAGCCCCAGATAAAGTCTACCATCCACTTCACCTTTCCAATTCTTGCAGTTGGTTTGGTCGAGATAGTCTTTCCAGCGACAAAAAGCTGATTCATATAATTTGTTGTGTTCTAATTTAACCAATTGATTATAGAATTCTTTTTTTTGTTCATTGTACTGTTTGTTTGAAGTTTTCCATTTTTCAAAACCGCGTTCCAGCATTAATCCTGGGTGGTGGCAGTTTTCCAGACTTGCTTTGTATTCAGCTCTGCGAAAGGTGATTTCAGTCATGGTCAGTACCTTCTCCTGATTGGACATTGAGTAAGCTTTCTGCAAAACGTTTATACCAAATACACGCATTCAGAATGATATGGGTCGTGCGCCGATATTCGTCAATTGGCATTCGGTGTATACGTTGCTGGAAGACTTCGCGTGTTTCACCTTCAAATCCTGTGATGGTACTTAAATGTTGCATGAATTTTTCATAGGCAGGTTTACCACTTTCTGCTTTAATCCAAAGAAATGCGACGGATTGTGCCAAACCTGCACGTAACACCATAATCGGGAACTGATGGCAAATGCTGCCGTATAGCTTCTCCTGCTTTTTATCAGCAAAATCCAATTCGGCAATTTGCTGATAGACCTGCTGTGAATATTGTTGTGCGCGAGTTTTCATGTTTCGTCTGCCTGTGGTTGTACCTTCATACTCCAATTGACCTGACCGGCACCAACACTTGCGTTGCTACCAATTTGCAGATATTTAGTGGCCGGTAATAACGCCAGCATTTGTTTGTTATCTTTTACGTATCCCGGTTTTTTTGCGCGATCACAAGCAACACATCCCCATAACAAGGTTTCAGCAGGCAAATATTCTTCGTGCCAAAGCGCACCGGTTTGGACGGTGCGCGTCCCTTCTTCAATACGGATTCGGGAGCGAATTTCTGTGGCGGTTTCAGCCAGAAAGTCGAACAGATTGTCAGGCAGGACAATAAAACGTTCTTTAAACAGTGTGTGCCATTTAGCATCGTTAAAGACTGCCGAAGCGATAATCCCTGCCCAGCTGTCAATCTCTACACAGTGTACTGCGTTTAAATCCAGGTCTTCAAGATACACTTTTTCATGATCTTTTAGTTGAGTATCTCTACAATGCAAAACTGCATCTTCAGCAGGAGTGGGAATACTGTGGCTGCTTTGCAGGTCGCGTCGATAACGATGCAGAATCATGGGGCAGGTTGCCCAAGCAAAGGTTCCATACCAGGAACGAATCGGCAAGCACAGTAGATGCGCATCACCTACGGCAAGGGCTCCGGCATACTCCGAGGCGGTTTGTCCAGTTTCTGGACCAAATAATGCCAACAAATCGTCAGGGGTTAGTCCACTTGACTCGTCATGGGTTAATTCATCGCGCAACACACCTTTGATTGTTGAACCTGGTATTTGTGGCAGATTACTGGCTTTTCCACGCGCAATTGGTAAATCAATGATGCCGCTGCCTTGACCAGTCCCGACATGTAATGCGCTTATCGTATGCAGGTGATAGCCTGTTTGTTTCATGTTGTCTCCATTTATTTTGTCCAAATACCGGGTACGACTAGACCGTAACCATCATTTTTTCGCTCATCACTAATAGAAGTCAGCCAATAATTAGCCAATTGTTTGGCATCGCCATTTTTAATTTCAAACCAGTACACGGAACCAGCTGGTACTAATCGTTGTACGCGGCGCATGCCTTTTCCTGTTTTCCCTTTTAGCATGTTCCAACTGGTGCCGGCTTGCCAACGGGGTAGGGCTGCAGCACGCAAAATTACATCAAGATCATCCAATTTTCCGTGCAAGGTTGCTTTGTCTATAAAACCTGGCAAGTAACCATTGGTGAAAATAGCTGGAGTGACTAAATGCATGCGAAATAAAGTTGTATCAGCCAGTTTCTTTTTCAGTTCTTTCGGTAATTTTGGCCAACAACCATCAACCATGTTAATTTGCCCCAAGCGTGCTTCACCGCCAATGGTGCGGAGACCGTCGGGTATCTTGTCTGAAAATTGCATTAATAGACCGTAATGACACTTCTCCCAGCCAAGCTGTTTGACTAATATATTTTCATCTTTATCATCATGTAATTGGCCTTGCGAGAAATCAATACCTGCTGTTTGATATAAATGGGAGGCTTTGTTTGTGTATGTTCCAGGGTCAATGGACACATGCGTTCTTACTTCGATTGGCAAGGCGGCAACGCCCTGTGGTTCAGCAGGCAAAGGTGCGTCGGAATGGTCATCGGCGAGCCAGTCGATAAATTGTTCAAGATACCAAAATGCAGGTGCATTGTTTGCCGGTTTCTGATTGATTTCACTTGGTAAGAAAACCGGCATCAAGTCATCGTTCGGCAGGTTGGTACCTTCATTGTCCTGATTTATTTCAGCCGGTTTCAAACGATAGATCATTTTGTTTCCTTGGTCATCTGCAAGACATATTGAATCCGCTGGAGTCGGTAACAAGATTTTTCGTTCGGATGAGCTGATCTCAGTCAGTAACGGGCCCTGAACCATTTTATCAAGTAGCGTTTTACCCTGTACATGATAATTAAAATTATTCTGGCTCTCCGCCCAGGCGGTTCGTATTGCGCCCGCCAGCGTACTTGGCCGAGGAAAAGCCAGGGTTTCTGCGATAGATGAATCGGCATCAAAACCGCGCCCATCACGAAACATCAATGGTGCTTTGGGAGAAATCAGGTAAGTTTTCACGCAGTTTCTCCTGAGATAGATTCACTTGATAATTGAAAGTTAGCCGCAAAACGCCGCGTGATTATCAGTTCATTGGCTATTTGTGCCAGTCCGATTTTTGCTGCACGCGTACAAATAAATGCGATTAGGCTATCTTCTATCAACGAACCGTCGGAATTACGTTTCAGCTCTAAAATACGTGATGTTTCTTTTTCGATAACAGAAGAATCCTTACACCATTCAAGTGCAAAAGATGCTTCACGTAAGGCATAGCCCACCCCTCTCGGCAGTAATTGACTGTTATGGGCTTTAATCCATTTGCTAAATAATTTATCGGGTGGAATTTCGTTGTCCCAGCGTTCACGAAAGCTGATTACCGCGCCGGAACGTGGTTGTAGCATGATTGCCAAGGCATTTTTACTTTGCCCCCTTGGTTTATTACTGCTTTTAGCGAGTTGCTCCGCACGCCGTGCGAGATCCAGTTGTTTCCCCATCGGAATTAAAAAATGGGAAACGCCCAATCCAACACTTAACGTGGGCACACTGTCTTCATCGATATTTTCTATGCTTGCCAAAGTGGCTTTAAATTCAACTGATAGTTGATGGGCACAGGGTATGGCGGTATCCAACGGCAACAGTGCTAGTACGTCATCGCCACCCGCATAAACACAATGCCCGTGAAACTTTCGAACTGTTTCTGGGACTGTTGCAGCAAACTCGCTTAGATTTGCTGAAATAATTTGGTGATCTTCAATACGATCCATGCTGTCCAGTAATTCCCCCATGCGGTCACCATCAGCGGCAAGGATGGCCATATAGGGACTAGGCTTTGGTAACGTATTGAAAGGTGGGCTAGAAATGATAGCTTGTAGATGCGCCAGATGCTTTTTTGCATGTTCGATATTCTTTCTGGTTTCCTCATCAGCAGCTTTTTCTATTTGATCAAGATTGGCGATCTCTGTCTGAAGACGAAAATCATAAAGCAATTGACCGTCATAAGGTAACAAGTTATAAATATGATTATTCCCACGTACTTG
The DNA here is from genome assembly GCA_021604405.1 of Nitrosomonas sp. Classification (GTDB taxonomy): domain Bacteria; phylum Pseudomonadota; class Gammaproteobacteria; order Burkholderiales; family Nitrosomonadaceae; genus Nitrosomonas. The sequence continues at coordinate 14,275 of BQJA01000043.1, read as the reverse complement.
ACTCACAAGTCCAAGATTGGTGGATAATAATTTGTCTAAAGTATTTGTAATGGCAGTCAGCGATATCTCGTTGCTTTTTATGTGTCTTAACCAAGGATCGACAGCTAGACGAGATAACGGTGTAAATTGATCGGTATCACCTCCCAGACGTTTAACCACGCCGATACAATCTAGTTCTTCACCCGCACTTAACCCCAGCTTACGTTTTTGCCATGACTTGGTCTGGCTGGACAAAACCGATTCACGTAGACCGTCCAATGATGATTTGGCGATTGAGTCACCGAGTACAGGATTAGCGTTAAATTCACGTGTATTTTTACGCGCATTTAATAATTGATCCAAACGCTTGCGGCCTTTACCTTGCTCTGTGGGGGCACCATAATCCTCATCTTTTTCCAGATAAACCCAGGCGCCAAAGAATTCCAGCACATCTTTTACTTGTTCTTTCCAGATAGTTTCTTCGACAGTAATATTCTTTTTAGCTTGGTTGGCAAATTCTTTCCAACGATTTCGTGCTACAGTTTCAGCTATTTTCAAAATTTTTTTTGGATCATTCGTAGTGACCTTTATTAGTATTTTATTGCCCACATTGGCAGCACTACCAGGTGTTAAGTTCGTTTTTGCGGGAGGGAATATCAAAATTGCCCCCGATTCTCTAAATGCCGAAGCTGCTGCTTTGGATATTTCTGATAATACAAACGATCCAAACCATAAATCACGAGTACGGCGGGCAGCCGCGATAAAATCCTGAACCGGGCCAATTGAGAGGCCAACGAGATATTGTTTAGTCATTAGCTATTATTCTCTGAAAAATAGTGCATGAAGGCGGACAATGCGTCATTTCCCCTGTTTCGTAAGGGTTTAATATCGGCCACTAAATCTTTTTGACGATCTTCGTCTTTTGGCCACCAGACATCCTGATTTTCACAAGCAAGTGTTTTCGGTAAATCTGAATGGGAGCTTTCTACACACTTTAGTTGTACTTTTAATGTGCGTAAGTGTTTTGCTGGTAAGCACAACGCTATGGGCAGGAACCGTTTTTCTCCAATGTATTGCGCTTTTAAAAATAATGGGCTTGCCATACGTTCATAATTTTCCGATGCGGAGGATAATTCAGTTTTAGGTGGTTCACCTACAGGTGGGGGAACATTAAAATCAAAGATAATGGGTAAACCAAATGCTGCGCGAGGGAAAGTACCTGATGTGTTAATTGGATGGTGCTTGCCGTTAGCATTTTTTCCTGTAATCAGGCGAATTGAATCAGCTTCCGGCCAATAACTGCGCCCTAATTTTTTTCCGCTCCCTGAACGTCTGCCGATGTCTTTGCCTTGCCTAAAAGACTGTAGCTTTGTGATACATCTATTCCAAGCTTCGACTGCATCGCTGGTTTCACCCAGTTTTTTTAGTTTGCAACCAAATACTTCAACATCCTGATCTGTCAATGGCTCAATGCCCTCAATTGCAACTGAGCCTAAACCACGTCTTGTTCGTGCACCGATTCCACCAAAATTCGCCCACCACCGAACAGCTTCGAGTACCGTGTTCCACTCTGTATCGGTTAATTTGTCACCTAATGACGACACCTCGAAAGTGAACTTCAGTCCGTTTAAAATCACCTCAACAGGTATTTCCTCAGGTTTTGGTGGCGTGCTTCGGTCACATGGTTTCTTGCCTTTTCCTGAAAATAAAGCATATGGTGGTATGTTATGCAAAAAATCTTCTTTGTATTTTGGTTTTCCATTGTCTTTTGTGCCGTTGGGCGTGTACTTATAACAAGGTTCAGTTCTTGTCGTTGGTACGTTACGTACTCTAACAATTAACTTGCTAGCAAAACCCCTATTCTTATCCCCTATGCCTCCCCATAACGCACGTTCTTGTTCAAGCAGTTTTTTATGGTCTTTAACAGGATTTTCTTTTCGATGGCTGACTAGAAACCGCCACCAATAACGTAATTGTCCGCGAATAGCAGTTGCCCGGATAGGCAAATCTCGATCAGGTACGCCTGTTTCCACACCGCCACCAGAAATGGGGGTAATGGTTACGACCTTATAAATTTTACTTCTCTTGCTAGAAGAAAAGTCAGGAACAGTTTCAGGTGGCGATATGTCAGGTTGGCGTATTCTCATGTGGTTCTCCATAATCAATTAAATATTTCCCTAATCCAAAACTGCTTTTTCCGCCAATGTGGCACCATTCGCCAATTTGCAAGTAGGGCAGAAACGGTTGCAAGTTTCCTTGAAAATAGATTTTTCCCAGCAAGCCGCCGAATTTCATCCATACTTCCTGGCTACTGGAATAACGGTTCCAGTCTTTCCATTCAACATTGGAAGGAAGTGTTTGTATTTCATGTGCTTGATGCAATAGTTGGCTACATTTTTGTTCATCAATCGCAATGTCGCTGTAATTTTTCTGCAAGGCCTTTAGTCTGTCCAACAAACGCTCCATCAGCAATGAAAATGGCGGTGGCAGTGATTGCTTCCACAGATGGTTGGCTGATTTGAGTCTTAAGCGGGTTTTTAGCTCAAGTGAAAGAGTTTGTAGATTGGTGCGGGAATGGCGGTTTGTTCCGCTGAAGCTGGATTCGGTGATATCAGCTATTTTGAACTTGCCCTGACTGCGACCCAGTCCTAATTTGTTGCCCAGATATTCGATGGCTGCTTGAACGATTGCAACATGCCGGGTTGCGTCTGCGAAAAGGGTAATTTCGCAATGGAATGTTTCATTGGCTTGATAAATTTGCTGTTGATCCAGTGGCGGTAATAATACAAACGGTTTGGGAATATCTTGGCTATCATATTGATTTAGCGGTTGAAAGAAATAGGTGGACCAGGTTGGAGATATCGCTTTCAATGCGCGACCAAATCCGCCACGAAATGTCGAACCTTTGTAGCTGGGCAGATTGATGGTGTCAGTTGCGATTAAGGAAAATTGAATGCGGCACATTTCAATAGAAAACATTTTTAATAGATATCCCTTGTGTTTAAAATTGGTGAGCAGGGTTAAAAAGTTTATAGGGGACTGTTATAAACAGCGCAAAAACAATCAGGACTATCGTAATTCCATAGTTACTTTTAACCTCGGTAATCTTAGCACGGTAACATTTTAATTTATTAATATTAGGATGGTTTAAGAGTTCGGCTATATAAAATATTCCCCGCTGTAATTCCTGAGGCAAGATTATTTTTCTTGCCAGTCCCGGTTTTTTAGCCTGTGGCGGATTATTTGTTTTGCTCTGGTTGTAAAGGTAAAAATTTCTCAATAACCTGACAGCGTACAAAAAATTCTCATATGTTTCATCTTGCACCGGCTGCAGAATTTAAGAGACATAGTACTAAATCTCAAAAGAAATACAGAAAGTCTTCTGAACAACAGCCTTTGTGCCGGTTTGTACTTTAAGCCTGTTTATGCGCGGCCCTTAGTATTCATCAACAGCTCTATTTGTTCTTTCAGTTCTTTTGACGGCAATTCATGCTCTCCGATCTGCTGATGACACTTGTAACAGATTGAGCATGCGACGCCTCCAGGTGAGTCATTGGATGATTCAAATAAACCGACGACATGGTCTTCCAGCGGTCCATCGCAATTGCCACATATATAATCTTCGTTTCCATTTGGCAGCACTTCAATTCTGGTAAGCCAAAATGAGTGTTTACCACAGTCTGAAACTATCCACTCCTTCATGAAATTTCTCCTATGTCAAAAACAGATAACCCTTAATGATTGAGAATCGTTATCTTGTGCTCAATAGCCAGAATCATGCTCGTCAGGATGGATGATCACTGGCGGGTTAGTGGCATAAGGATTATTGACAGAATCATTGCTATAGCGCGAACCGTACTTGCTGTACGGGTTATTTATAGAATCTGGAGAATATCTGCTGCCGTAGCGGCCGTATGGATTAGCTACGGAATCGGGGTCAAAGCGGTTATTACTTAACGTTCCAAGATATTTGCCGGTTTGACGGTCTACCAGAATAGGTGGGCCGGCATTTAGAGATGTTGCAACTAGAATCAAACTGACTGCAAAGATAATTTTTTCATGGCTTCCTCCAATTTTTTTCCAGTATTTTTAAACGAATGCCGGAAGGCGATTGAATATCAGGTAAACACGTGATCACAACATTCGATATCAATCAAATGTTGGCAAACAATTAGTTTGCTTAGAACGTGCTACTAATCACCCGGAAGAAGAGAGAAGTAAGGCCGGTAAACTCCTTGGGATAAAGTTGTTTGAAGTCGGCAATATCCCGTGAGTAAATGAGCGGGCTGCCATTAATGATTTGCTGTTTTGCACTACTAGTCCATGACTATATGCTGTTCTTAGCATTGGCGCAATAGTCCTTTTGTACCAATCTACTTTATCAATTCTTGAGGATTTAGTTGTGGCATCATGTTTACCACAACAGATAAAAGGCGCAGAATACAGACATATTACCTGTAGTGAGCATGCGACGGGCCTTTTCATCAGCCCGTCGCACCATTAAAGATCAAATAACTAGCCGCTTAAAATCTATTTGGAATATTTTGTTGATATTTAGTTAGAGCGCATTTTGCGAAACAGATTTGCTCGAGAAATTTCATGATTTATTGTTTCCACGCAATTCTTTCATCTTCAGCAACATAGCCAAGGTGCGCTCGAATTTGCGGTCCAGATGTGTTTCATAACGCGTTAAACTTTCCAATTTCCCCGCTTGCAGGCCCTCACCCAAGGTTTGTGCCTGTATTGCTGACGTATATTTGGCTTCATATTCCGAGCGTACACAATCGGGCCATAGTATCTCCCGTATGAATTGAGATAATCCCTCGGCTGTATCTGGATATTCGTTGTCATCGATACAATCATGCCAGAAATCAAGATTTTCAGGGCTCAGCGCACTTTGTGCTTTTTCATAAGCTTTTGATCCACCTTTGCGGAGAATTGCCGCTGCTTTGTTGGTTGCGGCAAGGTCAACTTCGGCTTCTTGCTGGTATTTAAGAGCATCCTCAGGTGTTGATTTCATAAGGTCGTGCAGGTCGGTATCTTCATTTAAGATATTACGATTACACGGCAATGCAACCTGGATCGGACTGCGTAATTTATTATTAATGACACTATGTAAACTGCGATTAATATTTGCGCCTTCAGCCAGCAGTACGCGGCGCGTGCGCCACATGATACCAGCCAATTCTTCAACCAGATGCATTTCAGTTGGTCCTGCAGGCTTATGCTCCTCAACCAGGCTTGATAGTAGCTCAGAGAATTCCTCTGCATCTTCATGAGGCAATACCACTTGCTTGGACAGGATGCCATGTTTCATGGCATTGAAGCGAACGGCTGCGTAGTTTTTCTGTGGTGTATTAGTTGCTGTGTTTGCAATAGCAGTTACATTAGAGTCTTTTTCAAATGTTTGCATTCTTTTCTCCGTAATATTTTTCGATCAGTTCCAGCAGTACGATGCCATCGTAGGAATGCTGTGGTATCGCCAGTTCAAAAGTGGCCACGTTTTGAATGCCGACTGTCGCGATAACGGGGTCGGTTGTGTCGTCATCTACATATAAAGCAAAACGCTGTCCTTCCAACAAACTCAGCACCTTCGCGTGTCTGCGTTCACGCTGTATATCGACAACTGCTGATTGATCACTGGGTGGCTGTATTTCCCTGGGTACACTGGGAACAGTGGGAACATGACGTGCAACACCTTTATTGATAAGGGATTTCTGATCTCTGTCTTGTACCCAAGAGTGATTTTCAGTATTGGGAACTGTGGGAACATGCCCTGGCTTTGCAGTATGGATTGCACCCAATAACCATGCCGAAGCACTCATAAATCACTACCCAGGGCTTTATCTGTGAGCACATAAAACCTCAGACCTTTGCTGCCATGCGCATCGATACGTTTTTTTTGTTGAATACGATCTGATCCCGGTTCAAGCCAGCCTGCGTTGACCAAACTTTTCGCGGCCGACGCGGGATTAAATCCCTTGCACAACTCATTCCGGAATGCACCTGAATGAACCCAGTAAGTTACTTTTTCGCCTTCAATGTGGCTGAATCCAGCGCAGTTGTGTATGCGCTGCAAATCTTCAGTAGAAATTTTGTAAGACGGAAACCTGGCACCGTGGGCTTGCAATAAAGCGGACACTTGAGCAAATAGTGCCTTGTTATCAGCGCCTAATGCGCTACCAGATTCCGATAGCCAGTCATGAAAACATCGGATAGCTGCGTTGAACGCTTCACCTTTTTCCCAGCCAGTAATGCCAAACTCTGTTGCTAATTCCCCGGCAAACGCAACTAATGCAAACCGGGCTGCGACACGCCCGACTTCAGGTGCTGCACCATCAGGAATAGGCATTCGTTTGACAATCTCGGCAATACCGTCACGAACACTGTTAGTGATTTCTTTAAGCGTTGTTGAATCTGTTAATTGATTCAGAAACGATTCACCAGCGGCGCCGTAATACTCACGTGTTACCGCCTTCATGGTATCCGAAAAATGCCGTCCATCCGGTTGATCGTGCAATTGTTCGATCGCAAACATTCCTGCCCCGGCATCTGCAGGAATGCTTGGCAAGCGGATTACCTGGCCACCCTTGGCGACTTTTCCGCCTTCAGCCATGTGTTGTGCTATATCCACCTCGCCAGAGGACAAGATCAACGTTTTCCAGGTTGGAAGCGGCCGATTACCGCCTTCTTTTTGCATTCTTACTTTGCCCTGACCATTCGCGATAAGATAGGCAGCTTGCCCGCATTCCTTCGCATCAGATTGACCAAGATCGTCCAGAATCAGGGTGGAATCATTGCGAGATAAGCACAAGGTTTCAAGCCCGTTCGTTGTGGTGCGCCACTTCTTGGCGAAACGGTCAGGATGCCCCCATACACTGGCAGCTGGATCAATAATGGTGCTTGTCTTTCCCTTGGATGTTTCGCCGGTGAACTGGAATCCGCCGCCAGACTCATTGGCCATTTCTACCAACGGTCCTGCAAATGCGCATGATATGGCGAACACGATGCGTGTATTACCGACAGCACGGGCTGCCACCTCACGCTGCCAATCAGCCAGGTGACCAGCACTCGCAAAATCCCCATTCGTCACCCCTTGGTAAATCACGCGTTCGCCTTCCTGTTTGCCGTAAACAGAATTACTCAGAACATAACGCGTGTCATGCCAGCCTGTTTTAGTCACGCAGCGCACACGATCTTGCGATTGCGGTGGAAAATTCAATACATAATCGCCTAGTTTCTGGCGCGCTTTGCCGTTGGTTGCGATGGTCAAGCCATTGCGAGCCAGTTCTCGCCTGAATTCGGCAGTATCCGTCGCTACCAGCATTTCTACCGGACATGCCCAGGTGTGTGCATGACCATCATTGTCCTGCCATGACAGTAATCTGCCCCAGTTACTTTGCGCGATATCTCGAGTTTGTGCTACTACGATCAACGGTGAACAGAGAAAGATGGGCGGTTTGGGTGCATCGTCAGTGCCAAAAGGTTCCTGCCAATAAATCCCGTCCTTGAGTCCTTTGCAATTTTCGATCACGGCAAATTCAGAATCCTTAGGCAATTCAGCTGCCTGCGTGCATTTTTGTTCAGTGTCTTTTTTGCCAGTCTGTTCCCGTCGGTTCCCAGTATTAGAAACAATAGTTGGGTACACATCAACATCATCTAAGCTTTTGTTATTGCTTGATATCAACATGCTGTTCCCAGTGTTCCCAATGTTCCCATCAATAATTTGGCTGGTTGACTTTTCTGCGATAATTGCCTCCATTATTTTTTCTCCCATTGGCCGAGCGCTTTGGCTGCCGAAACAAAATCGCCGCCGAAAAACTGGTGCGCGGATAAGACATCATCTCCTGTTGCACCGCAGGCATGGCAACAGGAACTACCCGTTATTGTGTTGATGTTCCAACTGGGGTGATGATTGTCAGAGAAGATGGACTTGGCAATGATCCAGTCATTGTTGGACTTGATGCCGTGAATAGTCCAGAATAACGCCGGTGAAAATAGCTTTCCGCGATTAAATTGGGTTTGTTTGGAAGTGGCAATAGGCGTTCCTTGTAAGCCTGATGATGCCATTAATTTGTTCGCTGGCTGAGGTGTGGTGTTCATGACCGTCACCTCAAACAGTTTCGATCAAAGCGCGAATATCCTCCACGCGCCACGCGGTTACACGCGGACCAAGTTTTATTGGCTTGGGATAACGCCCGGTTTTTACCCCAGCCCACCATGTGGATTTGCTGACTGGAATAATGGGAGAAATTGCTGGTTCGGCTTTAAGGTTGCCGATGATCTGTGTGAGTCTTAAAAAGCCTGTTTGTGGTAGTTGGTTCATTCTCATTACCTTATTATTAGTTAATTAAACTTGATTTCAACCGTTCATTAACAGATGTAAATGGACGGTCTTATCTAATAGCTAGGAGTTGGTAATGAGAAAAAATTGAATTATTTATTATCAGTTGGTTAGTGAGGGTGCCAAATTTTGCCACTGGTAACGCTTGGTAATGGATGGTAATTGCTAGTCTTAGAACTCCGCTGAATAAATTGGGTTGTCAGGATCATAGTCTGGGTCATTATTTTTAAAAAACTCGTCTGCTTCGCTTAGCTCATTCGTTGCCATAGTGTCATCATAAGTAATAGTTCGTTTGCCAGCTTCCAGTTTTGCTCTTTTGTCTTTGGGAATTTCAATTTTGAACTGAGGGTTGTTCTTTTCAAAAGGTGCGGAATCTATTTCTAGCGTTTTTCGAAGCGATTCTGAAAGGCGGGCAATGGCTCTACTTGCACCTTTTTCACTTGAATCAAAATGGCCATTGGCCATCGCAAAGAAAGTTTTTCCTTGTCTATTTAAATCGATTTCGTTCCTCTTCATTAACCCTAATTTGGCAAATGATATGCTTGCTCTTTTTTCTCTTGCTGACACACGCAGCATATATTTTTCTGGATCAATCAAAAAAGTTACTTCCTTGAAGGATAGTTTTTCCATTGCATGAAATTCAGCAAGTGCATCGTTATTAGAGTCTGGTGGTGATTTTGTGCTATCAATTGATATATCATCGCTTATCTTTCTGCCTTCCGGATAAAAAATGGTTCCATTCTCAGCAGTTAAACTTACAGCATCGATAGCATCTTCCCAGTAGCCGCGCAAAACTGACGTTTCGCCAAAAGAAAGTGAATAGGACTGCGAAGCACCCGCCTTGGGGATCAATTTAATTGCTTCTTGCAACTGCAGGCATTTGTTGTTGAGAATGTTCAGGACCTCGGCCTGTTTCTGAATATCATCAATCTGATTTCTTGGCATTTGCTTGATCTTTTTCCATTCGTGCCGATAACCCTTCATTTGCGCCATAAAATGCAGAATTTGTTGTTCTGTTTTAAGTTTGTCCATCTTTTCTTGACACAATATTAACTGGTTACTGATGGGAATAATTTTAGTCTGATCACTAGGTTGTTTATTGTGAACAACATTCTCGGAGGTCGGAGTGACATATTTTTGCAAGTTGAGCCGCTTGGTTTCACTTTCTATATCTGTCCATTTTTCATTAATTTTCCTCAGGTTATTTTTAAATCGATCCGTATAAACAGGTTTGATAGTATCTAAATATTGAATAATTTCGTCGTCAGTCATTGACCGTCCTGTTTTTTGTAGAATTGTTCTTTTTGTAGTAGTACAGAATCATACGGTTACTCAGCGAATAGATAATTCAATATTGGTTTTATCCTATCAGTACGTTACGGAATATTTGTGTATTTCTTAACAATGAAAACGTATGGCAATTATGCAATCTGAGCTTGATTTTTCCCGATAAGCCGGTTGCGATAAACGGCGCGGCACATGAACACCAGGCTTTACTGATGTATTGTGATGAATATGCCGTTCATAAATAAGGTAAGCTTCTTGGTGTGTTTTAACAAACTCAGACATCTCAGTTAAGAAATCTGGATTTTAACTGGAAATTGGCTGGTGCCAGATGAGGCACAAATGTTTCGTGAAATATAATCGTAAATAGAAAACGAACAAGAGTGATCAGGAATAACCATTAAGTGGTCCAACTAGAAAATATCGAAGCGATTGAAAAAAGGTTTTGGAGTAGTGCGGATAATATGCGTGCCAACAGTAACTACGCGAGCAACGAATATTTATTGCCGGTGATGGGGTTAATTTTTTTGCGCCTTGTGGCTGGCCGGTTTTGACGTGCTCAGTCTGTTGACACTTTATCTCGCAAGCCGCTAAAAGCGCATACGCTGACGCAGGCCATCGCACGCGCTAACCGCGTTTATGGAGGCAAGAATAACGGCCTGATCGTCGATTTTACTGCGGCATCCTGAAGAATCTGCTCAAGGCGCTGGCTTTCGCTGCCAAACAAAACAAAGTACGCGTGATGAAATAAAAGTAAGCATTAGTAGAAATTATCTATGGGGTGACTGCCGGAAAGCTTTCTAAATGAGGAAATTGAGGAAAAAACTGACATCGTGTTCGCACATGTACTGATAAGCGCGAGAAATAATCGATTAACTTATGAAGCCTATAGATAATTTCAACTAAATGTGTCTAAGTAATCAGTTGGATAGTTCCAAGTTTTATAGAAACTTTTTAAAATCACAATTTTTGTTTATGGAATAGCCATGCAAGCACGAGATGTTTTTCTTACTCAATTGATTCAGGGTCCTAAACAGTTTTTAATTCCAATCTTTCAGCGTACCTACAGATGGAAGGAAGCCAACTGCACGCAATTATTTCAAGATATTCTTCGTGCTGGCCAGTCTCCGAATATTCAAAGTCATTTTATTGGTTCGACGGTATTAATTCCGAGCGAGTCAACGACTGCGAGCATTCCTCAATGGCAGGTAATTGATGGACAGCAACGTTTAACTACAGTGACTTTGTTAATCGCTGCATTACTCAAACGTGCTGAAGAATTTTGCATTGAAACTGTATCTGCAACACCACTTCAAGCGGTAAGAGAGTACTTTTTAATCAATAATTATGGCCAAGGTGACGCAAAATATAAACTATTGCTGACAAAAAGCGACAAGCCAGTCCTTTGCTCAATTGTTGATCAGCAGCCATTAACAAAGAATAGCGCTAATAATATCAATCGAAACTATGGCTTCTTCTATGATTGTTTTTCGGAAGTAGATACTATTGAACGAATTTATCAGGGATTGCAAAAGCTAAAGGTTGTAGAAGTCGTTTTGCAGGCTGAGCAGGATGACTCGCAGAGTATCTTTGAAAGTCTCAATTCTACAGGCGTAGATTTAAGTCAAGCGGATTTGATTCGCAATTATGTTTTGATGCGTCAAACCCATGAAGAGCAGACAATGCTCTATGAAAACCAGTGGTTTCCGATGGAGCAATTGTTTGGTGGTTCGTATGAGAGCAAATTTGATCGATTTGTTCAAGACTTTTTGACACTAGTAACGGCTTCAAACAGTTTGGTGAAGGCTGGCGACGTGTATCCGATTTTTAAGGAATGGTTTGCCTGCGCAACTAAAACGCAATCCGTTGAGGATATTCTTAAAACCTTACTTGATTATGCACGTTTTTATACGAGCTACAGCCTTCTAAAAGAGAGGGACTCATTGCTTAGGAATGCTTTTGCAGATCTAAGAGCGCTTGTAGAAGTTGCGACACCTACCGTTATTCGGCTTTATTATCTCTATGAAAATCAGAAACTCTCAAAAAAAGAGTTTGTTGCAGCCATTCGACTTCTGGAGAGCTACATTTTGCGGCGATCTGTGTGTGATATGCAGTCACGTTCGTTAGGTAATATCTTTGCTTCGCTCGCTCATAAAATTCAAGAGTATAAGCCACTTGAGAGTCTCAAAGTATCCTTAGCGCGTTTCAGTAAAACCAGTCGCTTTCCCAATGATACTGAGTTTCTTGAAGCGTTGATGCATAAAGATTTGTATGAATCACGAATTTGTCGCTTTGTCCTCGACAAATTGGAAAATGATAGTAAGGAAAAGATAGATATCTCTGGGTTTAGTATTGAACATGTGATGCCACAGAATGAAACACTTCGCCCGGAATGGCGTAAGATGCTCGGCGAAAACTGGCAGCAAGTTCAACATACATGGCTGCATAGGCTCGGAAATCTGACTTTGACGGGTTATAACTCCGAATACAGCGACCTGGAATTCAGTGCAAAGAAAACCATTCCTGGGGGCTTCAATGAGAGTCCTCTGCGTTTAAACCGTGATATGCGTGACGCCGACCAATGGACTACTCAGGAAATGGCTTCTAGGGGAAAACGTCTTGCCGAAAAGGCAGTGCAACTCTGGCAGAATCTAGAGGTTGATCCAAGTCTTATTGCAACATATATGCTTGAGGAGAAAATAAAGCTAAGCGAAAATTTCACATTTGAAGATATATCCGGCATCAATGAAACTACAAAGCTATTGTTCCGTTTAATGCAAGCGCATGTAGATAAATTGGGTAACGACGTATCACCCGTCATTGGGAGGAAAAATATCACGTTTTATACGCTAGAACCTTTTTTGCAGGCAATTCCGAGAAAGAGTTACTTGGCGTTGGTGCTCTCCTTAGACTATGAGGATTTAATGCCAAATTTGCAGGAGTTATGTGCCAACACCAGTGACTGGGCTTTTATTATTAACGCCAATTTAAGTGGTGTCTACTGTGAACTTCATTCAGTGGAAGATCTAATCAAGTTAAGCCCACTGATACAGCAAGCTTATGATGAAGCTTTGGCATAAAAATGCATTAGATCTTGGCCAGGTCAATGTGCTTTAGAGATTGCACATTAGATCACGCAGAGTAGTGAAAGCAATTAAGCTTCTTGATGTGTCGGTATAATTTCAATACCAGCCTTCAGTTTGTCCAGATAATCCGCCCACTGTTGCATCATTTTACGTCGTTCTGGTAGATGCGCAGTGCGGTTATAAGCGCGACCATTAGGGTCACGCACTGCGTGAGCAAGCTGGTGTTCGATGAAATCAGGGCGAATACCCAGAACTTCATCAAGTATGGTGCGTGCAACAGCCCGGAAGCCATGTCCGCTCATTTCATCCTTCTCAATACCGAGTCGACGCATGGCTGCAAGTATGGCATTGTCACTCATTGGCCGGGTAAAACTACGCGCACTCGGAAAAACATATCGGCTACTTCCCGTTAGAGGTTGTAGTTCGCTTAATATCTCAATTGCTTGACGGGCAAGTGGTACGATATGCTGCGTATTTGTTTTGCTGACAAGATAACGCCATTCGGCTGTTTCAAAATTGATATCTGCCCATTGGGCGTTTCTTAATTCACCGGGGCGGACAAAAACCAGTGGCGCAAGGCGAAGCGCGCAACGTACAGTCAGTGTACCTTCGTAACCGTCCAGTGTTCGTAGGATCTCGCCAACACGTTTTGGTTCAGTGGTGGCGGCAAAATGCGTGCCTTTTACTGGGGGTAGTGCGCCGCGCAGGTCGCCAGATGGGTCGCGCTCTGCACGTCCTGTGGCGATGGCATAGCGAAAGACCTGTCCGCAACTGGCTAACGATCTATGCGCAGTTTCCAGCGCCCCTCGGTTTTCAATTCGTCGTACCACGGCTAATAATTCAGGCGCGTTGATTTCTGCAATTGGTCTGCCACCAATCCAAGGAAAAATATCACGTTCAAATCGCCGGATCATGCGGTAACTGTGATTTTTTGCCCAGGTTTGAGAATATTTCGCAAACCATTCACGTGCGACCACTTCGAAGCTGTTTGCAGTCCTTTCCATTCTGGAGGATTTCGCTGCTTTGCGATTTTCGCTTGGATCAATTCCATTGGCCAGGAGTTTGCGTGCTTCATCTCGTCGGTCACGCGCATCCTTAAGACTAACATCGGGATAAATACCCAAAGAAATTCTTTTTTCTTTGCCGTCAAATCGATACTTCAGCCGCCACCATTTTCCACCCGCAGGGGAGATCTCTAAATATAGCCCGCGTTCATCATATAATCTGATCGCTTTTTCGCCAGACTTTGCGTTGCGAATTGTCGTGTCAGTCAGGGGCATGGGGCAACTCATTGTAGGGGAAAGTCAGTTATCCCCAATGTTGCCCCTGCTTGCCCCCGGATGTCAATAGATAAATTTATACTTTGCTGGACAATAGGATCAATAAAAAACCCGCTGTTTAGCGGGTTATAGGATTTCATTGGATCTTGTTGGATGTTTAAATGGTGGAGACGGCGGGAATCGAACCCGCGTCCGCAAGCCCTCTACAGACAGTTCTACATACTTAGCCATGTTTTTTAATTTAACCTGGCAACTACTAACTGGCAAGCCATTGTCAGGCGAGTTACCTTAAATTTAACGTG
>BQJA01000042.1 GCA_021604405.1 Nitrosomonas sp. | reverse complement strand
ATTGAAAAAGTCAAACCTTGATTAACTTCTTTTGCGAAGATCCCTTTAACCGCGTTCATTGGTATCTGCATTTTCCTCGGTGCACCATCAAAACGCGCCATGAACTGGATACACTCGTTATTCATAACAAGATCATCTGTTGCATTTTGACTGATATTGAGAATTATCTCGCCATTTTCAACATATTCCATCGGCACTTGCGTATTTGAATTAACATTCACAGCCACATAAGGGGTGTATTGATTATCGACACACCACTCATATATCGCTCGGACTAGATATGGTTTCGTGGTGTTCATTGTTATTTACGCATTATTTTTTCTGAAGCCGACAAGGCATCAATAAATAAAGGCCGGCTAAAGAGGCGCTCAGAATATTTTAATAACGGGGCTGCCTTTTTAGACAGTTTAATCCCATAGTGATCCAAGCGCCATAACAGTGGCGCAATTGCAACATCCAGCATAGAAAAATCATCGCCCAGCATATATTTCTGTTTTTCAAAAATCGGCGCAATCACCGTCAAGTTATCAGAAACCACTGCACGGGCTTTATCCGCTGCTTTTTGATCTTTATTTTCTATTGTATCAATATGGCAGAATAATTCTTGCTCAAACCTGTATAAGAACAGTCGTGCACGAGCACGCATAACCGGGTCTGCCGGCATCAACTGAGGGTGGGGAAATCGATCATCGATGTATTCATTAATTATATTTGATTCATACAATACAAGATCGCGTTCCACCAACACGGGTGCGCGGCCATATGGACTCATAACAGCCAAATCTTCAGGCTGGTTGTTTGGGTCAACATCTATCACTTGAAAATCCATATCCTTCTCATGCAGAACAATTCGGCAGCGATGGCTGAATGGACAAGTAATCGTTGAATATAATGTCATCATAACAAATTAGTTTCTGAAATATCCATGATGGGCTATACATAAAGTCAGATCGGCCCAACCGGAACCAAGTAAATCATCTCCCAATTCTAGCAGGCTAACCTGGAACTTTTGAATAATTAAAATCACATTTACGCTATTTCTCAGGATATTCTAAATAAACTAGTGAATATCTCTCCAATATTCGCGTTTTAACGCATAGGTAAGGCCTAACATAAAAAACAGGAAAAGCATCACATAAATTCCCAGTTCTTTACGATAGTTAGCGACCGGCTCACTCAAATAAACCATATAATTTACCAAATCTGCAACATACTGGTCATATTCGGCCGTTGTAAGAGTTCCTGGAACTTCCAGGTGCAGTTTCTGCACATCCTTTCCACCGCCATCATTGCCAGCCGTTTCTGTCACAAGAATCTGTTCCCCTTGCAGCTCCCACAATACGTGCGGCATGGCAACTCTATCAAACACCAGATTATTCCATCCACTCACTGTCGACTCGTCGCGATAGAAAGCACGCAGATAAGTGTAAAGCCAGTCTGCGCCGCGCGCACGCGCGGTTACTGACAAGTCCGGCGGCACAACGCCAAACCACTGCTCACCTTCTTTTTCACGCATGGATGATAACATGAGATCGCCGACTTTTTGGTCCGTCAACACCAGCTTTTTAAGCATTTCTGGCTCACTGTATCCGAGATCACGATGCCGATTGTAGCGCATATAGCTTGCACCATGACAGGTCAGACAGTAGTTAACAAAGGTTTCAGCGCCTCGCTGCAGTGATTCATTGTCTTTGGAATCTATTGGCGCCGGATCTAATGGCATACCCGGTTCTGCTGCAAATGCAGCAAGCGGCGCCAGCAAAAATATAATAACAATAATCTTAATTTTATTCATTTTTTACTCTTTTACTCTTGTGGGCTCAGGTTTTGTTTTATCTATCTTGCTGTACCAAGGCATAAGAATAAAAAATGCAAAATAAATAAACGTAAATATTTGCGCTAGCAATGTATACAGTGGTGTTGGTGATTTCATTCCCAGAAAACCAAGAACAACAAAGCTCAAAACAAACATTGCCAAGGCAAATTTAAAAATTGGCCCTTTATAGCGGATAGATTTAACCGGGCTTCGATCCAGCCAAGGTAGAAACGCAAATATAATTACCGAAGCTGCCATTAAAATCACGCCCCACAATTTTGCATCGACGCCAAGAAAATTGATTGTCACTGCGCGTAACATCGAATAATAAGGCGTGAAGTACCATACTGGCGCAATATGGTCCGGCGTCTGCAGCGTATTGGCAGGGATGAAATTATTATGCTCAAGGAAATAGCCACCAAACTCCGGCGCAAAGAAAATAATGCCACTGAACACGATTAAAAACGCGATCACCCCAAATATGTCCTTTACAGTATAGTACGGATGGAATGGAATACCATCTACCGGAATATTCGTTTGGGGATCTCGATTAGCTTTAATTTCTATTCCATCTGGATTATTTGAACCAACTTCATGCAGTGCAATGATATGCACCACTACCAACACCAGCAATAATATAGGCAGCGTCACAACATGATAAGCAAAAAAACGATTGAGCGCCGCATCAGACAGCATGAAGTCGCCCAGCAGCCAATGTGACAGTGTATCGCCGATGACCGGGATCGCGCCGAACATGCTGACAATCACTTGCGCACCCCAGTAAGACATTTGTCCCCATGGCAGAATATAACCGGTAAATGCCAGACTCATCAGTACAAAAAATATACCCATGCCAATCAGCCACAGCAACTCTCTTGGCTTCCGGTACGAGCCATACATCATGCCCCGGAACATGTGCAGATACACAACCACAAAAAACATCGACGCGCCTGTCGAGTGCATATAACGGATTAACCAGCCGTAATCCACATCACGCATAATGTATTCTACAGATGAAAATGCCAAACCCGCGTCAGGTTTGTAGTTCATGGTAAGAAAAATTCCAGTAATAAACTGGTTCACCAGAACCAGAAAGGCCAGCGAACCAAAGTAATACCAAAAATTAAAATTTTTAGGTGCGTAATATTCAGTAAGATGCGCCTTCCAGTTGGCGGTCAATGGAAAGCGCTTGTCTATCCATGACATTATTGAGTTTTTTTCTTTGCTCATTTTATGCAGATTCCTTGCTTTCAGCCCCAATTAATAGAAGATTGTCGCTCAAATAAGTATGCGGTGGGACAACCAGATTAGTTGGCGCTGGTAAGTTTTTATAAACGCGGCCAGCTAAATCGAATTTGGAACCATGACAAGGACAGAAAAAACCACCCAACCAATCTTCTCCAAGATCCTCGGGTGCGATATCTTTTCTAAATACGGGAGAGCATCCCAAATGGGTGCAAAGACCTTCTACCACTAAAGTTTCTGGTTTAATTGAACGCGTATGATTTTTTGCGTATTCCGGTTGCTGATCTTTTTCTGAATCTGGATCAGCAAGCAACCCTTCTTCTTCCAGTAGATCAAGTGATTCCAGCATAGTCGGGGTCCGCTTCAACACCCAGACTACTTTTCCGCGCCATTCGACCAGCAGAAGTTGCCCTGGCTCCAACTTGCTAATATCTACTTCAACTGGCGCGCCTGCCGCTTTGGCTCTCTCACTTGGCATCATGCTAAGTATAAAAGGAGTTGCCACGCCAACCGTTGCGACCCCACCAACCACGGTGGTTGCTGCGACGAGAAAACGCCGCCGACTGTTCATCTCTTTTTCAATTTTAAAGCTACTACCAGTATCTGCCATGTTTTACAATTCCGTTTAATAATTTTTATATCAAACAAAACTGACAATTGAATTATTTTAATTTATTTAATTCCAATTAGTTACAATTGCTCAGCGTTGCCTTAGATCCGTCTGCCCATCTAATCAGTCGGTGATTATATCATAACCCTGCTGGTGCATAGGGTAAAGCTGTGCACGAATAACTATTGAAATTTATATGCTCATGGCCTCTACCAGATAGCGACGTCAACTAGCCCATAAAACTGGAAAAATATATTGAATTTTTAGCGAATCTTCCCACAACACTGCTTGTACTTCTTACCCGACCCGCATGGACAAGGCGCATTACGACCCACTTTTTCTCCCTGGCGGACAAATGGCTGTATTTTTTCAGCTTGAGCCTCTTCTTTTTTTGACTCTTCATCTAACGCACTGCCATACGCGTCATGCTGATACTGCATATTTGCCGGAATTCGCTGCGCTTCGGCGACTGCCTCCACCTGCTCCTCGCTTTTTATCTGCACCACCATGAGTATCTTGGTGACTTCGGCTTTAATCTCTTCAAGCATGTTTGCAAACAGCTCAAAAGCCTCTCGTTTATATTCTTGCTTCGGATTTTTCTGCGCATATCCACGCAAATGTATACCCTGACGCAAATGATCCAGCGCAGCCAAATGCTCCCGCCAATGTCCATCCAGACTCTGCAACATGACCGCACGTTCGTATTGATGCATAATTTCTGCGCCGACCTGCTCAACTTTTTCCTGGTAATGCTTATGCGCAATTTGAACAATACGTTCTTGCAGGTTTTCTTCATGCAATTCAGGTTCTTTTTCCAACCAGTCTTGTATTGGCAGATGCAAGTGAAATTCAGTCGCCAGCGTTTTTTCCAGGCCTGGAACATCCCACTGTTCTTCTATGCTTTGCGGCGGAATATGAAGATTAAAAAGAGCCGTCAATACACTTTCACGCATCGCAGTTATTGTTTCTGAAATATCTTGTGCCGATTCGAGAAGCTCACTGCGTTGCTGGTAAATCACATGACGCTGATCGTTAGCGACATCATCAAACTCCAGCAACTGCTTGCGCAGGTCAAAATTTCGCGCTTCCACTTTGCGTTGCGCATTTTCAATGGCGCGGGTGACCCAAGGATGCTCAATTGCTTCTCCATCCGGCATTTTTAGCCGCGTCATTATGCTGGCGACACGGTCTGATGCGAAAATACGCAGCAACGAATCTTCAAGAGAAAGAAAAAAGCGGCTGGAACCTGGGTCTCCCTGCCGGCCAGAACGGCCACGTAACTGATTGTCAACCCTTCGCGATTCATGTCTTTCCGTGCCAATAATATGCAAACCACCTTTTTCCAGGACTTGATCATGCAACCCTTGCCACTGCTTGTTTATTTCTTCAATGCGCGCCGCTTTTTCGTCTTCACTCAACTTTTCATCCTGACGAACGCGGTCTATCTCAGGTTCCGGATTACCGCCGAGCACGATATCCGTCCCCCGTCCTGCCATATTGGTCGCGATGGTAATCATTTTGGGCCGGCCGGCCTGCACAATAATATCCGCCTCACGCGCATGCTGTTTGGCATTCAGCACTTGATGAGGCAGCTTTTCCTTGGTTAATAGCTTTGACAGCAATTCATTATTTTCGATAGAAGTGGTGCCAACCAGAACGGGCTGCCCATGTTCATAGCAGTCCTTAACCTCCTCACTAATCGCTTGATACTTTTCTTTCATGGTACGAAACACCAGATCCATACGATCGTCACGAATCATTGGGCGATGTGTCGGCACAATAACCGTTTCCAGACTGTAAATTTGCTGAAATTCCGCTGCTTCAGTATCCGCAGTGCCTGTCATACCAGCCAGTTTCTGATACATGCGGAAATAATTCTGGAAGGTAATCGAAGCAAGTGTCTGATTTTCTTTTTGAATTGCCACGCCTTCCTTCGCCTCGACTGCCTGGTGCAAGCCATCCGACCAACGCCTGCCGGACATGAGCCGTCCGGTAAATTCATCCACAATAACCACTTCGTTATTCTGCACCACATAATGCTGATCTTTGAGATACAGGTGGTGTGCACGCAAGCCAGCACTGAGGTGATGTATCAAATTAATATTGGCAGGATCATAAAGAGAAGAGCCTTGCGTAAGCATTCCAGCGTCCACCAGCAGTTTCTCTGCATGTTCAAAACCAGCCTCACTGATGAGCACCTGGTGGTTTTTCTCATCGACACTGAAATCACCCGGGCTTTTTTCGTCCTCCTGGCGGGTAAGATGTGGCACAAGCGCATTAATACGCACATAGACATCCGTATCGCCTTCCGCTTGGCCAGAAATTATCAACGGGGTTCGCGCTTCATCAATCAGAATTGAATCAACTTCATCCACAATTCCGAAGTTAAGCTCTCGCTGTACGCGTTCATTTGGGTGCCCCACCATATTGTCGCGCAGATAATCAAAGCCATACTCATTATTGGTGCCATAAGTGATATCGGCAGCATAGGCCGCCTGCTTTTCGTTATGCGGCATCTGTGAATACACCACACCGACGTTAATGCCAAGAAATTGATAAATCTTCCCCATCCAGTCAGCATCGCGTTTAGCCAGGTAATCGTTTACCGTAACTACATGAACACCCTTTCCTGTTAACGCATTCAAGTATGAAGGCAAAGTCGCCATCAGTGTTTTACCTTCACCTGTGCGCATCTCAGCTATTTTGCCCTCATGCAGCACCATCCCGCCAATAAGCTGTACATCGAAATGGCGCATTTCCAGAACCCGTTTACTGGCTTCACGCACAACCGCGAAAGCTTCTGGCAACATTTTATCTAACGATTCTCCGTTTGCGATCCGCTGCTTGAATTCATCAGTTTTAGCGCGCAATTCAGTATCGGACAATGCTTCAAATGCAGGCTCCAATCCGTTAATGGTGCCCACAACCTGGGAATACTGTTTAATCATCCGGTCATTGCGGCTACCAAAGACTTTTTTAAGTAGATTATTTAACATAACGTCTTGAAGAAGATAATATAACAACTAGAAAAAATAAAGGGCGAGGTTTACAACCTCACCCCCAAGAACTTACCCATCCAATCCTAACCTGATTCCTCCAAAAAAAGAGATGGATTCTTGGGCACGCCTTTATGTCTGATTTCAAAGTGCAGGTGGGGGCCCGTGGAGCGACCTGTGCTTCCCACTTCGGCTATTTTCTGCCCACTTGTTACGACTTCGCCAATTTTAACCAGACGTTTGGACGCATGCGCATAGCGGCTTACCAGATCACCGCCATGATCAATTTCAACCATGTTACCATAATTGGGATGATGGTCGGAGTAGACTACAATACCACCCGCAGCAGCTTTTATTGGCGTCCCTGTTATTGCAGCAAAATCCACGCCTTCATGGAAAGCACGTCTGCCTGTAAACGGATCAATCCGGTAACCAAAACCAGAAGAATACCATTCCGTATCAACCGGCATAGCAGATGGCAAGACTCTTTTCTCAAGCCTGCCCCTGCGTAACAGCGCGTCTAATACACTCAGCTTATCCGTTCGATCATCAAGCGCGTGAGACAACTCATGGAGCATCTGATTAAACTCCTCAAATGAATGATTATCCACCGGCAAAGCAGAAGATGCGCCACCTTGACCCGGCGGCTGATTGAACATAAATTCATGCGATTGAATACCGGTAGATTCTGCCAACCTTTCACCCAGCGCATCCAATCGCAATAACTGCGCTTGCATTTGCCCAAGTTTAGCGGCCATGATATTCAGGTTGTCAGATAAATGCGACTGAATCTCAAGATGTCTCTCCTGCTGCGGGTGGACCACTAACGCACGTAAAAAAGTATGTTCCACCTTATCCGCATAGCGAAAAGACACATAGTTCATCGCAAGCGCCATCGTTATAGTAATCATAAGAAAAGCACTTGCAATTACCACAAAATGGACAGGTCTCAAAGTCAATTTTCTTGTTCGCGCTGACTGACTGGCTATTAAAATGATATTCATATTTTTTGTCTAGAAATTTTTTTGCAACAATTAATTTCACTAATATTTATAACTTCAGTATAGTTAGTAATATGAAATGGCTATATTATTTATGTCAACCACACTGCTTACTCCTTAAACGAGGCCGACGACAACGGCAGAAAATCTGCATAGACATAGAAATAGGGGCAAACACTGAATAACAATTTTCTAACTATGACCACACGCAAAGTAAGTGCATACTTCCGCATCCTTGGGAAGGAGCCTGAACACCAGGACTTATTCTTAAAAGTCGACAAACTCAACGAAATTCAACAATCATTGTTGACTATCATTCCACCTCGACTAGCGGAACACTGCGCCGCAGGATATCCAAACGATGGAAAGTTAACCATATTTGCATCAAACGGATCGATTGCAGCAAAACTGAAGCAAATTTCGCCATCTTTATTACAAAAGATGCAGAATCTCGGTTGGGAGGTTACTTCAATTCAAATTGCTACGCAAGCACATTACCAAGCCAGCAATACAGATCATTTCAACCCAAAAAAAAGAAATTTAGCGCAAAGTGGCATAGCCAGCTTAACGCAACTTGCCGCGTCCTTGCCAGCCTCCGCATTAAAAACGGCAATCGAATCACTGTTAAAAAACAGATAACACCAATCCAGAAAAAACAGCACATTGTTTAGTCAGGCATTGATAGCATACTGGAATTTTGCCAATCAATCCGATATCAGCGTCCCCAACAACCGCTGACTGGCACAAAATATATTCCATAATCCTGGCACCAACTGTAGTCGCAATTTAAAAAAGCAATAAAGAATTAATTGAAATTTCAGAATATGAATATATTCATCTCATATATAATTGTGTCAGGAAATATAAATAACCCGTAACGAGCCGACCACTTTTTGACCATAATAACCACTTAGGTCATATTTTTTCCGGATGAATGAAAAACCAAACTCGACCAGCCAGCATTTTTTTTACTCAATTAATCTAGCTCGAATTTTTTATCGGCTGATAGTCGCGTTTTCAGAATATCTCATACAAAAATATAATCCCGCAGCGCTATCGCGCCACCTAATCCAGAATTAGCAAAAGAAACCATTTCATGAATGTTTTTTACGAAGAATCGGGTGCTTTCAAGGTAGGCACTATACTTGCCGATAATACAGCGACCTTGCAAGTAGAAGCTTCGCACGGCAAACGCATTAAAATTAAAACTGCGTCGGTGCTATTGCGCTTTGAAACGCCGCTATTGTCCGAATTCATGAATCAAGCGCAAAAAATAGCCGATGAATTGGATACCGATTTTCTTTGGGCGTGCTGCGCAAGTAATGAAGAATTTGTCAGCGATTCCTTGGCAGCAGAATATTTTGGCCATACGCCATCGCCGATAGAAGCTGCTGCGGTTTTAATTATGCTGCACCGCTCGCCCATGTACTTTTACAAAAAAGGCCGGGGGCGCTACAAAGCGGCCCCACCGGAAGCACTCAAAGCAGCATTGGCCAGTCAGGAAAAGAAACGGCAACAAGCCGAACTACAAACACGTTATGTCTCGCTTTTAAGTGCATTCGACTTGCCGGAAGAATTTAAATCACAATTATCCAGCCTGTTATATAAATCGGATAAGAATACGGTTGAATGGAAAGCGCTGGAAGCAGCAAGCGCTGCCTGTCACCTAAGTATTCCAAGATTACTGGAAAAATGCGAGGCAATTCCATCCTCACACGATTACCATGTCAATAAATTTTTGCTGGACTACTTTCCAGAAGGCACAGGTTTTGGCGCTCTTGGTGCGGATATCGAGATAAACGATCCATTGGACCTGCCGGTAGCAGATGTCGCCGCATTCAGTATCGATGACGCCACAACAACAGAAATCGACGATGCTTTTTCCGTCACACCCCTAAAACTGGGCAGTTTTAGAGTGGGTATACATATTGCCGCCCCCGCGCTCGGAATAACCACACAATCAGCCCTGGATCAAGTGGCAGCACATCGATTGTCTACTGTTTACATCCCTGGCAGAAAAATCACCATGCTACCAGAAACTGTTATTCATCACTATACATTGGGGGAAGAACGGCTGTGTCCCGCACTCTCATTATATCTTGATGTGGCGGATGATTTTACCGTAACTGCCACAGAAAGCCGTATCGAAAAAATAAACGTCGTTACCAATCTGCGGCATGAGACACTGGAACAAGATTTTAATGAGACTACTTTAAGAGACAACAATATCCAATACCCATTCTGCGATGAATTAAAATTACTCTGGAGATTTTCATGCAAACTGGAAGAGCTTCGCGGCAAAACAAATGATATCAACAATGAGAAAATTGATTACAGTTTCGAAATCAACGATGATCATGTAACAATTTCTGAGCGGCGACGTGGCTCTCCCATTGACAAAGTGGTCTCGGAACTGATGATTTACGTGAACACAGAATGGGGCAAACAACTCGCCGATGCAAATATTGCGGGCATCTATCGAAACCAAGGAAATGGTAAAGTGAAAATGAGCACATCTCCCGCGCCCCATCAAGGTTTGGGTGTTTCACAATATGCCTGGAGCAGCTCGCCTATGCGTCGATATATCGATTTAATTAATCAGCGGCAATTAATTGCTATGCTGCGCAATGAAACACCTCCCTATACCAGGCAACATAATGATCTTTTAATTACGTTACGTAATTTTGAATTGATTTACAGCGCTTATGGTGAGTTTCAGCGCGCTATGGAGCGTTACTGGTGTTTACGGTGGTTGCTACAGGAAAATATTCAGAAAACAAGCGCGCAGGTTATCAAAGAAAATCTGGTGAAGTTAGATCGCTTACCATTTATTGTCCGCCTTCCGTCATTGCCTCAAGTGTCACCGGGAACCTTCGTCGAAATTGAAATATCTGAGATTGATCTGCTAGAACGAAGTCTAAGCGCAAAATTTTTACATAAACAGGAAACCTAGCATCGTTGGGATGACAAGTGGCTGGTAGTTGCCTACAATGCAGATAATAAAAAGATCATAATTATTCTGATTGTTTCTGTTGGCTTCGTAACAAAGAAATAATGCACAGGTTACACGGACGGACAAGTATGATTTGCGCTGTCACAGGTCTAGCAACATCAATTTGAACCGAACTGTTACAAATCATAGATTTAATTTTGAAGGCTTTTTATTTGTTGGCTGCCACGTTCATCACACAAGGACCCGAACTTCCCGCTTCACATCGCTCCATACCGGAGCATTCGCGGCGCTTGTATATAGCCCTGTTTACTTCACTCGTATTGCACGCAACCATTCTGTTTGGTGTCACCTTTCAGATGCCAATACCTGACACCGATAGAATAGCAACGTCCTTAGAAGTCGTGCTGGTCAACAACAAAACGCGGACACAGGCGACCAAGACCGAAACGCTTGCCCAAGCAAATATGGACGGGGGCGGCAACACTGACGCAGACCGCCGGGCAAAAACCCCTTTTCCTGTTTTACCGAAAAGCAAGCCGTCGACCAATGACATGGCTACACAACAAAAAGTTAAGCAATTGGAACAAGAAGCAAAAAAATTAATGGCTGCGGTGGAAAGCACCCAATCTATCGAACAACCAGATGTCAACACAAAACAACCTGAAGAAAACCAAATACCATCTGATACAGCTGATTTAGTTCAGCGCAGCCTTGATATTGCCCGCCTCAAGGCGCAAATCTCAAAAGACCATGACGCATACCAAAAACGCCCCAAACGAAAATTTATTGGTGCGCGCACCAAAGAATATCGATTTGCCCGTTATGTTGAGGACTGGCGCCTCAAAGTAGAACGAATTGGAAATCTCAACTATCCCGAGGAAGCACGGAAAGGCAAACTTTATGGCAGCCTGCAGTTGACAGTCGGCATCAGGGCGGATGGCAGCCTAGAATCCATAGGGATTAACCGTTCATCAGGAGAAAAAATTCTTGATGAAGCGGCAATACGTATCGTTCGATTATCTGGCCAGAATGGTTTTGCGCCATTCCCACCCGAAATTCGTCATGACACGGATATTCTCCACATTACCCGTACCTGGGTATTTGCACGCTCAGACACACTAACCAGTCAATAAGCCCATGACCGATTTATACGCCGTTATTGGCAACCCCATTGCGCACAGCAAGTCGCCATTCATTCATACTGAATTTTCTCGTCAGACTGGCCAGGCAATGCGCTACGAAGCGCTACTTGCACCATTAGACGGCTTTGCAAAAACTGTCAACGCGTTTCGCCAGCAAGGTGGCAAAGGAATGAATGTGACCGTTCCATTTAAATTGGCAGCGCACAAGCTTGTAACACAACTAACTGAGCGCGCCAGCATGGCGCAGGCTGTTAATACAATCAAATTCGATGAAGACCGCATTCTCGGAGATAATACCGATGGCATCGGTCTGGAACGCGATATCACAAATAATCTTGGTATTCCAATTAGCGACAAACGGATTCTGTTAATGGGCGCAGGTGGCGCAGCCCGCGGCGTCATTCTGCCGTTGCTAGAAGCTAATCCAAAAATATTAGTAATTGCCAACCGGACAAAAAGTAAGGCACACGCATTGCACCAACAATTTGCAGCTTATGGCAAACTCGCATCCGGCGATTTCGCCGATTTATCAGGCGAAAATTTTGATATCATTATTAATGCAACATCGGCCAGCTTACATGACGCGCTGCCTCCCCTGCCTGCAGGTATTTTCTGCCGCCAATCGTTGGCCTATGACATGATGTACAGTCAAAAACTCACTCCTTTCTTAACATTCGCACAACAACAAGGTGCAAAATATTTGGCGGATGGGACCGGCATGCTGGTTGAACAAGCAGCAGAATCCTTCTTTTTATGGCGCGACGTAAGGCCGGAAACAAAACACGTGATTGAACTATTGAAATTGAGCACATAACTCGCATCACAATAAACCCTGCCGAAATACAAAGTGGCACGCTGATTAAAAATTATAACCGATATCATGCCATGGGAAAATTACTCAAGCGCTGGTTCTGGCGGCTTTTTTTTGTCTTTGTTTACTTGCTGTTTCTATACCAGCTCTGGATTTTTTGCCATGTGCTTTATTGGAACGATCAGAATCCAACAACCAGCGCATTTATGCAGAATCAACTCAGCATCTTGCAGGAAAAAAAACCTGAAGCAAAATTGCATCACGTATGGGTGCCTTATACACAAATCGCCTTTGATATGAAGCGTGCAATCATAGCCGCAGAAGATGGCAAATTCACACAACACAACGGGTTTGATTTTGATTCAATCCATCAAGCGTCGAAAAAGATCATAAAAGAAAAAAAAATTGTTGCTGGCGGCTCCACCATCAGTCAGCAACTGGCAAAAAACTTGTTTTTATCCAGCAAAAAGTCGTTTTGGCGCAAATCACAAGAAGCCATCATTACCCTGATGCTTGAACACATTATGACCAAGCGCAGAATTCTGGAAATTTATTTAAATATAATCGAATGGGGAAATGGTGTATTTGGCATAGAAGCGGCTGCCCGCCATTATTTTGGCATCCCTGCGGCATCGCTTTCAGCAAAGCAAGCTTCCTATCTCGCCTCAATGGTCACCAATCCACGTTATTATGATAACAACCGTGAGTCGCCGCATTTGCAAAAAAAAAGCAAGGTCATTTTCAAGCGCTTACATTCCGCAAAAATTCCATGATATAAACCGCACGTTCTCCATCATTCCAACAAGAAGCTAAAAATGTAGTTGTAAATTTGCCAATCCTGGCTTCTTCCAGAGGACAACGTCTGATATGACTGAAAACAGCACTGACAATAAAGACGAAGATTTGCATGCACAGTTACAACGGATAATCTATTTACTGCGCAAATACAAACTCGTCGAGGGTTTTGTCAATCTGCAGAAATTGACCAATCAAGAAGTTGCCGAATCACCGATACAAAAACAAAACCTGGAAGAATTAAAGCAATTACTTGACAAGCTTCATC
Organism: Nitrosomonas sp.; assembly: GCA_021604405.1. Taxonomy (GTDB): domain Bacteria; phylum Pseudomonadota; class Gammaproteobacteria; order Burkholderiales; family Nitrosomonadaceae; genus Nitrosomonas. Next base: position 15,064 of record BQJA01000042.1, on the reverse strand, counting down.
CAGCTGATATTGCCTATATTCTGGAGGCCTTACCTTTAGAAGAACGTCTTATCATCTGGAATCTGGTTAAAACAGAATATGATGGCGATGTCCTGCTTGAGACTTCCGACGCCGTCCGCGAATCTTTAATCACTGACATGGATAGCGACGAACTGGTCGCTGCAGCTGAACAACTCGATGCGGATGAGATTGCTGATCTAGCGCCGGATTTGCCCCGCGAAGTTATCGATGACGTGTTTTGGTCATTATCCTTAGCCGAACGCGAACAACTGCGCGCGGCTATGTCTTATCCGGAAGACGCGGTTGGCGCATTAATGGATTTTGATGTAATCACGATTCGGGAGAATGTTAAGCTTGAAGTTGTCTTGCGCTATCTGCGTCGCCTGGATGAATTACCCGATCATACCGACCAATTATTTGTCGTAGATAGAAATGAACATCTTAAAGGTGTTTTGCTGATAAGCCGGTTATTAGTCAGCGATCCTGACCTTGAAGTTGCACAAATCATGACCATAGAAATGGTCAAACTTCATCCAGATGATAAGGCTGAACAGGCAGCCCACGCTTTTGAACGATACGATCTTGTTTCCGCTTCGGTCGTCGATTCAGATGGCAAGCTGCTCGGGCGCGTCACTGTCAATACCGTCCTTGATTTTATTCGAGAAAAAGCGGAAAACGAGGCGCTAAATTTAGCGGGTCTAAGCGAAGAAGAAGATCTGTTTGCCCCTGTGCTGAAAAGTGTTAAAAATCGCTGGGTCTGGTTAGCTGTTAATCTGGTAACAGCGTTTATTGCCTCACGTGTTATTGGCATCTTTGAAGACTCAATTGAAAAACTGGTCGCTTTAGCCGCACTCATGCCGATAATAGCCGGGATAGGTGGAAATTCTGGCAACCAGACAATAACAATGATTGTGCGAGCACTTGCATTGGAACAGGTCAACACAGACAACGCATGGAAACTGATTGCAAAAGAAATAGGCGTCAGCGCAGTAAATGGTCTGATTTGGGGCGTTATCGTGGGTGTATTTACTTATGTGATCTATCAGAATGCTTCACTAGGTTTGGTCATGACAATGGCCATGATACTGAATCTTTTGCTGGCCGCCTTGTTGGGCGTTCTGATTCCACTAACACTCCGCAAAATTGGCCGCGATCCGGCCCTGGGATCAAGTGTCATGATTACAGCCGTAACCGATAGCGGTGGATTCTTTATTTTTCTTGGCCTTGCTACATTAATTTTATTGTAGCTATTCGTATTTGCCAGAATACCCCTTTAGACATACAATAAAGCGCGTTATTTAATGCATATTGTAATATCCGTTCAATTCACGCATATAACAAAGAAAGCAAAGTTTCAGGATATGTGCTAGCGTGTGAGATGTGCAACATAGTTATCGACCGATCCATTTTTTGGTTTTGAGAATATGCTCTGGGCAAGCACATGTGGAAACAGAAAAAATCGTAACAAGAAAAAAACGCTATTAGATTTAACCGAATTCAATAACTTGGCTCGTAATTTAGTGCAATACCAGCGCTATTCAACATGTACAACTGTGTACTGGTTTTGGCGCCGGACAATGACCACCGATGGCAGTTATTATATCGGGTTGTTGGCTTTTTATTTTTCCTACGCAGCTACAAACTTCAGAATTAGCCTAAATTTGGATCGTACTTGAAAAAATACTCACTTAGCGTTTTCAATAAAATATTATCAACGATTTCTATTAACTTCGTTTTATAAAATTCGGCAAATTCCCGGTTTGGTTTACTTAATATTGATGCAACTTATTGATCTGATGAATCTGAAGAGATATTCAGGGCGGTTCTGCCGAAATTAACTTTTTTTCTTAAACTTTGTCAGAGCCAACATGAATATTAATACGAATAGTCAAACGCCAAAAATAAGCATCGGTATGCCGATATACAATGGTGAGCTTTTTTTACCTCAAACACTGGATTCATTGCTGAATCAGAATTTTAAGGATTTTGAGCTAATCATTTCCGACAACGCATCAAACGATGGTACGCAGGACATCTGCCAACAGTACGCAGCACAGGATTCTCGTATACGTTATGTCCGCCAATCGACCAACTTGGGTGCTTCACAAAACTTCAACTACGTATTCGAACAGGCTTCGGGAGAATATTTCAAATGGGCTGCACATGACGACTTGTGCGCACCGGCGTATCTCGCCCGTTGTGTTGATGTGCTTGATCGAGATTCTGAAGTGATACTATGCTATACACAGGGGCAGGCAATTGACGAAAAAGGGCAGGTTATCCGGCAGTACATGACCAAACCTAATCTCCAGTCACCTCAGGCTTATATTCGTTACATTGAAAGCTTAACTGACGCAAGCGACATTACCGTTGTACCAATAATCATCTTTGGCTTGATCCGCCGGGATGTTTTAGCCAAGACACCGTTAATCGGCAATTACGCCTCGTCGGATGGCGTGCTTCTTGGTGAGTTGGCATTACACGGACGGTTTCACGAAGTTCCGGAGTGTTTGTTTTCCTACCGCCACCATGCTGAACAGTCCTGGGTTACGAATCCCGATCGCCGTTCATTGGAAGGCTGGTACGACCCAAAACGGGCTCGAAAAATCACCTTCCCGAAGTGGCGCTTACTCAAAGAACACATGCGTTCCATTCGGCATGTTCCTTTGAGTTTGAACCAGCGTTTCCGGTGTTATGCCTTCATGATTCGATGGATGCAGAAGGGCTGGCGCGAACTGGTAAAGAACCTGGTACTCCGTGGTTGAGTATCAATCACTTTTCGGATTGACGCTGGCGCCCCGCCTTTACCCTCGTCAGGTAATATTTAAATTCGCTTGCTTGAGGGTATAGTTCGCTTATTAAAAATGAAGTAGCGTCTTGGACGCTCAAACCCCTTCATGGCGGATTCATCCTGCAACGACCTGAATTTCAGGTTCTATTGATCTCAACATTTGCTCAATCCCTCTGAGCGTACCCGTAATAGCACTTGGACAGGTACCACACGCGCCCTGATAATGTATATAGAGTATATTACCGTCCAGACTCAATACATAAAGATCGCCACCATCATTCTGCAAGTAAGGTCGAACTTCTTCGTCTAATAAAATATTGATCCTTTCAAGACGCTGCTGGTCCTCCGGACTTAAATTCGCCAACGCTTCATTCGCTGTCGCAACTTTAGTCGCTGACTGTTCGTTTGCTGCCGGGGCTGCACGAATCGGATCGGCCACTTCGCGCGCCAGGTCCTGCCAGTTGGTTTCACCATCCTGAGTAACAGTAATCCAATTATCTACATAGAATACATTCGTGACATGATCAATCTCAAATAATTCAGACGCCAGCGGATCATCTTTAGCCGCTTCGGCATTATCATATGAATGTGTTATTCCCCAGGTCAACGGTTCTTTGAGAATAAATTTCAATGCATTTCTGTTAGGCGTACCTTCTATATCTGCTATTTTTGGCATTTTACTTTTTTATTAACAATTAACTTGCTTAGCTGGATCTTGGCGTTCAAGCCTAACGATTACCAGCGGACATATGAACGGGATCATTCTCATTTTCGGTTGAAGCGCTCTCTTCTGAATTAAGCGCCGCATGAAGTGTGTGCCACGGCAATATTGCACATTTGACGCGTGTTGGCAGTTCCTGAATACCGGAAAATACTGTCAGGCGTCCAAGATGATGCGGGTTATCCAAATCCAGCTTTCCTGTGGCCATATCACGAAATTCATGGATCAGTATCTCGACGTCATTCCGCGATTTTCCTTTAACCACCGTTGTCATCATTGATGCAGACGCCTTGCAGATTGCACAGGATTCACCCTGAAAAGCAATGCTATCGACTTGATTATTCTCAAGATTAAGCGAAATATCGAGATGATCGCCGCACAATGGGTTGTGACCGACTGCATGGTGGTTAGCATTATCGAGCGCACCGTAGTTACGTGGCTTTCTGTTATGGTCGAGTATAACTTCTTGATAAAGGGATTTTGCATTCATTATGATAAAAACTTTTGTACTGTATGGATACCTGCTATGAAAGCGTCGACGTCGGACCGATTATTATAAAACGCAAATGAGGCACGCGATGTCGCAGGTATTTTAAAACGTTGCATTACGGGTTGTGCACAATGATGCCCGGTACGAACAGCAATACCTTCTTGATTAAGCAACGTACCAATATCATGAGGATGAATACCGTCTATAACAAAAGACAGTACTGAGGTTTTACTGGGAGCAGTGCCGATCACATTCACACCGGGCAACTCACTTATCAGCTCGGTTGCGTAGTTAAGCAGTTCCATTTCGCGGGTATGAATTTCTTCTATTCCAATGCCCAACATATAATCAACTGCCGCGCCAAATCCGATTGCGGCAGCAATCGGAGGCGTCCCCGCTTCAAATTTGTGCGGAATGGTATTGTAAGTAGTTTTTTCAAATGTTACCGAAGCAATCATTTCACCACCACCTTTAAAAGGTTGCATGGATTCCAACAGTTTCGCTTTACCATAGAGCATACCAACACCCGTTGGGCCGTACATTTTGTGCGCTGAAAACACATAAAAATCACAATCCAGATCCTGGACGTCAACTTTCATGTGGGGAGTCGCTTGTGCGCCATCAACCAATACCGGCACGCCATGCTTATGTGCAAGGGCAATCATCTGTTTTACAGGATTGATCGTGCCCAGTGCGTTGGATACATGAATCAAACCAACAAATTTAGTTCGATGATTAAAAAGCTTCTCGTATTCATCGACTAAAAGCTCACCGGCATCATTGATCGGAACAACGCGGATTTTTGCACCGGTTTCTTCTGCCAACATTTGCCAAGGCACAATATTCGAATGATGTTCAAGAGTCGTTAAGATGATCTCATCGTCAGCTTTAATAAATTTTCGCCCATAACCATGCATCACCAGATTAATTGCATCGGTCGTGCCACTGGTAAAGATAATTTCCCTGTCTTCACCTGCGTTCACAAAACGCTGTAATTTTTGGCGCGCACTTTCATATTCAGATGTTGCGATTTCTGACAGATAATGCACGCCACGATGAACATTGGCATGCTGTGATGTCTGGTAATGTACCAGCCGGTCAATGACCGGCTGCGCCATTTGGCTGGAAGCTGCACTATCTAGATATACAAGGGGCTTGCCATTAACATTTAGCTTTAGAATCGGGAAATCGGCGCGAACCTTTTCCATCTTATTGGCAAATTTCACGTCATGTTCCAATGTGGCGTCAATAATCTTCATGATTCAGTGCTCTGCGTATATTCGAGGACTGCCTGCTCAAGCTGGTTTTTGAGGGAGATGACAGGTATGCGTTCAATAATTTCTGCGCCAAAAGCATAGGTCAACAAATTACGTGCTGCTTGTTCAGATAGTCCACGGCTTTTCAAATAAAATATTTCTTCTGGATCGAGTTGACCAACGGTTGCCCCATGCGCGCATTTTACATCATCGGCAAAAATTTCCAGTTGCGGCTTTGTATTAACCTGGGCTTGGCCCGTCAACAACAAATTACGGCTTGTCTGTGAAGAATCCGTTTGTTGCGCATTGGGTTGAACCATAATTTTTCCATTGAAGACAGCATGCGCGGCACCATCCACAATACATTTATGAAGCTGGCGGCTTGTGCCATGGGGCTTTATATGATCAATAAATGTATGGGTGTCAGCTAACTGCCGTTTTTTAATCAGCGCCAAACCGTTCACTGCACACTCGGCACCTTCGCTGGCCAGTTGCACATTCAGGTTTAAACGTGAAATACGGGCACCCAGTGCAACATTGATCGACTGGAAATTACTTGCATGCGCAAGCGTTGCCGTGCAATTTGCGATATGAAATGCTTGATTGCTGTCACGCTGCAAACGAATATGATTGACATGCGCGTTGTCGGCAACACTTATCTCGGTAACAGCGTTGGTAACATAAGCCACTTCTTGTCCGGCAATGTAATCTTCAACCACGGTCACATTACTGCCTGGTTCGGCGATAATCAAGCAACGGGGATGGCTGGTTACTTCTTTCTGGGTTGCAATAAATAACAATTGAATTGGCGACGACACCGAGATATTTTGCGGAACAATAATCACAACTCCATCGTGCAGAAACGCAGTATTTAACGCTGCAAATATATTATCGCCATAACTGACATGCTGTCCCAGATGCGGCGCTATCTTAGCTGAATAACTTGGCAACAACATCGATAAATTACCAGCAATAATACCGCTATCGTTGTTGATAGTGGACAATGCTGATGCATAGTGACCATCAACAAATACCAGACGAGTGGCAGCTTCTTGGATATAGTGATGCTTAATATCGGCTGGCTGCAACTGCGGGATTGTCTGGGCCGTCTGGAATGGAATGTCAGTAAGTGACGAAATATCGGTAAAGCGCCATTCCTCATCGCGTTTTGTTGGTATTTTCAATTCGCCAACGCGATCAACTGCTTCATTACGCATCTGACTGAGCCAAGGGGTTACGTCAGATGAATGTTGAGAATATGTTTTCAGCAAGCCTTCAAGATAGTGGTTACTGGCAACCTCACTCATAAAGCTGCCCCCTCGGGTATATTTTCTTCTGCGCCAATCCAATCATAACCACGAGTTTCGAGTTCTAAGGCAAGCTCTTTACCGCCCGTTTTTATAATGCGGCCAGAATTCATGACATGCACGTAGTCGGGTACAATATAATTAAGCAAACGCTGATAATGAGTAACCAGTATGGTTGCATTATCCTTATTCGTAAGTTGATTCACACCATTTGCAACAATTCTTAAGGCGTCAATATCCAGTCCGGAATCGGTTTCATCAAGAATATTCAAACGCGGCTCAAGCAGGGCCATTTGCAAGATTTCGTTACGTTTCTTTTCCCCCCCCGAAAAACCTTCATTTACGCTGCGATCAAGAAAATCAGGATTCATTTCCAGCAGCTTCATTTTTTCGCGAACATAGTCATCAAACTCAAGTGGATCGAGTTCGTCCTTACCCCGCTGCGTTTGTACCGTGTTATAAGCAAGTCTGAGAAATTGGTTATTAGCGACACCTGGAATTTCAATGGGATACTGAAACGCCAGAAACACACCCGACCGTGCACGTTCTTCCGGCGCAAGTGCCAACAAATCCTTTCCGTCAAATATAACGTTACCCGCTGTAACCTGATACGCTGAATGACCAGCAAGAATCTTTGCCAGCGTACTTTTCCCAGATCCATTAATGCCCATAATGGCGTGTATCTCACCATAATTAATGGTGAGATCGATACCTTTCAAAATTGCAACGCCATTGACACTCGCATGCAACCCCTGCACTTCAAGTAATGGCTTACTGTTATTAGTAATCATCCGACACTCCCTTCCAGCTTAAAACTGAGCAAATTGGTTGCTTCGACAGCGAATTCCATTGGCAATTGCTGAAACACATCTTTACAAAATCCATTGATAATCATTGATACCGCTTCTTCAGCGTCAATACCACGTTGCGAGAAATAAAATAGTTGATCTTCACCAATTTTAGAAGTTGACGCTTCATGCTCAACTTTAGCGCTATGATTCTGCACCTGGATATAAGGAAAAGTATGCGCACCACATTGATCGCCAATTAGCATTGAATCACATTGTGAATAATTACGCGCGCCATCGGCAGTCGGCCCAACTCTAACCAGCCCGCGATAACTGCTATTTGAATGTCCCGCGGAAATACCCTTACTGACTATGGTGCTGCGCGTGTTTTTTCCAATATGTACCATTTTGGTACCCGTATCCGCCTGCTGAAAATTATTGGTAACAGCAACCGAATAAAACTCGCCGACTGAATTATCGCCGCGCAAGATGCATGATGGATATTTCCAGGTAATGGCTGAGCCAGTTTCCACCTGCGTCCAGGAGATACGCGAATTAACTCCTTTGGCCAATCCCCGTTTGGTAACAAAATTGTATATGCCGCCAACGCCATTTTCATCACCCGCATACCAGTTTTGAACGGTTGAATATTTAATATCCGCATTATCCAGCGCAATCAGCTCAACCACCGCTGCGTGCAACTGATTGGTGTCAAATCTCGGTGCAGTGCAACCTTCAAGGTATGAAACAGACGCACCCTCTTCAGCGATAATAAGCGTACGCTCAAACTGACCCGATCCTTCGGTGTTGATACGAAAATAAGTGGATAAATCCATCGGGCATTTTACACCTTTAGGAATATAACAGAATGAACCATCCGTAAAAACCGCTGAATTTAAGGCCGCATAAAAATTGTCTCCAACAGGGACTACCGTACCAAGGTATTTTTGAATCAATTCAGGATGATTCTGAACGGCTTCTGAAATTGAACAAAAAATAATCCCGACTTCTGCGAGTTTTTCTTTATAGGTTGTGGCAACTGATACGCTATCAAAAACCACATCAACAGCAACACCGGCCAGCGCAGCTCGCTCATGCATGGGGACGCCAAGTTTGTCAAATGTGCGGAGTAATTCAGGGTCCACTTCATCCATACTGGCAAGTTTTTCCTTTGGCTTAGGTGCCGCGTAATAACTAATTTCCTGAAAATCAATTTTTGGATGCTTTACATTCTGCCATTGTGGCTCAGTCATGCTGAGCCATTTGTTATAGGCTTTTAATCGAAAAGCAAGAAGCCACTCAGGCTCATTTTTTTTAAACGAGATCAAACGAATTGTGTCTTCATTCAGTCCTTTCGGCGCAATTTCAGATTCAATCTCTGTGACGAAACCATGTTTGTAGGGCTGGTTTACCAGATTTTGCAGTGCTACGCTCATTTGGCTTATTCCTTAAATTTTATATGAACTTAATTATTATATTCAGGCTTCCTTGAAGCTGTAACTTGTTCCGCAGCCGCATGTATTATCAACATTGGGATTACTAAATTTAAAAACACTGTTGAGCCCCTCTTTGACAAAATCTATTTGCGATCCGTCAAGATATGGCAAATTCTTTATATCAATAACAACATTCGTATTCAATGATTTAAATAATTGCTCATTGGCGCCTACTTCGTCTGCGTAGTCAAATGTATAGGCAAAACCTGAACACCCGGATTTTTTAATGCCAACACGCAACCCTATCCCTTTGCCGCGATTTAAAAGCTGCTGCTGTATCTGTTTTGCTGCATTTTCAGTTAATGTAATTGCCATAACACAAATCCCAGTAATATTTATAGTAAATACGATCAATAGACGTCAACGGAAGTTCAAATTCAGCGTTAACGCTCCTTGGTCACTGCTATTTTTTAATGACCGGCTTTGTGAAATTTTATTTTGTCTAGCCATGCAGTATTATTGAGGCGGTACCGCTCATTAGCAATGAGCGCAAATCTAAGCAGCAGTTGTCTCATGTAACTTAGTGGCTTCTCGCATATCAAACAGCGGAACAACTCCATCTTGTGGTTGTTTTTGATTATCAACCAGATGTTTCAACGTTACGCCACCGAGATAATCAAAAATGAGATGATTTAATTCTGCCCATAAATCATGCGTCATACATTTATTGTCATTATGACAATTTTCTTTGCCGCCGCATTGCGTCGCATCTATTGGTTCATCAACAGCAAGAATAATATCAGCCACCGACACCTCTTCCAATGCCTTGGCAAGGCAATAACCGCCACCCGGCCCACGAACGCTATCTACCAGCTCAGATTGACGCAGCTTGGCAAACAATTGCTCAAGATAGGACAGTGAAATTTTTTGTCGCTGGCTAATGTCCGAAAGCGTTACCGGACTATTATCATATTGCAATGCAAGATCCAACAGCGCCGTTACAGCAAATCTTCCTTTTGTAGTTAGTCTCATATAACAAACTCCTTAAAAATAATCGGGCAAGGTTGACAATAAAAGTATTGCACTGCAGTGCTCTGAAACAAAATACCCGATCAATTTTGTCAACTATATAATACCCGATCGATTTGGTCAACTATAAATGATGTCTACATGAAAAAAAACGGGACAGCCTGGCCATTGGGCTGCACTTTTTTAGAAAAGAGCGGAGCGCTGCTGCGCGGTTGAACTAAGACTAGCGATATCGCCCGGAGTTCAAACGACCAAATTAATTTCTACTACTCAACTTTTCCTTCCTCTCTTGTTGCTGTTGCAACGCCCACATGCGAGCATACGCACCATTTGCTGACAATAACTGCTGGTGTTTGCCGTGCTCAATAATACGGCCGTGATTCATGATGAAGATTTGATCCGCGTCTGCGATGGTAGAAAGACGATGAGCAATGGTCAGCGTGGTGCGGTTAACAGCAAGGCGCTTCAATTCTGCCTGAATCAATTTTTCAGATTTTGAATCCAGCGCGGAAGTCGCTTCATCAAAAATCAGAATATCCGGATCTTTCAGAATGGTACGCGCAATGGCAACACGTTGTTTTTCTCCACCTGAAAGTTTCAATCCACGCTCGCCAACAATGGTGTCATATTTGTCCGGCAATCCCTCAATAAAGTCGTGAATATTAGCGGATCTCGCTGCAGCAAAGATTTCGTCAGGCGTTGCCGCCGGTCGCCCATAGGCAATATTAAAGTAGATACTTTCATTAAATAAAACAATATCCTGGGGCACAATACCCATGGCTGAGCGCAGGCTTTGCTGGGTTACATCACGGATATCCTGTCCATTGACAAGTATGCAGCCACCGTTTACATCATAGAAACGAAACAATAATCGTGACAATGTCGATTTCCCGGAACCACTGTATCCAACAATCGCAACATTTTGACCCGCAGGAATATCAAAGCTGATATTGTGCAGAATCTGCCGGTTTAATTCGTACCCAAAATTTACATTAATAAAGCGAATCGTTGCATTTTTCGATTTAAGAATTTTCGCACCGGGATTGTCTTCAATTTCTTTTTTTTCTGCCAACAGACTAAACATTTTTTCCATATCCGCCAGCGAATGTTTGATTTCACGATAGACAAATCCAAGAAAATGAAGCGGCATATAAAGTTGCAGCATATAAGCATTGACCAGCACTAAATCGCCCAGCGTCATGGCACCCTTGATCACCTGATCAGCTGCCAGCAACATCAGAAGCGTAACCCCTATTGCGATGATGGCGCTTTGTCCCGCATTAAGACTGGCCAGTGAAATCTGATTGCGTATTGCCGCTTTTTCCCAGGTTTGCATGTATTCATCGTAACGCTTGGATTCCCATGCTTCGTTACCAAAATATTTGACAGTCTCATAATTCAACAGACTATCAATAGCCTGGGTATTGGCTTTTGAATCCATATTATTCATGGTGCGGCGAAAAATCATACGCCACTCCGTGACAATCAACGTCACCGCAATATAAGACACTAAAGTGAAAAAAATGATGACAGAAAACCAAATATCATATTGAACAATCAAAATTCCCATAACCAAGCTGATTTCCAACAGCGTCGGGAGGATATTGAACAGCATAAAATTTAATAAAAAGGAAATACCTCGTGAACCCCGTTCAATATCTCGTGACACGCCGCCGGTTTGGCGCTCCAGATGGAACCGCAATGAAAGAGCATGCAGATGGGCAAATACTTTGATGGCAATACGCCGGATTGCCCGCTGCGTGACTTTGGCGAATATCGCGTCACGCAACTCTCCAAATAACGTACTGCACAGACGTAATATCCCATAACTTAAAATTAGAAATACTGGTAATACCAGTACAGCGCGCGGCTGATCCAAAGCATCAACAATCTCTTTTAAAATCAACGGAACTGAAACATTAGCGAGTTTAGCCAGTATGAGCATGCTTAACGCCAGAATCACTCTCCCCTTGAATTCCCACAAATATGGCAGTAAGGTATGAATTGTTTTCAGGTCGTTACGGTCCGACGCTGGTTTTTCCGGGCCTGTGGATAGCATTAATGTAAATTGCTAGAATACTTTTTTGATTTAAATTAGGTGCAAGATGGAAATTACTTGTTATCGAAGCAATGAAACAAGTCGGGAGACGTGCTCCTTGCCTGCCAAAACATATAATCTCGCCATTACTCTGTTGGCGCGCTGCATCAGCGGACATTTATTTGTTCCAATCCGCAGCATGCAGTATCTGGCGATTTTGGATAAGACCGAGTTTGTGTTTATCGATGGAGAAAACAAGTGCTGGATAGATATCGCATGGCAAAATTTTCAATCACACACACGCACTTCCCTGGATCAGCCGGTCGCTTACGAAGCTGTTTTTTATCGCGAGAATCAAGCAAAGATTATGTCCCGATTACAAAGAGAATTCCCCGTTGCATTACAAACTCTTGCAGACAAAGAAACGCTGGACAGTCCAGCGCGAATAATAACATATCCAATGCGCAACAATTAGAACACGAACGTTCTTGATTCGCCGCATTGCAAGAAAATGATTACAAAGCAATCCTAATCGTCGTCTTGCAGTTCTGCATCCCATCCCTTACTTTTGGCAGTCGCAATTGCTTGCGTATAGATTTCTGCGTGTCGCTGCCGCAAATCATCAGGTAAACGACTGGGCAAATGCGCGTACGGCTCCCATGCCGCGTGGACTTTTTCATACAAGTTTTGCATTTGCGCCGCATCCCACCCGTTGCATTTTTCAGACTCAGGCAAAATGCCAAAAACCCAGGCATCTCTTACTATACGGCCAAGGTGTGTCATACCACCGTTTTCTTCTTTATCGATACCGACATAAAGTTGTTGGGTCATTGTTCTGCTCTCATAATTAGGCATTTCTGTACTGGTTGCCGCTTAACAGTGGCGACAACCTTGTTTACGGTTTAACACGTTGTAAAACATAGTTTATCATACCGCTGGCAAGTTCTTCTTTACCAAAGAATACGACACCGATTTTATCTTTACGCAGTAGCTCTGATTCATCCTCGCTATTCGTACGTAATACGATCTCTATGTCTGGATTCAGGGTGCGCGCAGCTTTTGCCATTTGACGGGCATTAATCGAATCAGGAATTGCAATGACCAACATCGCGGCTTTGGCAATATGCGCTTGGACCAATACGATCGGCTCGGCAGCGTTCCCTGAAACAGCAGCCACGCCTTGCTGACGCAGATCTTCCACTTTTTCACGATTCTGCTCGGCAACAATGTAGGGAATTCCTTGTTTATTAAGCGCGTTGGCTATACGACGACCAACCCGCCCATAGCCAACCAGAACAATTTGCTTTTCAAGGTATTTACGCTCTGTACTCATGGGCAGCTCGGCAAATGGGTCATCACGTCGTGCAAAGCGACGCGCCAACCTTGAATGCTTGATCACCCAGTTGCTGACCGGATCAATGGCGGCAAACGCAATGGGATTAAAGGCAATTGAGATTAATGCTCCCGCCAATACCAGACTCACCCCCTCTGCAGGCATCAGACCAAGCGACAGACCCAATCCGGCCAGAATAAAAGAAAATTCACCAATCTGACCTAAACTCGCGGCCACCGTTAAAGCCGTATTAAGCGGATAACGAAACATCAGTATCAACAGCATCGCGGCAACTGACTTGCCAACAACAATAATTGCGACAACGCCTAAAACACGTATCGGCTCATTGAACAACACAGCCGGGTCGAATAGCATGCCAACCGAAACAAAGAATAGCACTGCAAATGCATCACGAAGCGGCAGGGATTCTTCGGCGGCACGGCGACTGAATTTTGATTCCCGCATCACTGTACCAGCAAAAAAAGCACCCAATGCAAAAGATACACTAAAAAGTTCCGCAGCGACAAAGGCAATGCTGATTGCAGAAGTCACGATTGCCAGGGTAAACAATTCCCGCGAGCCAGTCTGAGTAACTTGCCACAGCAGCCAAGGCAATACGCGGCGGCCAACGATTAACATCAGCGCAATAAATGCGGCAACCTGTAACAATGTTAAGCCGATTGTGAGCCAAAGTGAAATGGCTTTATCTGGCGTTTCTAACGATCCACCCAGGATACCTGCGAGTGGCGGCAGCAAAACAAGCATTAGCACGGTTACCAGATCTTCAACCACCAGCCAGCCCACTGCAATGCGGCCATTCATTGTTTCCAGAAAACCTCGAGACTCAAGCGCTCTCAGCAAAACCACCGTACTGGCACAGGATAGCGATAGACCAAAGACCAATCCGGCACCCAAACTCCACCCCCACCAAGCGGCGAGCGCCATACCTAGTACAGTCGCCACCCCCATTTGTACCACTGCACCGGGTAACGCAATTCGTTTGACCGCAAGCAGGTCACTCAGAGAGAAATGCAGCCCAACCCCAAACATCAACAACATAACACCGATTTCCGCAAGTTCAGTGGCGATTTCTGCGTCTGCCACAAGCCCCGGTGTTGCGGGTCCAAGAGAAATTCCGGCAAGCAAATAGCCGACTAAAGCCGGGATTTTAAGTCGCTCAGCAAAAAATCCAAGGATTAATGCGAGACCAAAACCGGCAGCCATTGTGGTAATAAGAGGCAGACTATGTTCCATTCAACTGAAAACTGAAATATTAAAACGTTTGGTGTTTGTTATTTTTTCTGATATGACTCAGCTAAATGTAATAGCCTGAGCAATGCGGTTAATTGTACCGTTAGCAGCGGCCAAAGAATAACGCATTATAAGCAACATAAGCAATGCCACCCGAAAAATGCATGAAGATTAACCGAATAAACGGTTACAATTTATGCCATACCATAAGTGACGTGACCGTCAATCGAATCACAGTTAACAGAGACATGCTCTATACAATCTGAAATTTTTTCGGCTTAATTTCGTATCGAAGTATTTTACATCAGTCTTTATTATAATCCTGATTATTGAATATACTAATTGGTAGCGGGTACAGGTACAGTAAACAATGACAGAAACAGTTATCGATTTGATCCGTCATGGCGAGCCGGTCGGTGGCCGCCGCTATCGGGGCAATACAATTGATGACCCACTCACCGAGAAAGGATGGTCCCAGATGTGGCGTGCTGTTGGGGAATACCGTTCGTGGCAACAAATTATCACGTCCCCGCTGCAACGTTGTCAGGCGTTTGCAAATGCCTTAGGAAAACGTCATGACATCACTGTTACCATCGAACCTCGATTTAAAGAGGTGGGATTTGG
>BQJA01000041.1 GCA_021604405.1 Nitrosomonas sp. | reverse complement strand
TCGCAAGTGCCGGACCGCTTTTTTGTGGCGGTATTACCGTTTTTAATCCATTACTGCAATTCAATATAAAACCAACGGATAAAGTGGCTGTCATTGGCATTGGTGGTTTGGGACATTTGGCGTTACAGTTCCTAAACGCATGGGGCTGCCACGTAACAGCTTTTACATCCAGCGAGTCCAAGAAAAACGAAGCCATAAAACTGGGCGCGCATCAAACGCTAAATTCGCGCAATCCTGCCGACCTTGAAGCGGCAGCCGGCCAATTTGATCTGATTCTGTCAACAGTCAATGTGAAGCTCGACTGGAATGCGTATATCGCCACGTTACGCCCAAAAGGCCGGCTACATTTTGTTGGTGCCGTACTCGAGCCACTTGATATTGGTATTTTTCCGTTGATTATGGGTCAGCGTTCAATATCGGCATCACCCGTAGGCAGTCCAGGCAGTTTGAAAACAATGCTGGATTTTGCGGCACAGCACGATATCAAACCAACTATCGAAACCTACTCTTTCACGCAAGTAAACCAAGCGCTTGCCAAACTAGCTAACGGAGAAGCTAGATACCGAATTGTATTAGCACGATAATGCTTTGAAATACAATTTTATCTGGAAAGATAGCGATCCGATGAAGCGTCATCGGAACTATCTCGCTCCGGCCTGCTTCGTTCTGGATGACCTGCGATCTTTTCTCCTCGGAATTTATCTTGAATGAAGTTGCCAGTTTGATAAGTATCCACTGCCCCTTGGTTGTAAATCAACAATGTAGAACCGGCTAAAAATAAAAATATCAGCAAATTTTTCATATCATTAGATCTTCATTTGACGTCGAACAGCCCAGGAAAACAAACGGTTACCCAAAAACCATCGCGAAACGGCCGCGGTCTTAGAATCCCAAGGCAACGCATGCCGAATTGGCCGGATTGACTTATTTGCCGCCCTGAACACTGCTCTGGCGATAATTTCCGGACCCGGTGCTTTGGGCTCTCCGGCCAGCAAGCGATGTAACCCATCAATCAGTTTCCGGTAAACAACTGGATGCACCACTTGTCTGAGTAACTCAAACTGTATTGCAGCAAATTCAGTCCTGATTAATCCGGGCGCAATAACCACAATATCAATTCCAAATTCCTTGACTTCACCGCGCAAGGCTTCGGACAATGCTTCAATCGCATGTTTTGATGCAGCATACCAGCCAAAACCAGGAATAGCAATCTTACCCAATATGGATGAAATGTTAATAATACATCCCGACTTCTGCGCACGCATATGAGGTAGCACTGCCTGCATAAACCGCGCATAACCAAAAATATTCACTTCAAACTGATGATGGGCAGCCTCCATAGAAACACATTCGACTGCACCCAGGCAACCATATCCTGCATTGTTTACCAGCACATCAATTCGTCCTTTGGTCGCTATAACATGCGCTACCGTCTGATTAATTGCTGCTGCATCGGTAACATCCAGTTGAACTGGCTCTATTCTATCCGAACGAATTTGTTCAAGCCTGTCAACACGACGCGCCATCGCAAAAACGTAGAACCCTTTTTCAGCAAGCAGTAGTGCTGTCGCTCTGCCGATACCGCTAGATGCGCCAGTAACTAATGCTATTCTTTGCGACATTTTCTCTCCTTTTGTTTCATCAGGATTACAAAATCAGAATAAAATTTGAATTTGATGCATCAATTGCTGCTATTCGGATTACTGCTTTTCATTCCCAAAAAATTGGCAACATTCCGCAGTTTACATACCTTCTGACTGAGTCATTGGCCGCAATTATGAAACTAAACAATAAAATGCTGTACGGTTAAACTATATAATATACCCATCAACAAGCCATCTGCTAAGATAAATGACGGTCTTCCAGAATATTATACATTTTATTTACACTTCAAAAGACAGCTATTTACACTTCAAAAGACAGCTAAAAGCAGAGAAATGAAACCCAATAATTTTTATTCGGCGGTCCCGGTAAACCTTGAACAAGAAGTATTTGAACGGCTGGCGGGAAATGCGCACGTAACAATAGAAAGAATCTTTTCCAAAGGTCAACAGTCCCCACCATCTGGCTGGTATGACCAAGAAAAAAATGAATGGGTTATAGTTTTAAAAGGTAAAGCGGTGTTAGTATTTGAAAATCAAGAATCTGTTTATCTTAATGAGGGGGATTACATCAACATCCCGCCTCACAAGAAACACAGAGTTAAATGGACCGATCCTGATAGTGAAACAATTTGGTTAGCAGTTCATTATTAAGCAAAAGAATGTAAGTCGGCTTCAGGTTGACGCCTGTTTCTGGACTTTCTTGCCATATTTCTGACGAAATTTCTCAACTCTGCCAGCGGTATCTACAATTTTCTGCTTACCTGTATAAAATGGGTGGCAAACTGAGCAAACCTCAATATTTAATGCTCTATTGATGGTAGATCGTGTATTAAAAACATTTCCACAACTGCAAGTTACGGTTATTTCTTGATAACCTGGATGAATATCTGCTTTCATATTTTTTCCTTAGAAGCCCTAACGCCGCATTTCGCGGATTACAAAAACACGGTATTATCCTTTAATGTACAAAGCGGTGCAACCATCGAATTTATCCGTTACGACAATATGTTAAGAAATTCGCGGCGTGACACGTACACCATCACGTTCGTTTTGACATACACAACCTAGACCCGGCGCATCGAGTCGAAAAAATCTGCATTGTTTTTCGTTGCCTTGATTTTATCATGCAAAAATTGCATGGCATCCATGTCATCCATCGGATATAGCAGCTTACGCAATACCCATATTTTTTGCAATTCATCCGCCTTGATCAGTAATTCTTCTCGACGGGTACCTGAACGATTTACGTTAATAGCCGGATAAATACGTTTTTCCGCCATACGCCGGTCAAGGTGAATTTCCATATTACCGGTACCCTTGAATTCTTCATATATCACATCATCCATACGCGAGCCGGTCTCAACCAATGCAGTCGCAATAATAGTCAGTGAGCCGCCTTCCTCAATGTTGCGCGCAGCGCCAAAAAAACGTTTCGGGCGTTGCAATGCATGCGCATCAACACCACCTGTCAATACTTTACCGGAGGCTGGCACAACCGTATTGTATGCACGGGCTAAACGGGTAATAGAATCCAGCAATATCACGACATCTTTTTTGTGCTCTACCAAACGCCTAGCCTTTTCAATGACCATATCCGCTACCTGTACATGCCGCATGGCTGATTCATCAAAAGTAGAGGAAACCACTTCACCCCTGACTGAACGAATCATTTCAGTGACTTCTTCAGGACGTTCGTCTATCAACAATACCATCAGGATCACATCAGGGTGATTGGCAGCTATCGAGTGTGCAATGTGCTGCAGCATGACCGTTTTACCCGATTTGGGACTGGCAACAAGCAGACCCCGCTGTCCTTTCCCAATCGGCGCAATCAAATCAATAATACGACCCGTCACATTCTCTTCTGACTTGATATCCCGTTCAAGCATCAGCCGTTCTGTTGGGAACAGCGGCGTTAGATTCTCAAACAGTATTTTTTTCTTGGAGTTTTCCGGTGGCTCGCTATTTACTTTGTCTACTTTTACTAACGCAAAGTAGCGTTCACCATCTTTTGGCGGACGAATCTCGCCATCGACTGAATCACCCGTATGTAAATTAAAACGTCTAATCTGGCTTGGCGATATATAGATATCATCCGGCCCCGCTAAATATGAAGTGTCTGGCGAGCGTAAAAAGCCAAAACCATCCTGCAGCACTTCCAGCGTACCTTCCCCATAAATACTTTCACCCTTGCGCGCTTGATTCTTAAGCAGCGCAAAAATCAGATCCTGCTTTCGCAAGCGGTTAGCGCCGTCAATTTCATTACTGACAGCCATTTTTATCAATTCAGTAACATGAAGATTCTTTAGATCAGATAAACGCATGAAGAAACTCGTGGTAGGATAATTAAAACTAAAATTGAAAGGTTACAACGTTATTGGGAGGAAAGTAGTAGCCAGACGGATGGGATCAACAGAAAAGGTACTCGGCTTAATAAACGACCATTAAACCTGCAAAAGCCACTTGCCTGCAAGAGTAACGGGTTTAGATGTGGCTGTCAATAAATGCTGTTAATTGCGACTTAGACAATGCACCAACTTTTGTCGCTTCTATGTTGCCGTCTTTAAACAACATAAGCGTCGGAATACCGCGAATACCATATTTTGGCGGCGTATCCTGATTTTCGTCAATATTAAGCTTGGCAATTTTTAAACGATCACCATATTCACTTGCTATTTCATCAAGAATTGGGGCAATCATTTTGCATGGCCCGCACCACTCTGCCCAATAATCGACAAGAACCGGGGTGTTTGACTGCAATACTTCTGCTTCAAATGTCGCATCAGTAACGTAATGAATATGCTGACTCATAAGATCCTCATTTAATTAATCACGTGAGATAGGAAACGATTGCTACTCGAATAGCAGCAGATCAAAAAATAAACGGATTGGTAAAATTAACGCTTCAAGGCTGTCGTTTGTAAGTATAAAACCAATTAAAAACGGATACTATAGAAAAAAATTAAAAAAGGGAAGTGACCGCATTGATTTATTACCAACTCGACGAATCGATACATGAATAAAAACATCAACTTCCTTGAGATATCAATTATTTCTAATGTACATTGATAAGAACCAACTTTATCCTGTTATCGATAAAGAGGAAGTATACCAAAATCAACCAAACGCCACCACATGATCAACTTCAAGCTTTATGCCAATTTTTTCACCTATCGGGTGATTATGATGACTTGAAACGAGAGACAAGACCGTCCCACCCTTCGCAAGTCTGAGCGTATAAAGAATTTCTGCGCCACGAAAAGCTTTATGAGTAATAACTGCCCGCAAAGGACTCGCATCATCATAAACAATATCATCTGGCCGTAACAAAACATCGACTTTGCAGTCTTCAATCGGGATATCTGGTTTTTTCCAACCCTGCGGCAACATTTTCACCGGCAAAACGCCTAATTCAATTTCTACCTGGTGCGGACTCAACACCTTACCAGGCAGTAAGACACCCTGCCCGATAAAATCTGCAACAAACCGATTGACAGGGCGATGATAGAGATTGTACGCAGTATCCCATTGTTGAATCTGACCTTTATCCATAACCCCTATCTTATCAGCCAGCGCAAATGCTTCATGCTGGTCATGGGTTACCAATATTGCAGTTATATTTTGATCAGAGAGAATATCACGCACCTCCATGCTTAAACGCTCACGCAAGCTCACATCCAAATTGGAAAATGGCTCATCCAATAAAAGCAGATCGGGTCTGGGCGCTAACGCTCTCGCCAGCGCCACGCGTTGTTGTTGCCCACCTGAGAGTTCATGTGGATATTTTTCAGCAACATCAGCCAAACCAACAATTTGCATCAGTTCATTCACACGTGATTTACGCTCTGGTTTGGATAAGCGATGCAGGCCAAAATTAATATTGGCAGCTACTGACAGATGCGGAAAAAGCGCATAATCCTGAAAAACCATCCCTATTCGCCGCTGTTCCGGTGGCATCATGTAGCGATCGTTACTGACTTTAACGCCTTTTAACACAATTTCACCACTCGATATCGACTCAAATCCTCCAATACAACGCAAAACCGTCGTCTTGCCGCATCCACTGGGGCCCAGCAAACAACCGATTTCCCCCACTTTAAGCGCTAAGGACAAGTCATTAACCACCGTCTGTTCTCCGTAGCTATGCTGGATATGCGAAAGTATAAGCAGTGGACTATTCATTTTATTACTTCTCTGTTTGCCGCAGAAACAATACAATTGGAATCATTCCCGCCAGCACCAATGTCACTGCGGGTAGTGCTGCCTGTTCCCACTCACCCTCTGACGTCATTTCAAAAATGCGCACCGCCAGCGTATCCCAGCCAAAAGGGCGCGTCATCAATGTGATCGGCATTTCTTTCATGACGTCGACAAAAACTAACGTTGCCGCGGTAAAAATCCCTGATCGCAGTACCGGTATATGAATTTTCCGCAATATTGTTAAACTGCTCAATCCCAACCCCCTTGCCGCTTCATCAATATTTCGTGTAATGCGCTGCATGGCGCTATCGATAGGAAAATGACCGACGGCCAGGAAACGCGTCATGAAAGCAATCAGCATCGTCGCAAGCGTGCCCTGAATTAACAGCCCGGTATCAATTTGAAAAAAATACGCTGCCAGTTCGCTTAGCCGGGCATCCAGCCACGCTATCGGTACAAAGACGCCAACAGCCAACACAGTGCCCGGCAGTGCGTAACCCATGTTCGCAACGCGTATTGCGGCCCTTGTCACGCCATCATGATGACGACGCGCAGCATAGACCAGCATGATGGCGACCATGCAGGTAATAAACGCAGCAAACGCGGCAAGCAACAAAGAATGCCACAGAAACTCTGCATAACGTTGGTCAAAACCTGCTGAAAATGATTGCACCGCCCAAAATACCAATTGCGACACGGGTAATAAAAATGCGAAAAACAATACCGCCATAATAAAACCAATCACAGCCCAGCTGCGCCAACCGCTTAATTTAATCCGACTGGCATACTGGCTTCTTTTCGTTTCCGCATAACGCATATGTGCACGCAACTGCTGCTCCAGCAAGATCAATATAAAAACAATGATAATCAACAGAGAAGCAAGTTGTGACGCAGCAGACAGAGAAAACATGCTAAACCAGGCTTTGTAGATGGCCGTTGTAAATGTATCGTAATTAAATACCGCGACCGTACCAAAATCTGCCAGTGTTTCCATTAACGCCAGCATAATGCCACCGGCAATCCACGGCCGCGCCATCGGCAATGTAACGTAAAGAAAACCCTGCCTGCGGTTAAAGCCTAATGATTGCGCGGCCTCTAATGACCGTTTGCCTTGCGTAAGAAAAGCATTGCGTGCCAATAAATAAACATAGGGATAAAATGCCAAAGTCATGACAATGATGACCCCCATTCTGCTACGTATATCTGGAAACCAAAGAAGATCGGAGCCTGACCAGGCACGGAGCGTTGTTTGTATCGGGCCTGTAAAATCAAATATACCCAACATAACAAATGCGGTTACATAAGCAGGCATTGCAAATGGCAGCAATAATGCCCAGGAAAAAAACTTACGACCGGGAAATTCATATACCGCTGTAAACCAGGCCAGGCTCACACCCAACAGGCTGGTACCAGCTATCACCCCAAGCGCAAGCCAAAAGGTATTATAAAGCAACCCTGGCAGCGTTGTTTCCAGCAGATGCTGCCAGATATCGCCGGCAGGTGAAAATAAAGACGAAATTACTACACCTACCGGAATCAAAACCACTGCAGCAATAAAAAAAACAAAAAAACGCCAACCTGTTATCAGCGGGTGCCGGTTAAAAAAGCGGGCAGGATAAAAATTGCCCACTTTTTCTGTGGTATTGTTTACATCTGCATCATTTTTCACATTAACATTGCATCATTACCGGTAACCCGCGCGGTCCATGAGTTTAATAGCAGCCGTCTGCAACTCTCCTGCCTTCGCCAGGTTCAATGAATTTTGCTTAAAGTCTCCCCAGGAAGCGACTGTTGCGTCTGATTTCACTGCTGGATTTGCCGGAAATTCCATATTCACATCGGCAAATAAATTTTGCGCCTTTTCTGAAGACAAATACTCCAGCAGCTTTGTCGCAGCTTGGGGATTTTTGCTGAATTTAGTAATGCCAGCACCGGAAACGTTTACGTGTACACCGCTGCTATTCTGATTTGGCCAGAAAATTGCTATCGGCAACTCCGGTGTCTTCTTCATTAAACGACCGTAATAATAACTATTAACCAGCGTCACATCACACCGGCCTGCAGCAACAAACTCCATTGCCCGGGTGTCGTCCGACACCGGATCGGTCGCAAGGTTGGCAACCCAACCGCGTACAATCTTTTCGGTTTTAGCTTCGCCATGCTCGGCTATCATCATCGCCACCAGTGATTGGTTATACACCTTCTTCGATGTGCGCAAACACAAACGCCCCTTCCATTCGGGGTTCGCCAAGTCTTCATAAGTTGAAAGATCGTCGATATTAACATTACGGGTATTGTAAACCAACGTACGGGCCCGCACAGATAACCCAAACCAACGGTTCTGGGGATCACGTAAATACGGCGGTATATTTTTCTCCAGAATTTCCGAGTCGACGGGCCTTAATAAATCAGCCCGCGCAGCTTCCCATAGATTGCCGGCATCTGTGGTAATCAATATATCGGCCGGTGTATTTTTCCCTTCCGCTTTCAACCTGGCGAGCAACGCGCCCTCGTTATCCGTTGTATACTTAACCTGAACACCGGTATCTTTTGTAAAGGCATCAAACATTGGCTTAATCAGTTGCTCTATTCTGGCCGAATAAACCACAACCTGCTCGGCATGCGCAGAACTTAAAACCATCAAAGATACAAAAAAAGGTATTGCCGCAAACAGATATTTAAAGTTAGATCTTGGCCCAATATAAATTCTTGACATAAAAGGAGGCACCGCAATGAATTAGAATAATTAATTAACTATATTACAAATAAGAATAATTATCAATTAATTGGTTCTGACAGCTGCAAAGGAAGTCCCAGAACAAGACAATCCCATGAAAGAAAAACACATTCGTACGTATACAGTCAATCCTGCAACCTTTAGAAAATAATCTTTTTTATTCCTGCTTTGCTAAATTGATACGCCCAAGGATAGGCAGTTTAATAGCAGGGGGATCTGGGTCAACACCAAATGCAAGGCCAAGCAAATTAATTTCAACCCCTTCAATATCACTGGCTAATACACCAAACAATCCGTAGAAAGAGAATTGAAAACCGGCACCACTCGGCGCCAGCGCCATCATGTTATCGCCCAGATAATCTTTACCGATCGCCGTTGGCGGCAAGTCAAGCTCAAGTTCAGGGATAAGGCGCGAAACCCAGGCTGTAAACGTGTTGGAATTGGGACCGGGCCACATTTTGTATTCCGAGTCATAGGGATAATCAAGAACGGCTTGTTCTATCCGGTCAATCAATGCATCAACGCCTTCGCCCCGTTTCTCTGCCAGCACTTCGGGCATGTTGCCATACCAACGCCTGTCCGGCGAACTGTTATGAGTGACCAATACCGGTTGTTTATTGCGTTGACGCCAGCCAAGCACCTCAAAAACTGTATAACTCATTGCTTCCGAAGGCTTAACTGCGATCCAGGTATGGATGCCGAAATAACCCCGCCAGCTGAAAGCGCGCGCGCCATAAACCTGTATGACGGCCTCTGGCGTTATCGCCGGGTCCGGCGCAATACCCACTGGCTCACGGCTGGCCGTCCGCCAGTTATGCGATTTCGCATCGTATGAAACAATGATCAATATCAAAGCGCCAACAAATAAAAAAATTAAGAATAATCTTAAATAACGCACAAAACCGATATTCCTTACTCAGCTAATAAGAAACAGGAAGGCTGCCCCTAATGTAACAGATACACCACGAACAGACTTCCCATTTTTCCGATCACGATGAATACCGGCAAGCATTATTTCAGCTCACCCAAAACATCATCACCTAATTATTTACCTGGTTTAGCAGCGCGAAGAACCGGATAATGCTGGCTGAAAACCATATCTTCCTCAGCATTGGCTTTATGGCATGCTGCACACGCTTCATCGTCCTGGATATTCCCTTTTTTCGCGTCATAGGAATCAAACGTAAAATAGGCCCAGTTCTCCATCCGGTCAGCAAATCGTTTTGAGTCCTTCACCGTTGCAGCGATACCATTAAAATCGCCCTGGAAGTACCCGTTACCACTGGCCGACTGTTTGGCGCCGACGCCGGTTAATTCTTTGACAATAATTGTACCATCACGAAATTCACCGGTTCTCTTCCAGTGCGCCCAGCTTACCGGATCAATATAGACATTATGAAATTCTGGAAATGCGGGCTTTCCATCATTCATATCCTTAGGCGTAACTTGCGCACCGATGAACATCCATTCCCGATAATTCCTGGGGGTAAGCAGTTCGTTATCCTGGGTAAATCTAGCGTATTGCTTTTGATCCGCTTCTGATGCATTAACTGGCGCAACCTGAGCAATTAACATGCCGGATAACATTAACGGTGCAATACTACCTAATAACGTCTTTTTTAACTGTGACATAATAATCCCTAAAAAAATTAATCAAAGAAACGCATAGAAAACAGCCATAAACCCATACCGCTTCCCGTGGCCATGTTAGACAGACATATTTTCTTCGTCAAGATAAATAAACCTGCTTTTCAAAAGCAAGTAAAAATAGATTAACAATTGAATTCAGGGAAAAACATATTGCTTTATGCAATGTTTATTGGGCGCTTTTTAACAAGGAGCACCTCGATTAACTAGATGGGGATATTATTTCCTGGCAAATACTAGTTTATTTTTAAGTCGTAGATAGCATAGCGCTAACATATTCTTTCATAAAAAAAGCCTTGCAACCTATATACGTTATACGTTGCAAGGCAATCACACTACGGTAAGCAGTATTAAAAAATTAGATAAAATTATCTCTACTAG
This sequence comes from Nitrosomonas sp., assembly GCA_021604405.1. Lineage (GTDB taxonomy): Bacteria > Pseudomonadota > Gammaproteobacteria > Burkholderiales > Nitrosomonadaceae > Nitrosomonas. The sequence goes on along the minus strand of BQJA01000041.1, from coordinate 18,751 downwards.
ATAACGTTTAAAGAGCCTGGAAGATGAATATTTTTAGGGTGAAGCTGGCACCAAATTGTAAAAGCGCCAGCCTTATCAGCTACAAATTTAATAACCTTGGTCTCTCCAGCAGGTATAGTTTCTTGAATATTATAAGCATCAATTGAAAATCCCTCGCTGATAGGAGACTTGTTCTCAACTTTAATTGTTACGGCTGTTCCTTTCTTGACTGTCAATGCTTCTGGCTCATTGAGCACATTAAAGGCACGAATATCTTTAACCGTCACATCTTCAACGTTAAGCTCCGGAATTTTGGTATCGTAAGCATTAATAACCACATCAAAGCTTCGTTTGTCGCCCTTAGCTTCGCCTGCCTGCGCTTCGCCTGCCTGCACATTTCCGATCAATAATCCGAGCACAAGGCTCACAAATATAGTTTTAATTATTTTCGACATTAAAATCTCCTCTTCAAGTAATATGCTTCTTTCGGTTAGTAAAAAAACGACGTCTTACGTTATGCTCTATTATTAAAAAACGTCTTCTTCTTAGATTGGAATATCAATTGATTACAAAAATATACCTGTATTTCAAGGCTGCTTTGTAAAATTGATCATTTGATTTTAGATCGAAACATCGTTGAAGTAAATAACAGAAATAAGAAAAAAGATTCAGAAATTAAATTGTTTTTTTGCAATTCTCACTGAATTCATTCAACTTTACTCATTCGCCGCTCTTATTGCATCAAGATTAGCCTGCGCTTCGACATTCCCCTGCTCCGCGGCTTTCTCAAACCAAGCTATCGCTTTCTCCACATCTCTATCGATCCCCTCACCGGTATAATACATTGCAGCGAGATTGTTTTGCGCATCGACATTCCCTTGTTCTGCCGCCTGCTTGAACAGTTCTACTGCTTTCAAAGTATCTACTTCGACACCTTCTCCATTTGCATACATCAAGCCGAGATTAAATTGAGCATCCGCATAACCTTGTTCGGCGGACCGAAAAAACCAACCGGCAGCCAGCTCTGGATCATTATCCAGCACCTCCCCTGTATCTGTCGTAGAAACTGCCTCACCGGTATAATACATAACACCGAGTTCATTCTGCGCTTTGGGTTCTCCTCCTTTCGCCCGCTCCAGCAACTCCTTAAATTTTTCTTCCGCCGTCGCTTCATCTTCTGATCCCGCGGGCAGAATCTGGTTTCTCAGTTCTTCTTTTTCCTCTGGTGTCAGCCCTTCTCCCAAAATAGCCGGTAATTCACCGATCGTTGTTACTTCATCAACGGGTGTCGCCGATCCGTCTGATCTGGTTTTGTTATCTGCTGTTTCACCGCCGCAACCCGCGAGTAGTAACAGTAACGTAACAAATAATGAAACAGTACGCATATTCATACAGAAATTCCTCCATTCAAGTTATTACTAAATAATAATTAGGTAACAAATCCGCTCATCCCTAACATGTGCCGTTCCAGCACCACAAAATAACCACTTACACTGCCGGCAAACAATACGCATCGCGAACTAACGAAGTTATATACGCAAAACAGTTGAACCATATTTCATAAAGCTTGCACCACGCTTGTAAGACGACCGGATTCACACATGGGATTTTTGAAAAATTCAAGCTCGGCCCCAGTAAACAACCTACCTGGCACCTGCGTCTTTAAGAAGTTTTATGACTTCCTTATGTTTATATCTTGATGCCAGTCCCAAAGCCGTAACACCATTGACAGCCTGGGTGTTAACATCTGCGCCGGCGGCAAGTAATGCATACACTGCGCCTACATGACCATGCTGCGCGGCAAGCATCAATGGCGTTGCGCCAATATCCAAGCTCGCATTAACGTCTGCATTGGCCTCAATCAAAACCGGCACAATATTTCGGTGGCCATGCTGAGATGCCAGCATTAAGGCAGTCATGCCGTTCTTTTGTTTCGCATTCACGTCAGCGTCAGCGGCGAGCAATAAATGCACGACTTGCTGACGATTCTTTTCCGTTGCTAGCATCAAAGCAGTAATATCGTCTGCAGTTCTGGCATTTACTTTAGCACCGGCGTCAAGCAAGGTTTCGACAACTGCTTCGCGCCCATCCCGCGACGCTTGCATCAACATCGTGTAACCATTGTCTGTAGTCACATAAACATCGGCACCCGCTTCAAGCAGTCCTCGTACAATTTCTGCATTACCTTTCTTGACACCCGCAACTAACGCGCTATCCAATTCTTCTTGCTCAAATTTATTTGTGTCAAGCAAGTCGATGATATACGCAGCCCTGCCCTTTTCTGCAGCGGTAACGAGATCATCATCCGCAATGCTTGCAGATGTACTTGTTAAGAAAAAAAATAAAACTGACAACAATACCAATGTACGCAGGTTTAGCAATATCATCTCATTTCCTTTTTTAGTCATAAATATTTCTGATAATAATGCAACTTCAGCATCTTCCGCTGCCGTAGCTATACCCAGACCGCTCCATTATAAACCGTAGCGTCATGACGGCCGAATTTTGCTTGATCCGGGTCGCCAACAAAAGAATTCCGGTGTGTTTTATAACAGGTATAACTGGAGAAAATACTGCATGTAATGCAATAAGAGGTCTGAAAATTAGAATTAATAAACCATAATTTATCCCGTTGCGTTGTAAAGATTATTATTCAGTACAACATCCGGTTTGTTTAGACTGCTCCTTAAATACACCAGTTCGACAAACATTAGGTGCGCTTGCACGCACAAATGATGCTTTTGTAATCAAAAAAGCAACGTTACGGATAAACTGAATTGTTATTTCGAGAGTATAGCGAATATAGCGTTGCAAACAAATCAAGCCGAGCAATCAGCATCTTGGAATCAACAATCTGTAGCCGTCTGTACAGTATTAATTGCAGGATGAAGCAATCCCCGATTTTCTCTTAGTATGAGCTATGCTATCCTTGCTACCCAATCGTTCCGAATTAAAATAACTGTAAATGCTGTCCCAAGAGATGCTGCTATGCGATTCCGCAAAAAAATGACGCCATGATGACCAAGCATTATGACATTGTGATTATTGGCGGCGGACCAGTCGGAATGGCGGTAACACTGGCGCTCCAAGAAAGCGGCCTGTCAATTCTTCTAATGGAAGCGCGCGGTTTACCTGAAAAGAACGAAGACCCACGACCATTGGCTTTATCGCATGGCAGCCGTCTCATTCTAGAACGTCTGGGTGTGTGGCAAAAGCTGCCAGCCAACTCGCCGATTACGAAAATTCATATTTCCAATCAACGCGGGTTCGGGCGTACAATATTAACTAAAGATGACGCCAACGTCCCAGCGCTTGGATACGTGGTAAATTACCATGCTTTATTCCTGTCCATGCATGCTTTATTAAAACAGCTGAATGGTGACTATCTGGCCGGCGCAAAGGTGGCGAAGTTTGAAACGGATGCGAACCAAGGGCAGGTTGAATTTCAGTATGGCAGCGAAACCAGAAAAATAACTGCAAAATTACTGGTCCTGGCTGATGGAGGTCGCCTGACCGAGAAAGTTGCAGATATAAATTATCATATCCACGAATATCAGCAATGGGCAATCGTCGCTAATATCAAAACCAGAACCCGGCAGCAGGGTGTTGCTTATGAACGTTTTACCCCAGACGGACCGGTGGCTTTACTGCCCGCAGGGGAAAATTTTGCGCTGGTGTGGACAGTCAACCCCACTATGGCCAAGGAAGTACTTGGCTTGGATGACGCAACTTTTCTCGCTCGATTACAAAAACATTTTGGCGATCGGGTGGGATCATTAATTGGCGCCAGTAAACGATCAGGCTTTCCACTTGCATTAAAATATGCAACGCCCATTACATCTCAACGGATTGCGTTGGTAGGAAATGCGGCGCAAACCCTACACCCGGTTGCCGGACAAGGATTTAATCTGGGGTTGCGTGATGCATGGGAATTGGCGAATGAAGTCCTGAAATCAACCAATTTGGGAAATGAAATTGGCGCACCGGCAATGCTTTCAAACTATCGCCAGAAACGTCAAACAGATAGTAGCGCGGGGCGCGTATTTACCGATTCACTGATAAAAATATTTTCTAATGACAGTACGGTCTTAAGAAATATCGGCGGTATAGGATTGAGCACACTCGACTGTCTCCCTCCGTTAAAGCGTTTTGTTGCACGCCGTATGATTTTTGGGACGAAGGGATAAGTGTTTCGAAGCATCATTAAAAGGTATTACGCTATATAATAATGCTTTAAGGCGTAAAAAATTCCTCCAATACACAAAGTTTACTTCATATAATTTGGCTTGAGTACCACACCCTGAAATAACCATCGAATTAAAATAACGCATATCATATATCGCTAACTCCCGGAGCTTTTACCAGTTTCATGCTTAATTTATTACCATGCAGATAGGGCCCTATCATCTCAGAAACAACTTGATCGTTGCTCCCATGGCAGGCGTAACAGATCGGCCCTTCCGTCAATTATGTAAAAATATGGGTGCAGGCATGGCCGTTTCGGAAATGATATCCAGCAACTCATTGCTGTGGGGCTCAGAAAAAACCCGGCGACGTGCTGATCATGACGGCGAAGTTTCTCCCGTATCTGTTCAAATCGCAGGCGCAGATCCAGAAATGATGGCTGATGCAGCCCGCTACAATGTTATGCAGGGTGCGCAGATTATTGATATCAATATGGGCTGTCCGGCCAAGAAAATCTGCAATGTCATGGCTGGCTCAGCACTCATGAAAGATGAGAAACTTGTTGGAAAAATACTCGATGCAGTCGTCAAGGCGGTTGATATTCCGGTTACACTGAAAATAAGAACTGGATGGGACACAAATCACAAGAATGCACTGTCGATCGCGCATATTGCCGAGAATGCAGGGATTCAAGCCTTAGCCATACATGGCCGTACCCGTGCCTGCGCCTACAAAGGAGAAGCAGAATATGAGACTATTGCTGCGGTAAAAAGTGCAGTTAAGATTCCGGTTATTGCCAACGGCGATATTACAACACCCGAGAAGGCTAAACAGGTACTTAGTCGTACGGGTGCAGATGCGGTCATGATCGGGCGCGCCGCTCAGGGCAGACCTTGGATATTTCGTGAAATTGAACATTACCTTGCTACCGGCAAGCAGATGATCTCACCAGAAGTCAGTGAGATTCATCGTGTTCTTATCGCGCATTTGCATGATCTTTATCAATTTTATGGTGAATACTCCGGCGTACGTATCGCGCGCAAGCATATTTCCTGGTATACCAAAGGATTGATTGGTTCTGCGGCATTTCGACATGCCATGAATCAGTTACAGACTGTGGAACAACAAATTTCCGCAACAAATATATTTTTTAGTGAGCTTGCCGATCACAATCGGCGGTTAACCTACATCCAAAGCAAGGAAGTGGCTGTATGAGTGTCATCAATGAAAATGAAGTTGCATGCTGTGTGCGCAAAGCCGTCGATGCTTATCTCAACGACTTGGAAGGCGAGAAGCCCTGTCCTATTTATAACATGGTCATGCAAAGCGTTGAAAAACCACTGATAGAACTCGCAATGAAACACGCAAACGGAAACCAAACACTGGCTGCTGAATTGCTTGGTATAAATCGTAATACACTGCGCAATAAGTTAAAGCAATTTAAAATAAAATAAGGTAATAGAATGACAATTAAACGCGCATTGATCAGCGTTTCCGATAAAACAGGTGTTATTGAGCTGGCGCAGGGGCTGAACCAGCTCAACATTACCATACTGTCAACGGGCGGAACAGCCAGACTGCTCCAGGAAGCGGGGATAACCGTTACCGAAGTGAGTGACTATACCGGTTTTCCGGAAATGCTGGATGGCCGCGTTAAAACATTACACCCAAAAATACATGGCGGTATCTTAGCGCGAAGAAACATACCTGACCATATGTCAGCACTGGAAGAAGCGAATATCCCGGCTATCGATCTTGTTGTCATTAATCTTTATCCCTTCAGCGAAACAATTGCTAAACCAGATTGCAGCATTGAAGATGCTATTGAAAATATCGATATCGGTGGCCCAACTCTGATCCGCGCTGCAGCTAAAAACTACCGGCATGTAACGGTCGCAACCAATCCAGAGGATTACGCGTTTTTATTAACAGAAATTAAATCAGCAAACGGTACAATCGGATTAGACCATCGTTTCAGGCTGGCGCAAAAAGCTTTTTCACATACCGCAAGCTACGACAGCGCGATCAGTAATTATCTGACCGCCATTGACGTAAACAATCATCATCATACTTTCCCCGACCAACTTAATCTTAACTTTAGCATGCGACAAGCATTACGGTACGGCGAAAATCCGCATCAGGCAGCAGCGTTTTATCGGGATCTCGCCCCCGCTCAAGGCAGTCTGGCAAATTATACACAGCTACAAGGAAAAGCTTTATCATACAATAATATTGCGGACACCGATACCGCCTGGGAGTGCGTCAAAACCTTTGACAGGCCGGCCTGCGTCATCGTCAAACACGCTAACCCGTGTGGCGTTGCAACAGCAGATACATTACTCTCGGCTTATCAGCTTGCCTTTGCCACCGATACCACTTCTGCGTTCGGTGGAATCATTGCGTTTAACCATACGCTCGATGGGCCTACGATTAGCGCGGTTATCAAACAATTTGTAGAGGTTATTGTGGCGCCAGCACTGACCGATGAAGCCAAACAAATCCTCGCTCAAAAAGAAAATATCCGCGTACTCACAGCACCATTAAAATCATTTAACAATCAATTCGATCTTAAACGTGTTGGCGGTGGAATACTGGTACAGACACCAGACAGTCATAATATCACTGTCAAAGAACTTAAAGTCGTCACAAAAGTACAACCAACTGCTCAGCAATTGCAGGATTTTCTTTTTGCATGGCGCGTTGCCAAATTTATTAAATCCAATGCGATTGTGTTTTGTGAGAATGGACAAACACTCGGCATTGGCGCAGGACAAATGAGCCGCGTCGATAGCGCCCGCATTGCCACTATTAAAGCTCAGCAGGCAAATCTTGCGTTGTCAAATTCAGTCGTTGCATCCGATGCATTCTTTCCATTCCGGGACGGGCTTGATGTCGTCGTAGAAGCGGGTGCAAAAGCTATTATTCAACCCGGTGGCAGTGTTCGTGATACAGAAGTAATCGCTGCGGCAGATGAACATGGCGTCGCCATGGTATTCTCCGGTATCCGACATTTCAGACATTAATTAATTTAACAATGAAATTACTTGTAATTGGCGGCGGCGGCAGAGAACACGCACTGGCATGGAAATTAGCGCAATCATCACGTGTTATCAAAGTGTTTGTAGCACCGGGTAACGCCGGCACTGCATTGGAGCATGGTCTGGAAAATCTCCCCCTCACCGCCATCCCTGATTTAGTTGAATTTGCCAAAAAAGAGAATATCGCACTCACGGTCGTGGGTCCGGAAGCGCCACTGGCAGAAGGCGTGGCAGACGCTTTTCATGCGGCTGATCTAAAGATTTTTGCACCGACCAGACAAGCCGCACAGCTCGAAATATCGAAAGATTTTTCTAAAGCTTTTATGCGCCGCCACAATATTCCGACTGCTGCCCACGCTACATTTAGCGACGCATCCGAAGCGCATCAGTATCTGGACCGCAAAGAAGCACCGATTGTGATAAAAGCGGATGGTCTGGCTGCCGGCAAAGGCGTTATTGTTGCAATGACTTCTACAGAGGCACATGCGGCTGTAGATGCAATGCTAGTAAATAAAAATATGGGTGAAGCGGGCATAAAAATCGTCATTGAAGATTTTCTGCAAGGAGAAGAAGTCAGTTTTATTGTTATGGTCGATGGCCATCAGGTTTTGCCACTTGCCACCAGCCAGGATTACAAACGACTGCGGGATGGCGATCAAGGACCCAACACGGGTGGCATGGGGGCTTTTTCCCCGACACCATTTATTTCCCCTGAACGTCATGGCAAAATTATGCGGGAAATCATCCATCCGGCAGTCAATGGTATGCTGCACGAGGGTGCCAGATACACGGGCTTTCTTTATGCCGGGTTAATGATCACACCGGATGATGAAATCAAAGTGCTGGAATTCAATTGCCGTTTGGGCGATCCGGAAACTCAAACGATTATGATGCGCTTGAAAAGTGATTTGTTCACATTAATTGAACAAGCCCTCAATGGGTCTCTGGATAATGCAGAAACCGAATGGGACAGACGCGTTGCGCTTGGCGTGGTCATCGCGGCGCATGGCTATCCCGAAACACCCCGGAAAAATGACATCATCCAGGGCCTGTCAAATCTAACTACCCACCAGCTTGCGTCGGATGAATTTCATGTGTTCCACTCAGGGACAACCCTGGGCGGTGAAAATGGCGACGAAGTCCTGACGGCAGGTGGTCGCGTTTTATGTGTCACCACATTAGGCGACAATATAAAAATGGCGCAACGCAATGCCTACCAAATTGCCGAACAAATTTATTTTGATGGCCGTCAAATGCGGCATGATATCGGTTATCGCGGCATGACATATACCGGGAACCGTGCCGGTTCGTTATAAATAACCAGATTCAACAGAATAACAGGTATAAAATAAATTTAGTTTTTGCGCCCGTAATGCGTCGATGAAATTATCTGCCAACGACTTGTCCAACACGAACTCAACCAGAATAGGCAACTCGCCCGCTAATTCAAAAAAAGATTCCTCATGCATTAGCCCATGCCGTCCAAAACCCGCTACAGACTTGAACACCGACCCGCCTTTTACGCCTGTTCTTTGCGCCTCATTCAGCAACCACTCGTAAAGCAGCATACCGCCATGGCGCTGCTTTTCGTTAAGATATACTTTAAGACAAACGGTTGACATATGTAATGCTATATTAGAAACAACATGGATCAATAAGAACGAGTAAGTTAGAAGAAAAATTGGCGCATTCCCGTTATCAGGATTAGTGTTGCAGCCATTTGTACACCTGTAAACCCAAAACCGTCATCAGCAGACAACCACCGAGATGCAATATAATAATGGACAGACCCCAAAGGTATTGCCCACGCATCAGCAGCGTAACCGTTTCAATCGAAAAAGTTGAGAAAGTTGTCAATGCGCCAAGGAATCCGGTGATGATAAGCAATCGCCATTCAGGCGCCAAACCAGGATGCTGCAAAAAAAAAGCGACCGACAAGCCGACCAAAAAGCCACCAATTAGATTGGCAGAAAGCGTGCCCAGCGGTAATTCCGGCCATAAGGCGTTTAACCATAGCCCAAGGCCCCAACGTAACCATGCACCAATCGCGGCGCCAATACCTACTGCTAAAAATGCATAAAGCGTCATGCTTGTGTATTATATGGGTACCTGGAATATTCAGTTTACAATCGTAATCGAAAAACTATATTTTTGGCAAAGGTATTAACGGCTTATTCAAGCGCCTTGTAAAATACAGATAAATTAACCCGCTTGCAATTGCAGCATAAAAACACCAAATCGACGCAAAGGTTTCACGATAGGCAAAATAGGCTACAAAAAATCCCAATGTAATTACAAATCCCGCAATATATATATGTCGGTAGCTCGAAAAAATAAACGGAACGCAGGTCGCTAATAAATACATGACAATGACAAATTGGTAGACTGCCACATCATGCTCATAATGAATACTATGATTAACAACTTGTGCAGTAATTGGCTGACTGGCCAAACCAATGAGCGTGTACGCTGCCAGACCAACGCCGACGATAATTATTGAGCCAATAATTTTTCTGCGTATCGCATTGGTTTCTGCGCTATAAACAGAAAAAGGCGCGTAAACTGGCCAAATAACCCCAATAAAAGCACCGTAGATATTGCTTAACCAAAACTGGTCGCCCAGTAAATTATTTGTCAAAGAAACCCACAAGAAACCTTCTATTATCTGTTGAACAGCAAATATAAGAGGAATAAACGCAATCGGCATATCTTTTTTATGCCTGACTTTTTTGATTGTCGCTGCCCCGACGATCAGCAGCGCGCCACCAACGATGAAACTCGCTTCCGCTGAAAAACACATTATTGGTTGTTAGTAAAAAGGGTAAATATGCTGTAATTGCGTAAAACCTATACGCTAATTTATCGACGGGGTTAATTTGAATGAATGTGACAATGCAATGCAATATACACGTATCCAACACAAAGAGCCAACACGCCATTATTTTCTTATGTATGTTGACGAAACTTACGCAGTCACGATACAACCAAGCTATTTAACAGAAAATATCAAGTTGCACTAATAATTATGCCCTTCAGTTTCGTTATTCTCTGGACCGATGCACTTGTCTTTGTATTAGTGGTCATTGTCGCCATTTTAGTACGGCATATACGCCGCCATGAACACCTGCGAACGCCCTGGCTTCGTGTTGGCAAAAGCGCCAGCGGTATGGCAGCGCTTACGGTATTACTTTTTTTCATCATTATCGGTCTGCTGGATAGCATCCATTTTCGCCCCGCGCTCGAAAATAGATATAACAATGGAGAACAGGTTTATAGTGCTGAAGTGCTCAGTTTATTTGATGTAATCGTTAATCCGCTGCGGACCAATGTTGAAAAAACTTATTCCGCCCCGCTGGCGGCTTATCTATACGCAAAAGAAACAGTAAGTTTGCCGGACGGTCACCAGGTCCGGGAATTTTCCCGACTGAAATTTGGCGGCGCACATTTACAGCATCCCGAAACACAACGAATTGATGATATTACCGCGCGAACAGCTGCAGGCATCGGGTTAGGCTTCGCTGCCTGGATGTTATTAGTTGCCTTGTTAGCCTTAATGCTAGCGCGTCACCATCAAGAAAGCTTTAAAAAATCGTTATCCAGTATTTGGCGAGGCGCCACAGAGATACCGTGGAATGCGGTGCTTATTACACTTGCGGCAATCCTTACATTGCTGGGAATTATATTGATGTTAACACCGTATTATCACGTACTGGGAACCGATAAAGTAGGGCAAGATGTTTTATACCAAGCGCTAAAGAGTATCCGCACCGCCTTGGTTATCGGCGCTATTACGACGTTAATCATGCTGCCTTTTGCATTGCTACTTGGCATCATGGCCGGTTATTTCCAAGGATGGGTAGATGACATTATTCAATACATATATACCACACTAAGTTCGATTCCCAGTGTGTTATTAATTGCCGCTGCAGTACTGATGATGCAAGTTTATATTGAAACGCATCCTGAGTTGTTTGAGACAACCGCAGAACGCGCTGACCTGCGCTTACTGTTTCTTTGTATCATACTGGGAATAACCAGCTGGACAGGTCTTTGCCGGTTGCTGCGCGGAGAGACACTGAAATTACGTGAAATGGAATACATTCAGGCAGCCCATGCTTTCGGCGTTTCTCACTGGCGCGTCATTAGCCGTCATATTCTGCCTAATGTTATGCATATTGTATTAATTGCCACTGTCATGGATTTCAGTGGATTGGTTCTGGCTGAAGCGGTGCTGTCGTACGTTGGGGTTGGTGTTGATCCATCAATGATCAGTTTTGGCACCATGATCAATGCAGCCCGACTAGAAATGGCGCGTGAGCCGATGGTTTGGTGGACATTGTTGGCGGCCTTTGGCTTAATGGTTGCCTTGGTACTCAGTGCTAACCTTTTCGCGGATGCAGTGCAGCATGCATTTGATCCGCGCATTCAAACCTTATCTGAAAAAACCAGCATAATGCGCCGCAGTTCGAACAGAAAAAATTCAGTCGGCCCCGCCGCTGCAACCCCTTCATCTAAAAAAATAAAACACACGCCACCCGCATGAGTCTGTTACTGGAAATTGACAATCTGGCCACGATCATCCATACCGGTTCAAAAATGATCAGAGCGGTCGATGGATTGACACTGAAAATCAACAAAGGTGAAACATTTGCGCTGGTCGGGGAATCTGGCTGCGGCAAATCCATCACAGCCTTGTCGGTTATGCGTTTGCTACCGGATGCCGGAGAAATTGTTGCGGGCACAATCAACCTCGATGGTAAAAATATACTGTTAATTCCGGAAGCTGACATGCGAAACCTTCGAGGAAAACGTATCAGCATGATTTTCCAGGAACCAATGTTGAGTCTGAACCCGGTTATGACAGTCGGCGACCAAATTGGCGAAGTATTGCAACGGCATTTCAACTTAAGTGGTACTGCAATTCACGATCGCATCTTCAAATTATTGAATCAGGTCGGCATACCCGATCCACTTCGCCGCATGAATGAGTATCCGTTCCAATTTTCTGGTGGCATGAAACAGCGGGTGATGATTGCTATGGCACTTGCCGGGCAACCAGAACTGTTAATTGCAGATGAGCCTACCACAGCACTGGATGTTACAATTCAAGCCCAGGTGCTCGACCTGATGCGTGATTTGCAGCATAGCAACCACATGGCAATTATGCTTATTACGCATGATCTGGGCGTCGTAGCCGAAATGGCGCACCAGGTAGCCGTCATGTACGCAGGTGAAATTATTGAAGCAGCACCGCGAGAGGAATTTTTTCAAAACCCTGCACATCCTTATTCAAAAAAACTCTTTGCTTCATTGCCAGGTAAAAACAGACGCACGCATGAGTTAGCGGTCATCCAAGGGAATGTTCCGCCATTATCAAAAGAATTTTCGGGTTGCCGTTTTGCAGACCGCTGCGAGCATGTTTGGGAAACTTGTCATAACAAAGCACCCGATTGGTACAAGTTATCTGAAAACCACGCCGTCAGATGCCATCTTTTTCATAACAATACCGTTTTAACCTCAACATATGCTAATACGCAAAACCAAAGCGTGTCGACTGAGAAAACACTGTCCTCAACATCAACCGATGCCGCGGCGCTGCTGCGCGTCACCGATCTTACAATGCATTTCCCAATACGATCAGGGTTGTTGAAACGCATTACCGGACATGTTAAAGCAGTCGATGGGGTATCGTTCGCTATTGCACAGGGCAAAACGTTAGCCTTGGTTGGCGAATCGGGCTGTGGCAAAACAACCGTTGGCAAAAGTATTTTACAATTAATTCAACCAACGGCAGGCAGCGTTTTCTTCGACGGCAGAGAATTAGTCGGACTGACGCGTCAGCAAATGCTGACACAACGAGCTGATCTTCAGATTGTTTTCCAAGACCCGTATTCCTCGTTAAATCCACGCATGCGTATTATCGATATCATTTTAGAAGGTATAAACGCACTCCACATAAACGGAAATCGATCTCATCAATCGAGCAGTCATCAAAGCCGCGCTGCCGAAGAAAGAGTCGATGCCATATTGCAGCGTGTGGGCCTGCCTCCGGAAACAAAATGGCGTTACCCGCATGAATTCTCTGGTGGTCAGCGGCAACGAATCGCTATTGCCCGCGCATTGGCTGTCAATCCGAAATTATTGATCTGCGACGAGCCAACCAGCGCATTAGATGTATCGGTCCAAGCGCAAATCTTGAATTTACTAAAGTCACTACAATATAACTTAAAACTTTCTTATTTATTTATTACGCATAATCTTTCCGTCGTGGAGTACATTGCAAATGAGATAGCAGTCATGTATTTGGGGAGAATTGTTGAACGTGGGCAGGTGGATGACGTGTTAAACAATCCGCGGCATCCCTATACGCAGGCTTTATTATCCGCCGTTCCTTCAATTAACAATGAGAGCAAACGGGCGGTTATGCACTTACAAGGTGACATACCCTCACCTGCCACACCACCACCAGGCTGCCACTTTCATCCGCGCTGTCCTCATGCCATGCCCGTGTGCCGCAAGACTTATCCAGGATTAACTGCATTCAATTCAACTCATATGGCCCATTGTTATCTTTATTCCACAACTCAATCTTCTTAACAAACATGACAAAAATTAACAATGAAGTGGCGCGCCGTCGCACGTTTGCCATTATCTCTCATCCGGATGCGGGAAAAACAACACTGACCGAAAAACTACTAATGTATGCCGGCGCGATTCACATCGCAGGCAGCGTTAAGGCGCGCAAAGCCAGTCGTCACGCAACCTCTGACTGGATGGAGATTGAAAAACAAAGAGGTATCTCGGTGGCCAGCTCTGTTATGCAGATTGAATACCGGGATTGCGTGATTAATCTACTGGATACCCCAGGTCACCAAGATTTTTCAGAAGACACCTACCGTGTCTTAACGGCCGTCGATGCGGCACTCATGGTTATTGACGCCGCCAACGGTGTTGAAGCGCAGACTTTGCGCTTACTGTCGGTATGCCGCGCCCGTAGTACACCGATTGTTACATTTATTAATAAAATGGATCGGGAAGTCCGTGACCCACTTGCACTCATCGACGAAATTGAACAAACTCTGGGTATGACCGCAACGCCCTTTACCTGGCCGATCGGCATGGGTCGTCAATTTCATGGTGTTTTTGATCTGCAACATAACTGTATGCGCGTTTTTCAGGCGGGGGCAGATCGCGCGGCTACTGATGATGAAATTATTTCCGATCTTGATGATCCGTCTATAGCGGCACGCTTCGGCGCACCACTTGTGGATGGGCGGCAAGAAATTGAATTGATAAAAGAAGCGTCACCCACATTTGACAAAACCGCTTTTCTGGCGGGTCAACAGACCCCGGTATTTTTTGGCTCCGCAATTAATAACTTTGGAGTACGTGAAATCCTTGATGCACTGGTTGATCTTGCGCCCTCCCCGGAATCACGCCAGGCGATGCAAAGAGAAGTACACCCTGAAGAAAAGAAATTCTCCGGTGTCGTATTTAAAATCCAGGCTAACATGAATCCCGCGCATCGTGACCGCATTGCCTTTGTGCGAATCTGTTCGGGTCAATTTAAGCGAGGCATGAATCTAAAAGTTGTACGCAGCGGTAAGGATATTCGTACCAACACCGTGGTTTCTTTTCTTTCCCAGCGGCGGGCGTTACTGGAAACTGCTTATCCTGGCGACATTATCGGCATTCCCAATCATGGCACGTTACAATTGGGTGATACTTTAACAGAAGGGGAAGCGTTACAGTTTACTGGACTGCCATTCTTTGCGCCTGAATTATTCCAATCAGTTGAGATTGCCGACCCTCTCCGTAGCAAGCAACTCAAACTGGGCCTCACACAATTAGGTGAAGAAGGAGCAATTCAGGTATTCAGACCACATATTGGCAATACGTTGTTGTTGGGCGCTGTGGGTGTGCTGCAGTTTGAAGTCGTGACACACCGGCTAAAGCATGAATATGGCGTAGCAGCCCGCATTGCGCCTGCAAAGTATCAGGTAGCACGCTGGGTAACGGCTGATAATCCTCGTGAACTGGAACGGTTTATTGAGTCAAATGCACATCGTATTGCTTACGACGCCGTCGATGCCCCGACGTTCCTGGCTTCCTATGAAGCGGAATTAAGTGTTACTGAAGAGAACTGGAAGCTAATCAGCTTTCATAAATTACGCGAACACGCCGGACTGGTGTTTCAAAAACACATGGATAGTTAAATTCACATATACGAGAGTTGACAAGCGAGAAACCCTTCGATAGTCTCATGCACGGATTAAAATCAGTTAACGCGATAATCTGGATATTTTTGCTCAGAACCGCTGTAGCTTCGAATTATTTCACCCGGATTATTGGCAAGTGGCTACTTTTGACTGAAAGTTTCCACAGCCGTATTAAACCACTGTTAGGAAATTCAGGTAAGCGTGGTCAAATTGCGATAAGATGCGATGAAATAATCACAGTTTATAGTGATGTCAAGGTTATATAATAAGAACTAACGTCGTCCCATTAAAAGGAGAAAATCATGCAACTTAAAGGAACTAAAACAGAAGATAATTTGAAAGCAGCTTTTGCGGGTGAATCCCAGGCCAATCGTCGATATCTCTACTTTGCCGCCAAAGCTGATGTCGAAGGTCAAAATGACGTTGCGGCTGTATTCCGATCTACAGCTGAAGGTGAAACAGGACATGCACATGGTCACTTGGAACATCTGGAATCATGCGGCGACCCGGCTACCGGCTTGCCTTTTGGCTCTTCCCGCGACAACCTTAAAACAGCGATAGCTGGTGAAACCCATGAATATACCGACATGTACCCAGGTATGGCCAAAACCGCGCGCGATGAAGGTTTCGATGAAATCGCCGACTGGTTTGAAACACTGGCAAAAGCGGAGCGCTCTCACGCCAATCGCTTCCAGCGCGCCCTGGATAGTTTTACCGACTAGGCTGCAATAACTGAATCGTCCGCATGGATGGGAGTTTGTGGTTATGTCAATGAAAGTACAAGCTTTCTTTGACATAAAATTGTAATGCTGCAAACTCCGCCAATTAATTTTTCCCTCTCTCTTCCTCACCGATATGACTACTCGAGAAGGCAGTCTG
This sequence comes from Nitrosomonas sp., assembly GCA_021604405.1. Lineage (GTDB taxonomy): Bacteria > Pseudomonadota > Gammaproteobacteria > Burkholderiales > Nitrosomonadaceae > Nitrosomonas. The sequence goes on along the minus strand of BQJA01000041.1, from coordinate 2,451 downwards.
GACGCCCCAAAACGCCATCCAATTAACTGGAAGGATATTGATTTCTATGATGAAGCAAATTTATTCAACGAAATGGAACGGGTCTTTGACATTTGTCAGGGATGCCGTCGATGCGTCAATCTTTGCACCGCATTTCCGCGGCTTTTTGATCTCATTGATGAAGGTAGCACCGGTGAAATTGATGGCGTAGAAAAAGAAAAATTCTGGGAAGTCGTGGATCGTTGCTATTTGTGTGATATGTGCTTCATGACTAAGTGCCCATATGTTCCACCGCATCCATGGAATGTAGATTTTCCTCATCTCATGCTACGCGCCAAAACAGTAAACTATAAAAAGCACGGCGCAGATTTTCGCGATAAATTGCTGTCCAGCACCGACCTTATGGGAAAACTGGCGACGATTCCCGGTGTCGTAACCGCAGTCAATAAAACCAATAAAACACCCACGGCACGAAAATTAATGCATAACCTGCTGGGTATACATGCCGAGCGGGAGCTGCCTGAATATGACAGTCATAAGTTCCGGAATAATGCTAAAACAAATCATTCATTCCCGGTGAAAGATGGTAAAAAAACGCTTGGCAAAGTCGCCATTTATGCGACTTGTTATGTAAATTATAATGAGCCCGGCATTGGCCATGACTTATTAAAAATTCTTGAACACAATGAAATTCCTGTTTGCCTGGTGGAAAAAGAAGTTTGTTGTGGCATGCCCAAGCTGGAACTGGGCAATCTGGAGGCCGTTGAAAAGCTTAAAAACCAAAATATTCCGCCATTGAAAAAACTGGCAAAAGATGGATATGCCATCCTGACAGCTGTCCCCTCCTGCACCTTGATGTACAAGCAGGAATTACCACTTCTTTTTCCTGATGACGCGGACGTGCAGGCTGTCGCAGAAGCAATGTTTGATCCTTTCGAATATCTAATGCTGCGTAAACAGGACAATCTATTAAAAACAGATTTCAAACATCAACTGGGCAACATTTCTTATCATATTCCTTGCCATCAGCGCGTGCAGAATATTGGCAAAAAGACTAGAGATATTCTGCAACTGATACCAGGCACCAAAGTAAACACCGTAGAACGTTGCTCGGGGCACGATGGTACCTGGGGTGTCAAAAGCGAACATTTCGCTGATTCGATGAAAATCGGCAAACCGGTATTTAAACAAATGGCTGCGTCGGCACCTGATTATATCAGTTCTGATTGCGCCATCGCAGCACGTCATATTCAGCAAGGTATGGGAGAAAATAACGCGCAAAAACAGCATCCGCTCACTTTATTGCGAATCGCTTATGGAGAAATCCATCCTCAACAAACTAACCCGGCTAACGCCGCGTCAACAGTACAAGATAATACGATGAATATGATTACCCGCGACAGTCTCATGACATTGGAAGATTATGCCAAGGCACGGCCGGAATTTCGCGCCAAGGTTATGGCACACAAAAATAACCGAAGAATCAGCCTTGGCGATAATATTACACTGTTTTTCGAAGATGAACTGACCATCCGTTACCAGATTCAGGAAATGCTGCGCGTGGAAAAGATTTTTGATGATGCAGGTATTCACCAAGAACTGGAAGCCTATAACCCGCTGGTTCCTGATGGCTGCAACTTGAAAGCCACCATGATGATTGAATACCCTGACCCGGATGAACGTGCAGAAAAATTAGCCAAATTGGTCGGGGTAGAAAAAGAAATATATATCAAGGTCGCGGACTATCCGCCGGTTTACGCCATTGCTGATGAAGATCTGGAACGAGAGACCGAAGAAAAAACCTCATCCGTCCATTTTTTGCGTTTTGAATTTACGCCAGAAATGATTCAGGCGTTAAAACAGGATGCGCATTTAAGCATTCACCTTGCGCATCCTGCCTATCAAGCATCGGTTGATTCAATAGCGCCGGCCGTGCGCCAATCTTTAGTCAGCGACTTAGTTTTATAACATGAAAAAAATATTGCTGATAGGATGCGTCTTTCTCGTTGCCGCATGTGTAAGCAAAGAAGAATTTAAGGATCAGTTTGATAGCGAAAAAACGTGGGTTGAATTACAGGCACAATTGCCAGAATACCCCCAACAAGACAACTTGATACCGTTTGATGCTGGGCCAACCCATAACGACCAGCACTTTATTGATGCGACGTCAATCCAGGTTGGAAAAGATGGTGTCATACGATACAGCCTGGTCATCAAATCCCCATCAGGCGCAATGAATATTACATTTGAAGGAATACGTTGCGCTACCTACGAAAGAAAAATATATGCGCTGGGCCGTAATGATGGCGATTGGGCCCATTCACGCAACTCTGATTGGCAACGTCTAGAGAATGTAAGTCAGGATGATGCCCAACGTGAACTGGCAAAATATTATTTCTGTCCACTAAAAATCATTGTCAAAACCCGGGAAGAAGCTATCCGTGCATTAAAAGCCGGGATTCATCCAAGCGT
>BQJA01000040.1 GCA_021604405.1 Nitrosomonas sp. | reverse complement strand
CCCCTATTCAGAATCTTTATTTCGAACGCTGAAATACAGACCGGAGTATCCTGAACAACCATTTGCCGACTTACATGCAGCGCGTAACTGGGTACAGGGGTTTGTTGATTGGTACAACCATGAGCATTTGCATAGCTCAATTAACTTCGTCACACCTGGACAGCGGCATATGGGTGAAGACATGCGAATATTGGCTAAACGCCAACAGGTGTACAAGCAGGCGAAGCAAAAAGAACCTAACCGTTGGAGTGGCGAAATAAGAAACTGGGAACCGATAAGAATTGTTCATCTTAATCCGGAAAAACAAAAAACAGAGATTGTAGAAAACGAGGCGGCATAAATTTAACTTTAGGCGACAACTACCTTGACATCTATCGTACTGCGGGCGTCCATGTATGGTTTAATAAACCCGGACAACCTAGTTAAGAGATAATAATCTTAACAGGAGGTTGAAGATGGCAATAAGAAAGCAGTATTCGAAGGAATTCAAATTGGATGCGATCAGCTTGGTTTTGGATCAGGGTTATGCCATAGCTGAAGCGGCGCGCAGCCTGGAAATTAGGGCTAATATGCTGGGTCGCTGGATCAAAGAGCATCAAGCAGATGATAATGGACAGTCATTCAGAGGTAACGGCAAGTTGACGCCAGAGCAGGAAGAGATTCGACGTCTGAAGGCGGAAATCAAGCATCTTAAACTGGAGAGGCAAATTTTAAAGGAGGCGACGGTCTTCTTCGCGAAAGAAACGAAGTAAAGTATTCGTTCATCACCCGAAAGAAGAAGACCTACCCGGTTGGCGCAATGTGCCGACTATTGGGTGTGGGTCGTAGTGCCTACTATGAATATGTACTACGCAAGGTTAACCGGTCAGATGATTCCGCTCACGAGGAAATGATTGATGTGGTTAGAGAAATAGCGAAATCCAGTAATTTTACCTACGGCAGCCGCAGGATGGAAAAAGCATTGAATGCGTTGAGTTACCCGGTTGGTCGTTGGAAAACTCGCAGCCTGATGAAGGAAGCAGGTGTACAGGTGAGATACCGCAAGAAGTATAAGGTGACAACGAACAGTAACCACAAGCAGCTAGTGTTTGAGAATCAGTTGAATCGGCAGTTTGATGTGGCAAGCCCGGACCAGGTTTATGCTGGCGATATAACGTACCTTTGGACACAACAAGGCTGGCTGTATTTGGCGGTTGTAATCGATTTGTTTTCCAGGAAGGTAGTTGGCTGGAGCATGAGTTCGCGGTTGAAGGCAAATGTGGTTTGTGATGCATTGCGAATGGCGATGTGGCAACGGCGGCCACCAAGTGGGTTAATTGTACATTCGGATCGCGGATCACAATATGCGAGTAAAAATTACCGACGACTTTTGAAAGCACACGGATTTGTCGGCAGTATGAGCAGAAAAGGTGATTGTTGGGACAATGCTGTTGTGGAAAGCTTCTTTGGTAGCCTTAAACAGGAGCGGGTCCAATGGCGTAACTATCAAACCCGCTATGAAGCACAGCAGGACGTACTCCAATATATGACCATGTTTTACAACAGCTATCGGTTGCATTCATACCTGGGTTATAAAAGTCCAAATCAATATGAGGCAGAAATGGAAAATATGAAAAAAGTAGCTTAACTAGGGTGTCCGGATTTACTTGACCAGATCAAATTACAGCGAAGCTATCATGAGCCTTCATTTGTAATAATTGGGTTTATTCAGCGTAAATTCATACTATGAGTGCGCATTACGCACCTTTGTTGGAATTTGTCCTTGGTAAAGCTTTAATCTTACCTATTGCATTGATATCATGATAACCGGATATCATGAATTCTTGTTTTTGTATGCTTCCCACATAGCAATGAATAAATCTGATTTAGAGCCTTTCTTGAAGCCGAAGCGTTGTCCTGCTTCTGTTGAAAACTCCCTTTGTATAGTTTCAGGAATAGAAAATTGCATAACAGTTTTCTTTTCTGATTTTTCGCGTGGTGGGGTTTGCAGATTATTATTTGTTTTTTCAGGTGCTGGAGGTGTCCCCTTCCCTGCTTTGGGTTTTAGTTTTGCAATATTGGCCATTATGCTACCTCTCTGTTTGCGGCTATCGCCACAGCATCAATAATGTTTTGTGCCATTGTGTCCGCTTTCTTTCGTAGTGTTGGGAATGGTGTTTCAGTAATCGCCTTTCCTTTATCCATTGCGGTCTTAAAAGAAGAGCGAAATGGTATTTCACCTGCTAATACTATGTATGGAGTTTGCGCAAGATAATCTCTTGCCCCTAGAATCTCACGTTCAGAGTCAGATGTAATGCACAGAGCAAAAGCTATTTTGTTGGCAGATATTCCCGCTTTTAAAAGGTTATTTGCTAAGACTACAGAGGGTTGAAGGTCATCTAATCCTTCGCTTGTGGGAATTATGACCATATCGACTACATGACAAACCTTTTGTGTCTCTCTTGATGAGTGTGGCGCTCCATCAAATATATACAGGTCAAAGTTATCTGCGTCTTTTAGTGCTGTTTCAATTGAGTTAAAAGCCTCGGCGCGAATATTGGGTGTAATGTCACTTTCTGCGCGTCTAGCTGCCCAGTTTACGCTTGTTGTCTGTTTGTATCTAGGTCAGCTATTTTGGCCTGTAGACCCCCTTTAGTAGCTTCTACAGCGATAATTCTCGCGAGAGTCGATTTCCCAACCCCACCCTTTTGGGCAACCATTGCTATTTTATAAGTCATATCATGATATCCGGTTATGAGCATATCCCGATATAGGGATAAACAGTTATCTATATATCATGTTTTCATGATAACTGGAAGTGTAGATATTGTGGTATGCTAGTATCAAGTAATCATGATATCTAGTTATATTGGTATCATGATACAGAGATAAACGGTTATCTGCGTATTATGTTTTCATGATTGTAAATAGCGGATTGGGTGGCATCATCTTCTTGATTACTGATTCCTTGGATTTTTTCGAATAGCTCTTTTGCTTCATGTCCTCTCGCTTCGCCCTTCAAGTTTTTAAGTTTCAAATGAGGCGAAAGGTATCCTGACACATAGGGGGAACACCGTCTTTTATCACTGATACACGGGAGCTAGTAGTTCCTAAATCGATGCCTACAATGCGGTTAGTATCCATTAGTCACTGTCAAAAAATACAATTAATTGCCCCTAATCTATTTAAAATTAGCCTGCAACTTGGGAGAGGGCACTTATTTATGCCGGCAGTGTTTAGATTTCTTATGTATTACCCACACAGCCCAGGCAAGGCATGGCAAGGCAATCCACGCCTTTCAAGTTGACTCTTTGCTATCTCATGTTGCCGCTAATAGTATGCTTATGAAGAATGAATTCGTATAAAATTATTATAGGGAACCCCAGTTTTTTTAATTACTTCCACGCTAAAATATTCAATTATCTAATACAAATAGAAAATTGTTTCTCAATAAAAATCTTAAAAAGTGAAAGATGGAAGCAATTCATAATTACTTCCATCCATAGCCCAATTATCGAGTTAATTGTATCTTACCATCACCATTTCTATTCAACGTAGATAGATGGAATTACTACTTTCATGCATACTGTTATTAACAAACCTTCAAGTAACTTTCCTATGAATATTGGCGCATAGACAACAAAAAAGCCAGATCAAAAATGATCTGGCTTCAAATGGTTTTCGGAATTATGTACGGCTCAGAATTCAGGTGCGGGCATTTCCGAAAAAATATTCCCATTAAGCCCTTGCAATACTGTCTCCCATTCCTCTAATATGCAAAAAATTTGGTTCGATAACGCTACGTTTGTCTGCACCATTAAAACAGTTAGTTATAATAATTGATAATCTCGAAAACAATTTATTGCTACTATATTGCTACTTAATGCGCTAATGAAAAACTTTCCTGTATACATTATATAGGGGCTAGGCAGGAATTCTTAGTTAACGCTGTAGCGTTAACGCGCTATTTGGTACATTTTTGCTTCGCTATTGACATGCTAGTGCAGGTTTTTATTGGCTTGAAGAAAACTGCCATTAAAATGACAATTTGGGCAAAAAATACGACTATATTCAGAAAAATTGTTTTCGAGCATACTCATCAATTCATCTCAAATCGGAATTTTTCCTGGCAGTGAATAAATTAGCGCTGAATTTCTGAGTAAGCTTTATTTAACAATCAATGAGCTAAAAATTTGCGTACTGACTAGTTTTTATGCAAATTTACTTAACTTGGCAATATTTTTTCGCTTCTCGAGCTTGATGAAGCTTTTTGTAACTTCCGATTAGTCTTAGGTGTTTGTCTAAGCCTTCTAGCTTCATACTGGTTTTGGTTAGGCCAAAGAATTTTACTTCACCAGTTACAGAACCGATCACATTATCCATTGTTCTTTTACCGAACATTTTATTTAGGCTGACGATAAAATGCTCAAACGCCAATTCTTTGTCCAGGGTGATCTCAAGTACTGCATGAACCGCTTGATAGAACAAGCCGCGCTCTACGGTATTATCGTTGTATTGCAAGAACGCTTCTACTAATTTAATGGCCTCATCAAGTTCGCCTAAGGCAAGGGTGATAAGTATTTTCAGCTCAAGAATGGTCAGCTGCCCCCAAACAGTATTTTCATCGAACTCAATGCCAATCAGGGTTCTAATATCCATGTAGTTATCTAGTTGACTTTCTTCTAACCGCTTCACCAAACTCGCCAATGCATCATCACTCAGAGAATGAATATTCAATATATCTTCGCGGTAAACCAGCGCTTTGTTAGTATTGTCCCAAATAAGGTCTTCAACTGGATACACTTCCGAATAATCAGGTACTAGGATGCGACAAGCAGTGGCGCCTAGATCATAAAATTTGGCCATATAAACTTCTTTGCCTAGATCCTCTAAAATATCCAATAAGCGCTCTTTTTCTTCCTTGTTTGAGCCTGAGAAATCCCACTCGCAAAATTCATAATCATGCTTGGCACTAAAGAAGCGCCAAGAGATAACACCCGTTGAATCAATAAAGTGCTCAACAAAGTTTTCTGGTTCCCTCACCGCCAGGCTATTAAAGGTTGGTCGCGGCACATCATTTAAACCTTCAAAACTGCGACCTTGTAGTAATTCAGTCAGGGTGCGCTCCAGCGCCACTTCAAAGCTTGGATGGGCACCAAATGATGCAAATACACCACCCGTTTTGGGGTTCATTAGCGTCACACACATCACTGGGAATTGGCCGCCTAATGAAGCATCTTTAATCACCACAGGGAAACCTTTCTCTTCCAGGGCATTAATGCCCTCTAAGATGCTTGGGTACTTCTCAAGCACGTGTTGTGGTACGTCTGGCAAGACAATCTCTTCTTCAATAATTTGTTTTTTTACTGCACGTTCGAAGATTTCCGATAGACATTGCACTTGCGCTTCATGGAGGTTATTGCCCGCACTCATACCGTTACTTAAGAATAAGTTCTCAATCAAATTAGATGGAAAATACACGGTTTCTCCATCGGACTGACGCACATATGGAATAGCGCATATGCCACGCTCAACCAAACCCGAGTTGGTATCAATCAGATTTGAACCACACAGTTCACCGTCTTGATTGTAGATGTCTAAGCAATATTCATCCAAAATGCCTGCTGGCAGCTCGTCATTTGGCCCCGGCTTAAACCATTTTTCATTTGGATAATGCACAAAGTCGCTGTTGGCAATCTCTTCGCCAAAATACTGATCGTTGTAAAAGAAATTGCAGTTAAGGCGCTCGATAAACTCACCTAGCGCCGAGCAAAGTGCGCTCTCTTTCGTTGAGCCTTTACCGTTGGTAAAACACGTAGGCGAAGCTGCATCACGTATATGCAGTGACCACACATTTGGCACGATATTACGCCAAGAAGCAATTTCGATTTTCATGCCAAGGTCGGCCAAAATGCCCGTCATATTCAAGATGGTTTGTTCAAGCGACAGGTCTTTACCTAAGATGTAAGTGCTGGAATCGCCTTCTAATTGATTCATAAGCATGACTTGCGCGTCTTCGTCGAGGTTTTTAACCGACTCGATTGTAAACTCAGGGCCAGTTTGCACTACTTTTTTCACTGTACAGCGGTCAATCGATCTTAAGATACCTTGGCGATCTTTATCAGAAATACTTTCTGGCAGCTCCACCTGAAATTGAAAAATTTGGTTATAACGGTTTTCAGGATCAATAATATTGTTCTGCGATAGCCTGATGTTTTCCGTAGGAATATCACGGGACAAACAATACACCCGCACAAAATAGCCCGCACAAAGAGCCGATGAAGCCAAAAAATAATCAAAAGGACTTGGTGCTGAACCATCACCTTTGTAGCGAATAGGCTGATCAGTGATGACAGTAAAATCATCAAACTTAGCTTCAAGTCTGAGATTATCGAGAAAATTAACTTTGATTTCCATTGAATAGTTTCCAGAAGGTATTGCCAAGTTAACTTTCAAACGGCACAAAAATACTGGAATTGCCGCCTTTATGCTAACGTAACAGCTTTCCAAGATGCAAAAGCCCCTTGTCTCATATTTCGGTAATGGCTAGCAATACTTGATAACGGTCAAATTAAATATATAGTAAACAGTAGCATGGACCCCCAGGAACCTCTGTGCATGCGCCATAGACGAGTCGATTCATGAGTTACATTGATCCCCTATTTAGCCAAAAGGTCTTCAATATCACGATGACTTAAGTTAAATCGATAATATAGCCACACTGCATGTTGTATGATTTCGGAAGAAAATCGATGACGTTTGTATAGGGCCCCTGACCGACCGACTGAATGATTCATTCTGCTATTATCGCGCAGGTAAAGTTAATTTGGCAGAACCACCACCGCACGGATGCAATTATTTTATTGATTTCCAAAAGTATTCCTAAGCCAAAAAAGGAGGGCAGGCGTGGCGATCTAACCTTGAACCATATCTTACAACGCACGTACTTTAATCGTCTTGCCCTTAACTTTCCCCGCTGACAGCATGCGCACAACTTCACGGACGATATTACGTGTGACGGCAACATAGGTTGATTGATCAGTCACCGTGATTTTTCCGACCTGCTCGCGCGTGCAACCCGCTTCGCCAGTGAGCGCACCCAGCACATCGCCGGGGCGGATTTTCTCTTTACGCCCACCGAGTATTTGCAGTGTCACCATTGGCGACGCCAGTGGGGTATTGTCTTCACTTTGCAGCGTAGCCAAGTCATGCCATTCTGGTTCGGAACCCATCATCTTTGTAATCGCCACGACTCGGGGCATCTCTGGCAGACTGCACAGGCTCAGCGCCCAGCCATTTTCATCGGCGCGGCCCGTGCGGCCAATGCGATGAATATATATTTCCGGGTCGGGCGTTACATCGACATTAATGACCGCTTCGAGTTGTGCGATATCCAAACCACGTGCTGCCACATCGGTTGCCACCAATACTGAACAACTGCGATTGGCAAACTGGATCAGTACTTGATCACGTTCACGTTGATCCAGATCACCATTCAAGGTCAGCGCATGAATGCCTTTCGCTTGCAACACTTCCAACAATTCACGACACTGCTGCTTAGTGTTACAAAACGCTAGTGTACTAACGGGTCGATAATGCTTAAGCAACTGGACAACGGCCTGAAAACGCGCCTCGTGTTGCACCTCGTAAAAACGTTGGCGTATCTTGTGTTCCTCATGTTGCTCCAGCAGCTTCACTTCACGCGGATTGCGTAAGAACTGTCGCGCAAGTCCCGCAATGCCATTTGGAAATGTTGCCGAAAATAGCAGTGTCTGACGCTTTAAAGGACAGCGCTTTACAACAAAAGCAATATCCTCATAAAAACCCATGTCCAACATACGGTCAGCTTCGTCGAGCACCAGGGTGTTAAGCGCTTCCAGGTTTAGGCTGCCACGCTGCAGATGATCCATGATGCGACCGGGTGTACCGACGATGATGTGTGCGCCATGCGCCAGGCTGGACACCTGTGGGCGCATAGTGCTGCCGCCACACAACGTAAGAATCTTGATATTGTCAACAAATCGTGCCAGACGGCGAAGCTCCTGCGTCACTTGATCTGCCAACTCGCGCGTTGGGCACAGCACCATGGCTTGCACTGCAAAACGGCGCGGGTTTAGGTTAGTGAGTAGCGCCAGCGCAAATGCTGCCGTTTTGCCACTCCCCGTCTTGGCTTGCGCGATCAGATCGTGACCTAGCAATGTAACCGGCAAACTGGCTGCCTGAATCGGCGTCATCGTTAGGTATTCAAGCTGCTGCAATGTTGCCAGCAAGCCAGGAGACAGCGGTAATTCATTAAAAAGGTGCCTACCAGTGCTTGCTGCGGGCGAAGATGCGGTTTGTAAAGTATTATTCATCCGCAATTATCCCAGCTTTCGGTGAAATACGTGCAGAATTATATTTTCCTGGTCGGCGGAATTAATATTCAGATTAAAAAGGCGCATGCTTCAAATATAACCGTTCAACTTTCTCTCTGGCCCACGGTGTTTTTCGTAAAAATTTCAAACTGGATTTAATGCTGGGATCGTGAGTGAAACAGCGCAACGGCACTTCTGCGCCCATAGCTTTCCAACCAATATGTTCGACCAGTTGCATGACGATCATTTCAAGTGTAATGCCGTCCAGACTGGGTTTCTTAATAATGCTCATCATTCTATTTTACAGTGAATAGTCCACCTTTAGGGCTTACAAGGCATACAACAGCGTCACTCATTTTCAGGATACACATCTCATGACCGTACCCATTCGCCTCGCAAAATACCTTGCAAAATTAATTCCCTGCCCTCGCCGCGAAGCCGATCTTTATATCGCAGGCGGTTGGGTCATGGGTCATGGTCATGTCTACCGGCTTTGCCGGTGGTATCTGATTTAGCAGAATTGTATTTAAGCCCAGGAGTCCTCGCGGTCACTGTTTATTTTCCGGGGCTTTGAAAGAGTGGTGCTATCAGTCTCCACAATGCGATCAAAAAATTGTTCTGTCTTGCGCTCAATCTGAATAATATCGCGGCGGATTTTATCTGCTTCCAACTTGGCAGTGTCGCGTTTTATGTTCCACAAGTCTGTAAAGATATCGGCGGCCAGAAAGAACATTTCCTTGGAGGGTTTCATTTCGCTTAACAGCACTTCAAAATCACCTTCCAGCTTTTCTTTACGGATCGATTTTCCGTACTGGCTGCACCGCGTGCCATCTTCATTTTTGCCGTGACATAGGTAATAAGGGTAACGCCCCCCTGTGCCACGCGACCAACAGGAGGTCATTGGTTTGCCGCAAGACGCACAGGCTACGAACCCGCGTAACGGGAAATCCTGAAACACTTTTACTGTTTGTACCTGCATATGCCAAATCTTGATACTCTGATTTAATAGCTTCCTGAACTTTTTCGGACAACCCTTCTGCCGCTACAACCCAAGAAAAGTGGTTAATAAATAATCTGTTAAATTCTTTGATTAAAGCACGATTGATGTCAGGAACAATAAAATTGAATAACGTTTTATCATTTACAAAAAGAACACATTTTTTCTATCAATGTGTAACAAGTTAGCATGCCAAGAACCAAAGAATGAAAACGTTGTTTCTGATTCTGCCAGATCGCTTTTTTTTAGTTCCATTTCCTTCTGAAGCTTTTGTGTACACCTGATTATTTGCATAGTTTATTGAACCACATCACGTTTAACACCTTTTCCTGCTTGCCGAATTTACTACTAATTCCCCAGCACGCTTAGCTTCCCAATAACCATCTCGAATTTCTTTTGCCATATTTTTACCTATCAATATATTTTTAGAAAGAACTAAACCGTCACAAATAAAGTAATTATTAAATGGAACGACAGCAGTTTCTATATAACAAAACTCAGGGAGAAGCTCTTCGAGCGGTGTCGTCAAAGCAACGGCTTGGTAGTAAACACCACTTTCTGTATCTTGTAAAACATAGCCGTTCCGGTACTTTTTAAGATAAACGAAAGTACTATATGCTGCGGATCTTAAAGACTCGATAAACTGTTTGCCTACAAGCTCTCTGCAATTTTCATCAATATCTTCTATACGTTTATAGATTTCAGGCCTTAAAGCTGCATACTCTTCAATTCCTGAAGGCAAGATCCCGTCATTCAGATGTGCCATGACATTTTTGTATTTTTCTAAAAATGTATCGGCTAATTCTTTATGGATCAACATACCTTAATCTCAAAATTGCATATTGCTATATCAATAGATAAAAGAGATAGCTAATCAGAGTCAAAGTAATTTAATACATCCATGACCTTATGCGGTATTCCGATAATCTTTATGCAGTTCTCACCAATTGTATAGAATATCAAATGTGACCCTTGTAAATAGCAATAATAGCCCTCTTCAATATCAGGTCTGTGTTTACCTAACTTTGGTTTTCGAGCCAACCATGCGAAACGATTATCGAGATCATGTAAGTAGCTATCTCGTTTCTTTTTTCCCCATTTGTGAAACGTGTAACGCCCAATATTTCTGAGGTCTTCCTGTGCAAGTGGGGTAATTCGGAAGGTGTGGGTCATTCCTCAGTATCCAGTTCTCCAATAATATTATCGATAGAATAATTTTTGACAAACTCTCCGCGCTCAGCTTGCGCTGCACCTTCTCCTAAATGTATACGAAGCGTTTCAAGTTTGCTTTTACGTTCTTCCATTCCGCGTAGCGCATCACGAACGACCTCACTTGCCGACCCATATCGACCGCTTGCGATTTCATTTTTTATGAATACTTCCCAATGTTCGCCTAAGCTTAGACTTGTAGTCGCCATTTTACTCACCTCTATATATTCATATGTAACAAATTTGAATATAACAAATTTTTGACAAAAATGAAATTAGATTTAATTTGTATCCACCGAAGTAAAACAGCGCAGAAATAGAATAGATTATTAGCAGATAGAAAAGCCAGATCACAGTGATCCGACTTTAAACAATTCCTGAAAAAAAGTTTGAGTTAGAGTTCGGTGTAGCTATTTCCGAAAATATATTCCCGCTAAGCTCTTGCAAAATACATTCCCATTCCTCTAGTATGCTGAAAATTTGGTTAGACAATGCTATGTCTTGGCGCACCATTAAAACAGTTACTTACAAATATACTTGACAAACAAATCCTCGCAATGGGTCACTGGCGGGGCACTCGAGAACAACAATCTACAACAAACTCCCTCCCCCGCTTCTCTTTTTTTATACCTATAAAACCACAATAAGCGCACCGTGACGGGTCAATGCTTTCATGATATGCTTGATGAAGAACTGACGGGGTGACGGGGCAGGGCTTGCTGCTCTTTAATCGTTGCTTGATGAGCTAATTAATGCAGTTTATTTTTGTGGATTGTAGCACGCAGCCTATGGCATGACCTCTGAGAGCGATTTTCGTTCTCAAAGTATCAAATTCCCGGGTCAGGCCTTTAACTGCCACATAAGATTCTAAAAGTTATTGGGTTATAGTCCTAGGTCCTGCTAGATTACCAGTCACTTCTTAATCCACTGATAGAGCAACCCCACGAACAAGACAGAACTGATTGAAATAGTTGCGACGCACTCTAATACCACCAAGGCGCAGACAACAACTACGCTGAACGGATTGCTTGAAGTTATCCAAGAAGCCATGGCGCGTGGCAACAATGTTCATAGTAGGATTCGATGCTTTTTCATTGACAGAACGTGCAGGTCGTAAAGGCCGCAATCCAGCGACAGGCAAAACCATGACAAGTCCTACCCAAAAGGTCGTTAAATTCAATTTAGGCAGAGCCCTATTTGATACGGCGGCGGCTGCTAGCATCAGGATGCAGTCGACGCCGCTGTGCGCCGACTGAGCTTAGTGTTAGGGTTTTAAAATCGGTTCGCGAAATTTTTGAGGGTGATTTTGTGTACAATTTATTCGCGTCAGGAAATGATGAAGCATGGAATGAATAATCATATATTCTTGAAATAGGCATAATTCTTAGTGACGTTCTATGAAAGTCCTTGTCTACAACGAGCTTGATCCCAAAACTATTCCAGGTTTTTCAAAGCTACAAAAATACCTGGAAGACGATAACTTCAAATCAGCCGATGTTAAAAAAGTCGGCGATAATTTGTATCGGGCTAAACTTAATCAACGTGATCGATTGCTGTTCTCGATTTATCATTATCAGGCAGAAAATTATGCGCTGATTCTGGAATTTATCAAAAACCACGCTTACCAAGAATCGCGTTTTCTACGGCAAGTTGGCAGTATTGATGAAGATAAAATTCAGACCATACACAAGCCCGATGAAGCCATTGAAAAAAAGTTGGCTTATCTTAATACCAGCAACGCCTCATTTAATCTGTTGGACAAAATCATCTCATTTGATGGCCGCCAGCAGTCGATATATGATTTGCAACCGCCGCTAATTATTATCGGCTCGGCCGGCAGCGGCAAAACCGCTTTGACATTGGAAAAAATGAAACAAACCGTGGGTGACGTGCTGTATGTGACCCGGTCGGCCTATCTGGTTAAAAACTCCCGTGATTTGTATTACGCTCACCATTACGATAATGCTGATCAGCAGATCGATTTTTTATCGTTTCAGGAGTTTTTGGAGAGTATTCGAGTGCCAGAAGGTAGACCTATCACTTTCCAGGCCTTTCAGCAATGGTTTAGCCGCTATCGCCAAGGCCAATTGAAAGATGCGCACAAATTGTTTGAGGAGTTTCGCGGTGTCATCACCGGACCCGCCACCGATAAAAGCTGGTTAAGCCGTGAAGAATATCTGAACCTGGGTGTCAAAGAATCAATCTTTCTGGCTGAAGAGCGTGAGTTAGTGTATGACGTTTTTGAGAAATACCTGGTTTTTTTACAGGAGCAGCAGCTTTATGATAGCAACATTGTCAGCCATCAGTATCTACAGCATATTCAGCCGTGTTACGATTTTATCATTGTCGATGAAGTGCAAGATTTAACCAATATTCAGCTTTATTTGATCATCAAATCGCTGCGCCAGTCACAGGATTTTATCTTGTGCGGCGATTCCAATCAGATTGTCCACCCCAACTTTTTTTCCTGGTCGAAAGTGAAAAGCCTGTTTTACAGGCAGGAAGACATACAAACCTCTGACGATCTGATCCGGATTCTGAATACCAATTACCGCAATTCGCCACAAGTAACTGATATTGCCAATAAGATTTTAAAAATCAAAAATCGGCGCTTTGGTTCCATCGACAAAGAAAGTCACTATTTGGTGGAAAGCAACGGTCACAACCAGGGCGAAGTGCTGTTTTTACAAGACGTCTCATCCACTCGCCAGGAATTGAACAACAAAACTAAAGCTTCCACGCTCTTTGCAGTTATCGTTATGACGGCTGACCAGAAACCGGCAGCGCGGCAGCATTTCAGCACCCCGTTGATATTCACTATCCAGGAAGCCAAAGGGTTGGAATATGAAAATATCATTCTCTATAACTTTTTAAGTCAGGAAGAGAGCCGCTATCGCGAAATCAGCAAAGGCATCAGCTTGGCCGATTTGGATCAAGACATTAAATATGCCCGTGCCAAGGATAAAACCGATAAATCGCTGGAGGTTTATAAATTTTATATTAATGCTTTGTACGTTGCGTTGACAAGGGCCATTAAAAATTTGTATTGGATTGAAAGCAGCCCGAAACAGCTCTTACTGGATCTACTGGGTTTACGTGATGCTCAGGAAAGTCTGCGACTTGCCAATCAAAACTCCAGTCTTGATGCATGGCGTCTAGAAGCACACAAACTGCAACTCCAAGGCAAACAAGAACAGGTCGAGAGAATTCGCAATGAAATTCTCAAACAAAAAACACCGGACTGGCAAGTCATCACCGGCGCAACGCTAGCTGATCTAAAGCATAAAGCCATTGAAGGTGCCGATAAAAACGCCAGGAAAACTTTACTTGAATATGGTTTAGTCTATGAAAATCAAGACATCATCAATAGCTTACTGGAAGCTGGATTCAAAGCCGCCAAACACCCCGATAAAAGTTTACAGCTACTGCAACAAAAACACTATGGCGCCTACAGTTTTAAAAAACCCGATGCCGTACTCAAACAAGTTGATCAGTACGGTCCAGATTTTCGCAACATTTTTAATCAAACGCCCTTAATGGTAGCTGCATGGATGGGCAATACCGAAGTTATCAAAGTGCTATTTGAGCTAGGTGCCGACACTGAAAAAGTTGACGGCAATGGTTTAACGGCTTTTCAAATCGCTCTGGCGCAAACGGAACGCAGTGAAAGCTACGCCAAAAAAAAGCTGGCTGATATTTACGAACAACTCGAACCCACCAGTATGAACATTCAGGTCGATGGTCGTCTGATCAAGCTCGACAAACACAGTATGGAGTTCTTTATGCTCAATCTGATGATCGCACTGTTTTGCCGCGTAATGCCGAAAAAAATGACCTATCGACCTGCAGGTTTTTCCACCCAGGATTTTATTGATGCGGTGCAACATATCCCAAACAGTATTCTCCCTGAACGACGCAAAAAACGGGCTTATCTATCCAGCATTTTGGCCAAAAACGAAATCAACAAAGTCGACAAACATAACCGCAAATTGTTTTATCGCGTGCTACGCGGGGCTTATATTTTTAATCCCGGACTGGCGCTTAAAGTTGAAGGAGAATGGATCAATATCTATGATTTACTGACTATAGACAGACTTGGACCTCAATACCAAGACCAGCAAGGATTGGTGCCTCAGGATCACGAGGCATGTTGATTGAAAATTAAACCACGTCACACACTGCAAGTAGTTTGTGCGCAACCTATCGTTTTTCAAACTATCTATCATATCAGCCAATGATTACACAACTCACAATCTTCTAACATGATTATATGTATAATTACTTTAAGTATGTAATTTAACTTATAGATAATAGAGGAAACTTGGCCATGCAGTGTCAAATGACTATTAATGTATTGAGACGGACTGGGATATACCAAACCATTATTCTAGTAGCGGTTCTGGTAGCATCTGTCAGTCCGTCGGTAGCAACTAATAAAGCTTCTAAAGATCAAGGCGTCACATTTGAAAATGTGTCAGCGTTGCTTGGCCCCTACACGCGAGAAGCGTCTGGTGGAGGATTGGGTGGTATTGCCTGGCTAGATTACGATCAGGACGGCAATCTTGACCTTTATCTAACGAACGGTGTCTTTGCGTCAAATGGTTTGTTTCGAAATAATGGTGATGGAACATTTACCGATGTGAGCGTCGAAGCGGGCGTTGCGAATGGACTTGGAAACTCAGGGGTAGTCGTCGGCGATATCGACAATGACGGATATCCAGACATTTTTTTGACAGGCGAGGGTCGTTTAGCTGGACCTGTTCAGACACCAACGCGCATGTTTCATAACAATGGTGATGGCACTTATACTGATATTACGGAACTGAGCGGATTGTTTGGGGCAGATTCTGCATTGGCCGCGGCCATGGGCGATATCAATAACGATGGCTATTTGGATATATTTATCGCCAGTCCGGGTCATATTCCTTTTCTCACTGGCCCAGGTACCGGCACTTCCGATGAGAATAAGCTCTATTTGAATAACGGCGATCTTACGTTTACCGATATTACCACTTCTGCTGGCGTCAGTGGACTGTATGTCGATGAATTCGGTGACATTGTAAGTGACGGCGCTTGTGTCGCCAGTTTTAGCGATCACAATAACGATGGATTGACAGATATTTTTGTTGGTAACTGTAATGCATTTTTTTCGCCCAATATTGATCCAGCTCCTTTTGTCGTTCGTGCGACGCCATTTAACCTGTTTCAAAATAATGGCGACGGCACATTTACTGATGTCGCCGCATCGGCAGGCCTGAATGTTCTCGGACTTTGGATGGGGCTGGCTTTTGGTGATTATGATAATGACGGCGATATAGACTTGTTTGCCACCAGCTCTGGAACTTCAGAATCCGGGATGTATCCCCATGCGTTATTTCGCAATAATGGCGATGGAACCTATACCGAAGTATCCACTGAAGCTGGCATTCCAAACGCCGAATTCGGCTGGGGGGTTACATTCGCCGATTTCGATAACGATGGTGGGTTAGATCTGTATCAAGTCGGTTCGTTACCCTTATTTGGCGCAATTGGCTCCGGACAGGGCAGTCCTGGCCGGCTTTATTTCAATGATGGCTCAGGTCATTTTTCTGAAGATACCGCCGCAACCGGCATTGATTTAAGCTCAAAATACACTTCTGGCTTGGGCCAAGCAGATTTTGATGGTGATGGCTTTACGGATATCGCTGTCATGACAGCGCCTTACAGTTTGGGTGACGTAACTGTTACCAGTGAAGATTTTGTCTTACTGCGCAATCAGGGCAACCACAATCACTGGCTAACCGTACGTCTTGTTGGAACAAATAGCAATCGTGACGGTATTGGCGCGCGCATCCAGGTTAAAACAGGCAAGATACGCCAGCTGCGCGAGTTGCGCGCAGGGAGCAGCTTCGCTTCATCGGAAACCCCATGGCCGACATTTGGCCTGGGAAAATATCGCCAGACTGAAATTATCGTCACCTGGCCATCCGGTCTGGTAGAAACGTTTCCGAATAATAAAGCAAACAAATTAATCACGTTGGTTGAAGGAACGGGTAACAAAACTTATAAAGGTAAACGCAAATGAAATAAGAAGGCAAAACGAAGAGCTTGGAAAACCGACTTTAATACTTACAAAGATTAAATAAGCCTGGCACTAAGACTGTAAAAGAAAATATTAAAAAATGCATTTCCAAAGGCGGCAAAGCCAGTTTACAGTCCTCATAATATTCGGGGTTGCTGGCTTTGCATTGCTTGCAATCCGGCAGGGGTGGATTTTCGCTTTTCATGGCCGATCTGTTATATCTTCCGATATTTCTGACAAAATATTACCGATGCACAACCGCGCATAACAATGATGGTGCTTATCAATTCTGGAAGATACAGCGGCATGTTCATGATTGAAGTGTCGATTGCAGGCCAGACAGGTTTTGCCGCGATGGATTACGTCTTCATGAACACCTTTATTCCTGAATGCCCCTTCGGCAAACAACTTCTATTGCACTTCATGAACGGGAAAAAGTGGCAAAACATGATGCTTGCGGATTTTGGGAATCAGGAAAAATAGAATATGTTTTTTCTGTTTTGATACCTTTTCATAATACAGTCTTCAGTTATACCAATTATGGCTGAATCAGACCGCCATATCTGTGTGTTAACGGGACAGCAGTGAAAATTGGTCGACAAAAGACATTTTTGTTAGTCAGCTAAATTATTGCAAAGGCAATCCTAATCATTTAACAGGTCGGATTTACGCTTAAATTTATTGTTTGGAAGAATCAGGTCATTGTTGGAAGCCGGTAAAGTAAGCAGCTGATTTTTAACTAGGAGAAAAAATAAAATGACCGAACAGGCTAATAAGGCGAGAAATCCGGACCAACAAATGGATATTCCTCAACAAATCGATGCTGATTATGGTGTGGCGATCGAACGTCTCGATAGTTGGATTGATGGTGGCATTCAATTGATGCCGAATATAATTTTAGGAATTGTCTTGTTGGTGTTGTTTTATGGTGTAGGGGTATTTGTTCGACGCCTAATTATGCGTCAATCAACTCGGCGGAATCGAGATAATTTAGGTGAAGTACTTGGCGGGCTTATAAAATGGGTCATTATCTTAGTAGGTTTTTTACTGGCCGCAACCATCGTGATCCCCACATTAAAACCTGGTGATTTAATAGCCGGATTAGGTGTTAGTTCCGTTGCAATCGGTTTTGCATTCAAGGATATCTTGCAGAACTGGCTTGCAGGCTTACTCATTTTATTGCGTAATCCATTTTCAATTAACGACCAAATAGAAGTTAATGGACATGAAGGTACGGTAGAACGTATTGAAACGCGAGCAACAATCATTAAAACCTATGATGGACAACGAATTGTTATTCCAAACAGCGATATCTATACCAATGCAGTATTGGTTAAAACGGCTTACGAAATTCGTCGTAGTCAATACGACGTCGGAATAGGCTATGGTGATGGTATTAAGGAAGCGTGTGAGGTGATACGGCATGCTATCGCTGGAGTTGCTGAGGTGGAAAGCGAGCCGTTACCAGAGGCACTGCCTTGGGAATTAGCCGCGAGTTGGGTCACCATACGCGCTCGCTGGTGGTCAAATAGTCGTCGGGTAGATGTGGTTCATGTTCGTGCATCAGTCATCTTAGCGATCAAGCAGGCATTAGATGAAGCCCATATTGACATGCCGTACAACACTCAAGTGCAACTGTTTCATGATCAAACCGAGTCAACAGATGGTGATCGTGGATCACAGCGTGAAGGTTGGCCCGCTCCAAAAGAAGGATCAACATTGCCACGCTGGAAAACACAAGCAGCACAACAAAGGGCTGATAGTACCGGACCATCAAAGCAACAGAATGTTTCAAATTCAAACTAGCGGACTACCTTAATTTTTAAAAATATCTAATCAACAAAAAATCATCAAATCGAATTTTAGCCTGCGCTCTTTGGAATTCTTCTTGCCCAGTTGTCAGAAATATTTCTGAGATCGGATAGATTAAATGAATTTAATGAAAAAAATAAGACAGTTTATAATTATTTTACGATCATCACTTTGGTTTATCCCAGGATTGATGATAATTAGTTCGATAATTCTCGCATTTTTTTAATTGAAGTTGATTCAAATGTTAAAGATGAACCTGATTACCAATAAGTTTCAGCCAGTCCCTCAAAAACTGTGAAATATAACATATTGATATTTAATAATTATATTAAACTATGAATCGAGGGAAGTTTTCCCCCGTTTGGTTAAATCAAGAAATTCCCGCTTTTAGGAGTCTCAATTTATTAATGCATATTTTAAAAGTCTTATGAACTCAATTGTTTTAAGCATTCCAGTTATTCAACACTGGCTGAAGCTTCTTGGTAATCAGGAAATCCTAAACCCTATATTATTGCTGTCGCCATCGGCGCGAACTCTGGCGCGCTGATGACCTTCGCTTCTGGCATCCCAACGCTCATGATTGGCACGAGCGCCAATATTCCCTATTTACATTTTCTTGTCGTCTCAATGCCGCTTGGTATTCTCTCGGCTATGTTTTGGCATTATGGGTGATCCGGCGTTTCTACCGCAGCGCGCTTGCAATTGACGACAATTTTGGAAAGCGGACGACAAAAGTGGCAGCTTTCAACGAATGGTCGTTAGTGAAAGATCGACGATTATTCTATCGTTCAGCTATGATTCTTGCGTTCACTATTCTTGGATTCGCCACAGCGCAGCAGCTGGGTGTGGGACTTGATTTTATTGCCATAACAGGTGGTGCAGCTGCCTTGATGTTTTCAGGCATGACGCCAGAAGAGGCAATCAGCAAGGTGAAATGGACGATTATCATTTTCTTTGTAGGTCTTTTTGTGCTCATCGGCACAGTTCGTGAAACAGGACTTCTTGACGTGCTGGCTAGCCAAATCTACCTGATAAGCGGAGGCAGTGACTTGACGGCGATGTTACTCATTGTACCGTTTGTGTTCTTTTCCGCTGGGATCGTGGACAACATTCCAGTTGCAGCGACCATGATCCCTGTTGTCAAGACCATGATAGCACAAGGCCTACAGGCTGAACCGTTGTGGTGGTCGTTGATTGCGGCTTGCAATCTCGGTGGAAATCCAACGCAATTGGCAGTATAGGTGCAGTAATTGCGCTGCATGCATTGGAAAAAGAACGTGGAATTGTTATTGGGTGGGGCGAATATTTAAAAATCGGCGGTGTAGTTACTGGACTGCAAATTATTGTGGTTATTATTTATATGAGTGGTTTCTGGTATTTCGACTTATTTCCGACCCTGTGATAAAAATAAAAGTTGCATTCATCTATTTCATTATGTTTGCTTATGACATAATTACTTCCGCAAGAAGGGAAGGATAAAATGATAGACATCGCTCACGCCACTGACCATGACATTCATGAAAATGTTGAAGAATTCAGAGCCGCGCTCAAAGCGCAAGAACCGAAACTAAGAAACCCCACAATCGAGCGTGTACTACTTGCAGTTGATCAATCAAATCAAGGAAGAACTTCCGAACGATTTGCTTCTGTATTTGCCCGCACCAACAAGGCACGGATTTTGTTAATATATGCCTACGAAGGGGTTCGCAACTCGGAATGTGAAAAGTATCTCGCAGCGCGTGCACAAGCGCTCACCGAAGCTGACATCGAATTAGAGCCGCTGGATGAGCCGATACGGACTGAGCATGGCCTTCGATCGTTTGAACAAATTCTACAGACAGCAGAAACTAAGGAATGCGATCTGATAGTGGTGCCAGCGCCTTATCTTGATGATTATGTAAAATTGGGATGTGAAAGCGTTGGCGTCAATCTAGACATACTGATGAGTCGCTCCAACGTACCTCTTCTCGTGGTACGAGATCCAAAAATTGATCCAGAAGAAAGCCTGAAAACGGTTTTCTTATTGGTTACACCCCATTCAAATTCGGCTGATATCCCTGCGGCCTGGGCGCTAAAATTAGCGAAGAGCGAGGGAATATTGCACTGCGTCGCTGTTGCCGATCCCAGTGAATTGAAAGAACTGGGTGAAATACGCGATCTTGACATTGCAGAAATTGACCTCAAGATAGCGGCTGGATTAACCCACCCAAAGACGGCCGGTCTCATCGGTGCACTACAACGGCAAGCTTCTGAGAGGTCCTTGAATTGCCATGTCAGCGTTCATAGCCATGCAGACCTTGTTTCCCTAATGAAGGATGACAATGATGACAGCCGGTTGTTTGTTCTTGGCAGTTCGACAGATTCGGAATCACTAGTCTTTCAGCGCATCCAGACATTGATTCGGACCTCCCGCAACCCAGTACTTCTTGTCACCAAGTCATCTAGGAATGATACCGTTACTTTATAGCTGTCATATTACGTATATGCCTCCGCTTGTGCGATTAGCTAGTCTTTGTTAGCGACATACTGATTATTTTAGAACGTGGTGACCATTTCATCCAGGTGCTTAAGAAATTCCTTTCAATCTTAATCGCGGACTTATCTTGGCAAGATGTTCTTTAACCTGTAACGACGATTGAAACATTGCCAGATGTCTTTGCAAGTGGTGCGCAGAAATTTTATGGAACGTTTCAGCCATTGCTGTTTTAGGTTTCCCAGAATGGTATTAATCCAATCAAATGCAGAAGTCTTTTTGCGTTACGGCTATTTGCTACCACTAAAAAAGGATGGCTGAAACCGGCTTTTTTAAAGGTCGACAAATTAACGATAACCCATGCTTAGTAATATAATTGTGCACAGTAGAAAATAGACTAAACCATTTGCTGACCATTCGCTAAAGACTGTAAGCTTAAGATTGGGCAAGTAAAATATTTCCACAAGGCAAATACGACCTGCTACGCTACCAATGAAAAATAATTATTAATTTTTTATACAATCATAATCACTTACCAAGTCAACCATACAATATTACTGGGAAGGATATACATATGTCTAATGGAAACTGTGGCGCAAATTATCTCAACTGGGCGTTGAAACATCTGAACATGGACGAAACATTGTGTGCCTATTTGCAGACACCCTACCGAGTCATTAGCGTTGAATTACCTTTACCACGTGAGGATGGAATTGTTGTTTTTAAAGGTTATCGAGTACAGCACAATCATGCACGTGGACCATTCAAAGGAGGTTTACGTTACCACCCGGATTTGAATTTGGAGCATGCTCATGCGCTGGCCGAGTTGATGACATGGAAAACAGCGTTGATGAATATACCTTTTGGCGGTGCGAAAGGAGGCATTACCTGCAACCCGGCTGAACTGGATGAACGAGAGCTGGAATTTTTGACCAAGCTGTACACCCGCCGCATGGCACGTTTGCTCGGGCCGGACTGTGATATTCCTGCGCCAGACATGGGTACCGGACCACAGGAGATGGCCTGGATTTATGATGCGTATGGGGGCTATCAAGGTGGACATCATCCAGACGTAGTAACTGGAAAACCTTTGCAATTGGGTGGTTCGGCCGGACGCGTTGCAGCCACCGGCCGGGGTGTATTCTTGGTAACAAAATGGGCGGCTGAAGCTTTAGATATGGGACTCAAAAATAAGACGATAGCAATCCAAGGTTTTGGGAATGTTGGCGCATATGCGGCGCAGTATTTGCAAAAAGCTGGCTGTAAAATTATTGCTGTTAGTGACGCAAATGGAGCAATTTGCAATAAAGAGGGCCTGGATACTAAGGCTTTATTGAAAACTTGCAATGAAAAAAATATTTCAGTCGGTAAAGCTACCAGTTATGGAGAGTCTATTGAACAGGATCAGGTATTATCGCTGGACGTAGATATCTTGATACCGGCAGCGATTGGTGACGCAATTCACAAAAATAATGCGAGCAAGATTAATGCACGTATGGTTGTGGAAGCTGCCAATATGCCGATAACACATGAGGGAGAAAAGATTCTTGCAAAAAATGATATTGTTATAATACCTGACATCATGGCGAATGCCGGTGGTGTTACAGTCTCTTATCTCGAATGGATACAAAATCGAAGTGGTTTGATTTGGAGTGAAAAAGAAGTAGAAGAACGCACTGAGGAAATTATGCACCAGGCTTGGAAAAGTTTGTGCGAGAGACATCGCCAGAAGGAATTGAGTTATCGCCAGGCAGCTTATCTCATTGCCGTAGAACGCGTTGCACAAAGCTCAGAATTACGCGGATATGCATAGTAATTTTTTTCGCAAAGGTTCGATAGTTGAACCAAAGGTACTATTGTTGAACTGATGCTCTATGAATAGCTCAGTAGCGTGCTTGACTGTATAACCGATGTAATTTATATTTTGGATTGTACCAAAGGGCAACTATTTTTAGCTTATTAAGATTGATTGTGTTGAAATTTTTAATCGTAAGTAAAAAAGTAAAATAAGGAGAGGTCATCATGAAAGCGATATCGACTATTTTAACAATTGGAATATTTGCATTTTTCTTGACTGGCTTATCTTATGCTGATGAAACACAGTATAAGGCAGAGGCATTGCAGCATGCAGAAGAAGCAATAAAGCACGGGAAAATGGGGCATGCCAACGAATTACTCGAACATGCAAAGGAAAGCTTGGAACTGGCAGAAGCAGCAAACGCAGCTGGCGCAGATGAGCATATGGATCAGGGAATTAAACATCTGAAAGAAGCTATCAAACATGCCGAGATGGATCATGCCGGTGTAGCAACCGAGCATGTTGAAGAAGCCGTAGTGCATATACGTGAATCTGGCGTCGGATCAGCTCATTAATGCATGACAGATAATGCTCCCAGCAGGGTTGGGAGCATTATTATTTGTTATCGGTCTTGGCCAAATTAAGAATTTAAAGCAAAGATACAATCAAATTTATCGTTCACAGATCATACCCGATACTTGTTGAATTCAACAATCGATCTAGCCTTCCTGGTCAATATATTCACCTATTCTGAACCTGATAAATATTGGTCGTAAAATAGCTTTAAAATAGCCCAATAACTACTGGACCTTGCTACACGCGTCAGCAAAGGATGAAAAGGTTATTGTCAGATTTAAAACTTTTCTCTCTTCTACTCAGACGCATTCTTCCCGCAGCAAAACTTTCTAATTGTGACCTTAGTTGTCACCCCACGCTTTGCCATCGGCGCAGGTTGCATGGGCAACCCATTTGTTATTCAGGAGGTAAGCAAAAAACTGACGACTTATGCGGTCAGGTCGTGGCCTTAGCGGACTATGGATATTCTTGTACCCAGCTTATTAATGGTTCATTCTGTAGCAAGTCGTATAGACGGTGAAATCTTCTTAAAATACAACGTAAGGTTTGGCTTGCTTTCGCTCAGAAATATGGTGATAAAGATATATTTGTTGCGTTTCAAGAAAAGAGTAGATGGTATCATTATTCCCACGATGAAAAGGTAAATAGTTTGATATCAAACGGATATACAATTGATTCTGAATTATGAAATCTGCGTGGCAGTCACGAAACTCAATTGAGCGTTTTCTAACGGCCATAGCGCGAAACAGTCAAACTCAAGGAGAGCAGAGATGGCATTTCAGAACAATTACGAAAATTTGGTTGCAGAAAAAACCCAAGCCCATACCCGTTTGATACGAGATTATGACGGCATCAACAGAGACTTCGACTACATTATTATCGGTTCC
This sequence comes from Nitrosomonas sp., assembly GCA_021604405.1. GTDB lineage: Bacteria > Pseudomonadota > Gammaproteobacteria > Burkholderiales > Nitrosomonadaceae > Nitrosomonas. The sequence continues at coordinate 5,423 of BQJA01000040.1, read as the reverse complement.
GGTATAGGCGGCGGCATCCTGGCCGACGACTTGACTGACCGGCTGGGACATAGCCATCGTATTCTGATGCTCGACGCTGGCTCGTTCATCTATCCAACCCACGTATACAACATCAGCCGCATACCAAACTTTTCAGTAGCCAAACATTTTGGCGTTGACAATTTCAAACAGTCGCCGACCGACCATCAATTTATCGGCGGCAAACCGCAACTAGCTTTTGGCGGACGTTCGATCTTTTGACTGGGAATTGGATTTTTTCCCGGATAACGTGCGCGCGGCGTTGTCTTCAAACTACTTTGAAATGGCGGCCGGCCGAATGAATGAGTCCATCTCGCTGGGCGATAAAGCGAAAGCATTGGTGAAGCATTTCCGCAGTTGTCCGCTGAACAGTGATTTTGAAATACGAGAAACACCGCGTGCCCTGCATCAACCTTACCTCAAGCCCGACGGCACACCGCGGGATCAGTTCTTTACAGAGCCGACCGGCGTATTTAATACTGCGGAACTGCTCATCAACCAGGTTGGCTTAACACCGGGTGCCGATCAAAACGGCAACGGTCTGTTCATCAAGCTTAACAGCTTCGTTGAATCCGTTAATGACGTCCCTTTTGGATGGTATGAAGTCAGAACCACAAACACAGTTACAAGTGAACAACTCAGGTTTTACTCTCCAAAGGTGGTGATCGCCGCTGGATCTATAGAAAGTCCGAAGCTGATCAATCGTTCCGCGATTTACCAAAGTCTGCCCGATCATGTAAAAAGTCTGATAGGTTTTGGGTTGACAGACCACCCGGTTACCGGGGAATCACAGGCTTATGTTTCGTCGTTGGAGAATAGCCCGCGCATCTCTCTCAGTCGCCGGGATCATGCCAAGATTATCTTCTATTCACGCGGCAAGCGTAACGCCAGTGACCATGTGATCTATCCGTTCAATATCGAGATGAACATCAACCACGAATACTGGCACCTACGAAACAACGATCCTTCCGCTGAACCGATCGCTGACAACACCGGCAAGACCCGCGTGGACATTAAGTTCAGCTTCGCCAATTGTCTGGACGATTATAACGGCATTTTTTCGCATACCAACGACGGCTACATCCCCGATGTGCGTTTCAAGCGCTTTGCTACACTCGATGATCTGCTACAGTCACGTTTTCCGGCACTCGCTGGCTGGCAAAAAAACCACCAGGAATTCTTCGATCTACTCAACGAAACTCGGGATCGTGTGTTTGCGGAATTCAACGATGTCGACTGGCTTACCGGTGAATATGGCGGTGGTAACGGCAGACAATGGCCTTTCGGTTGGGGCACTGTACATCATGCCTGCGGCACCCTGCGGATGCCCTGGAAATCCAATCGTCGCGCCAGTTTTAACTTTGAATCGGTTGTGAATGAAAACCTTAAGGTACGCGGCGCCACCGGCCTCTATGTTTGCGACATGTCCGTCATGCCAATTAGCACGGCTGCGAATCCCGTCCGCACGCTAGCGGGACTAGCCTTGCGCCTCTCGCACCATTTGAGTTAACAGATGCCGTACGCTTTGCATCGGCAGGCAGCGCCTTTTCCGGCTTGTTCTTTAACTTGCGGCGCTGTGTCTCTGTTGTTTCTATGCGTGTTCGTTCCACCAGCCTGGCCAACGTCCGTAGCCGACCATCCAAAGCACCATCGGTTTAGTGTCGAATACTGACTGTGCGATCTGGCCGTGTTATTTTCCCAAAAATATCCAATCGCGGGTGAGTCAACACAAGCTAACTTTCCAGGGATCGCTCTTCTTGCATCAATGATGTTTATCGGTGACGACCGTTCATGAAAAGCTTGATCGGGTTTAGACTGATTGGTTGTGACATCATTGACCAATAGATTTTCATCGTCATCAGCACACGCACTACGTTACATACGTATCCAAAAAGCTGCGTCATGTCTATTGCATTTGTCAGGGGTGCTGCATGATGAAAATTAAGACCGAAGTATTCGTGAAAAATCTGGACGGTATAAACGTCATGCTTAAAAGACAAGTAACCCCTTGTTTACTGGAAAATTAAAGATCGGAAAATAGCTGAAATTAGTTGATATGTACTAGAAATTTCGCTCCGGAATAGTACATTTTATGGTCATTTGTCATGAATCCTATTAGGACCAAATCGGTATGCTTGTGCCATATACATGATCTGATAAACGTAGCTATATTATAGCGAAACGTTAACCACCACTAAAGGAATCCTTATGGGCATATTTTCCGAGATTGAGCGGCTTATCAACGAACCAGGATCCTCAACGATACTTAAAGAGCGCATTCTTTTTTTAAGGCAGAAGCATGCAGCATACCAGGAAGAATGCACTGTGCACAAAACAAAGATCGCCGAGCTTGGCTCGCAAGTGCGTCAACTTGAAAATGAATTAGTGAGAATTCAGGAAATTAACAAAAAACTGGAATTCGTTAATGGCCAGTTGAAAAACCAACTTGACTTTTTCCAGTACCCTGATGCTGAGGAGCACGCTTGCGGATACTGCGGATCGAAACAATTAAAACAGACAGGAAGTAAACCAAACCCAGCATTTGGTGATCTAGGCGTAAAAGATGCCATATTCCATTGCGAGGACTGCGAAGAGGAAACTGCTGTCATGATCAATTAAAGTAATAGATTTAGAATTATCAAATCGAGAATGAAAGCGTCCTGACCTTAAAAGTGTTGATAATAGCGTATTTAAATATACAGATCGATTGAGGTCAGTTATTCAAGAATACAATTCAGCGACGCGATAAACCATTACACAAATACAGCAGCCCGCCTCCGGCGGGTTTTTTTTGTATTACCTTCCCAGCTTTTTAACCACTTCACGCTTTGTCAGACCCGGTCCAGCAAAAAAAACAGAGCCAAAAAGTCTAATCCCATCTAAATAATCCGAACAAACTGCCGATAAACTGTCTAGGTTAAAATTAGATATTTTGGAGGAGCCGATGCAACTTACAGTCCTAATGAAAAATAGGAACAATCCCGATACCCCTAACGCTGTCAATGTATTCACCGATGATTCAAAAGTATTTATCCTATGTAACTGCAACAACGGACGGCACGACGGGTACTGTTATCACAAAGAGGCGCTCTTCAACGATGATGTATCCTGTGTGCTCGACAGACAACAACTCGGGGCTTTTAGTAACGCTGTAGCAATGATTGCCGGAACTGAACTAAAAGCCATGTACGAAAGTTTTCAAGATGCAGAAGCTGCCGCGTTTGACGCAAAGAATAGAGCCAAAAGAATAAAAGACAAACTTTCCAGAGCTATGATGACAAAAATTTCATAATAGCACTCAACGCGGACCATGATGTATCCAAATGGCCACGACGATATCAATAGCTGCGCAGTGGCGACGCAGCGCATCGGGCACGTCCTGCATATGCGTGTTTAACTAATGGGCAAACATGGCTATGCAGCAATGGCATATTCAATAAAAATAATAGCCTGTTTCTGGTGAAAACTTGCACAAAATGCAACGTTTTTTCAAACATTCCAGTACGGAATGATCAGAAAATGCCATCTTTCCGTGCGTGACAGTCAGTTTCGTAAGGGAAACTGATTATCCGTACTCACGGACCCCTTCGCCAGCGTGGGCGATTCACATTTCAGTGAAGCGCCATCAGCAGGATTGACTCTAAAGTGACCCCAAACGCCTCCTGCAAACATTTGCATTGGACCATCACGATAGAGGTAGCAGCCTGACTTTGCCCCCCCTTCCAGCGTTGCTGTCATTGCTTTGCCGGGTGACATTAAGGCAGCATGAGTTGAACCAAATTCTGGCAACAGATCTTTATAATCGTGCCCAAACATGACAAATGTGCGTTGCCGGGCGCGACCATGTGGTTGAAATACACGAAATCGCACTTCTTCCCCTTCACTGGCTATAAAAACAGGTGTTGGAATTGGACGCCAGGACTCCTGAAAGAAATTTTCAGGAAAATGAAATTGATTCAGATTTGATCCTGCGCCGGTATCGTTGACAATCCGTGTTTCATCCGGCCCTGCCCCTTGACGCAGCCGTGCCCAGAATGGCGCTGAACGGTAATTAATCGCCTTTTGACCCCGATCATACGAATCATCACAAATCGGGCAATCTTCCACCACTGCATCAACTTTTTCTCCATTCGGCAGTGGTTCTCCCATTTCATCCCAAGGGGACGGCCAGTGCAGATTAACGCCGTCCTGGTAAGCCAGCACGAATTCCCGGAATTCCCGCTCTTCGCCTTTCTCATCCTGGTATCTGATAATTGCTTCGGTTCCAAGCTCCCAGCCACTTTGCTGCGCCAATGTTTGCGCATCATGGTAGGTTGCGCCCTGGGGTTCAACAATCAGGGTTCCGAAAAGCCCATGAACACCGTGGCCAATCACATCACCAACCGCTTTAATTGGTACCGTACCGAAGGCATAAGGAATTTTGGTGATCACAAAAGGACAGGGTTCGTCCTCGGGACAATCCGGCACTCCTTCAGTGCTGTCCGCTGGTTCAAGACCGAGCCGGCCGGCATAAAACTGTAACGTTTGTTTGGGTACTTGTGTGCCCGTGAAAGATGGCAGCGGCTCACGACTACGGTTAATGCCCACCCCCAGGTTATGATCATACGCCGGCATGCCAGTCAACAAGGGAATGGATAAGGCTAGCCGCGCAGAAGGTCGCACATCCTCTGCTTCTGTTTCTTCAGTCTGATCGACATTGAGCGGAACAATTTCAGGCATCAGTGCATCACCCGCCGCATCGGGAAGCTTATCCTCTCCTTTATCCAAAAGCAGATTATGGACAGCCAGTTGCACACAGTCATTGGCGTTGACACGAAGCACTAAGGGTTCGAGACTGGATATGCCATTGTCCGCTTCTGAACCATATCGACTTTTTACTTCCTGACGGACGTCCTCTAAAGTAATGCGTGATTTGTCAGGCGGCATCGATAAAAGTATCAAACCATCCGGGTCATAAAGGCCATTCGCTTTATCATAAAACAAACTGTCTTTTGATGCAGTCAACAGGTCTACACGTGCTGCGGCCACACTAAATTTGACCAGGCGAGAACCGCCCGGGCAATTTTCCGGCAGCTCTTGCCCGGTTTCAGGATCAGGCTCTGACTGCGTTCCATAGATTTTATCCCAGTTGGTGATATTGATACGCCCCGTCTCACGCCCAGGAAGTGGTTCTAATCGCTGACCTATTTCTTGTTGACAAAATTCAGTGGATGCTGGACCAAATGGCGATTCTGGCAGATATGGATTCCGCCGAGAAAACCATTTTTCAGCACCTTGCACACCGACATTTTGCTGACAAGCTTCCGGATCAGCAACGTGCTTTCCGTTATAGACCCTTATCAGACCCCACGTACCGTTCCATAAAGCATCCACGGTCCCGTAATGAAACAAATAATCGCTGGCAT
>BQJA01000039.1 GCA_021604405.1 Nitrosomonas sp. | reverse complement strand
ATATCACCGACAAGAAACAGATAATCTGTCTCCACGGAATGCAAAAAATGCAGCAGGGCCTCTGCCTGGCAGCCACGGAAACCAAGGTGAATGTCCGAAATCCAGACACTCCTTACTTTGATTGGCGTTTTATTTTTCATTATATCCGACCTCCTTTTTTATTCTTAAAAATGGCAGTCAAGCATAAGCATTATTTATTAAAATCCCTTTAAGTATTTGTGAATGTTTTGTTAAATATTGCTTGAAAAATGGGCTACTCTGATGCCGATGTAAATCGGACTTTCCTCGGTCAAAATTAATCAATTGATTCATGTTTGATTTACGTTATGCGTTAGATTAGTTTCACTATTCGAATAAAGATGGTATTTTATTCTCCGGATTTATGCTTGAATTAGAATGTAATGGAACCAGAACAGCAATGATTAATATTCCGTGTCTGCAACAATTTCCAGAATTGCCGCAAAGCAAAACGATACCCTCTAACAAAACAATGCCTTTATCCCTTGCCGGGCTTTGCAGAAATTTTTTCCTAACAATTTCATCAGAAAAATATAGATGTACAAACGGGAAGTGGTTATTTTAAGCGGTGTACGCACCCCCATTGGCGATTATGGTGGATCACTTAAAGATTTTACACCTGTGGATCTGGCCGCCAAAGTTGTGCGTGAAGTCGTTGACCGCGCCAGTATCGACCCAGATGAAGTTGGACACGTCGTTTTCGGTAATGTAATCCACAGCGAACAGCGGGACATGTATCTTGCACGCGTCGCCTGTATCAATGGCGGCCTTCCGCAGCATACAGCTGCCTTAACGTTAAATCGAATATGCGGCAGTGGCTTGCAAGCCATTATCTCTGCCGCACAAAGTATTATTCTGGATGATACCGATACAGCGGTCGCTGGCGGCGTTGAATCCATGAGCCGCGGCGGCTACTTGTTGCCGGCGTTGCGTTGGGGACAGCGTATGAATAATGGCGAATCCATCGATATGATGGTAGGCGCGTTGACGGATCCGTTTGATAATGCGCATATGGGTATTACCGCGGAAAACATCGCTGAAAAATGGGGCATCAGCCGGGAACAACAGGATCAGTACGCGCTTATGAGCCACACTCGCGCAGTAAATGCGATTAAAAATGGCTATTTTAAAGGGCAAATTTTACCTGTAGAAATTTCGACCCGGAAAGGAACCATGGTTTTTGAAAATGATGAACACCCGCGCGAGAATATCAGTATCGAAGGGCTGGCGAAACTAACCCCAGCATTTCTAAAAGGTGGGACAGTTACCGCGGGAAACGCTTCAGGAATCAATGACAGCGCCGCCGCCGTGGTACTCATGGAACGTGACACTGCGGAAAAAAAAGGCTTGCAACCCATGGCGCGGCTGGCTGCTTATGGCCACGCCGGGGTTGATCCAAAATTCATGGGTATTGGCCCGATACCAGCAGTTCGTCATGCATTGCAGCGCGCTAATCTTGATATGGCAGATATCGATGTAATTGAATCTAATGAAGCCTTTGCCGTTCAAGCATGTGCTGTCGCAAAAGAGCTTGACTTCGATCCGGATAAAACCAACCCGAATGGCGGCGCCGTTGCTTTAGGACATCCGGTCGGCGCGACAGGATGTATCCTAACTGTCAAGGCAATGTATGAGCTGCATCGAATTGGAGGGCGCTATGCATTGGTAACAATGTGCATTGGCGGAGGCCAAGGAATTGCTGCTATATTCGAGCGCTTGTAACACCGCAAAGAAGGTATCGTCAGTCGGTCCTGATTTAAATAACCCAACCAGAATCCGAATGTCACGAAGTCATTTAGCAAATACAATCAACTTATTAGGCTTAATCTTCGCACCCACTCAACTAGGACAGATGCAGGACATTTGTCCTGAATTATGCCGCTAGAATTGGGTCAGATGTTCCAAATAGATTAGGCATAATCTCTCTTATTTATTAATCACCTTAGCCATAGACTACCCAGTAAACAGTATTGCTATTGTTACCTGTGACAATAGCCGGCCGTTGTCATGCAATAACTACTGACACACCGTATTCTAAGCATACTTATTACTGGATTTTATTAACTTTTTTAAGGACAGTTTTATGGCTATTACGAATCAGCAAAAAACCAATATCTTAGGTGTTGTCGCGGGACTTTTTAACGCTGCACCGGGTGAACAATATTTAACAGAGTTTTCGGATTTGATCGATGCAGGTTTAACTGAAGCACAACTGGCCGACAGCCTGGCCGCACATTCGGCGTTTACTAGTGGGATAATGGGTGGCAAAACCACGATAGCATCTCAGGTTACCGTACTAATGAATCATTATGGCCTGGTTGTAGACGGTATAGATGGCAGTGCGGCGTCCCAAGCCGAAACATTTTTTACTAACAGCCTGGAATCTGGAATAGGATTCGGCGAGATTGTTATCGAAGCGACTAATTTTTTACTCAGCAACACGGTACCCACAGAATTTGCTGATACCGCCAACCTGCTGAAGAACAAAATAAAAACATCGGAAATCTATTCTGACTACATCTCTTCAACCGATCTGGCAACATTGAAAGGACCGATGTACGGCTTAAACGGCGCGACTTTGTTGACGAAAGCCGAGGCCACATCTTTTCTGGTAACCAATAAGTTTCTGTTCAATGCAAATACTGCCACATTTGATGAAGCAATTTCTGGCGCCATTGCCGGTCCTATTGGCTTCATTAATGTACCCGATAATTTTTCCCTGAATATTGTTAGTGCTGGGAAAAGCAGTGTATTTGATATCGGCGCCGATATCTCGGTAACACTACAAGATCCTTCAGGACTTACCGCCGGCGGCAATGCCGAAACCTTTACACTGAACGCCACTATTAAGACCGACAATACCGGCAGCGATACCGATACCGATACCGATGGAATTAACGCGCAGACCATTTCTGTCGACGGCGTCGAGAACCTGGCAATCTCTTCAAACGTTGTAACTACTGACGGCTCCGCCCCGGGTGCCATTGCAGCCACGCATACGTTGGCTGCAAGATTCATTGCACCCGATGCCGAAACCATAATAATCACCGGCAATGGCGGGGTTAACCTGGCTATGGGTAATACGCTTGATGAAATGTCCATTGGCAAAGTTTCTGAAATTGATGCCTCCGGTTCAACTGGTAATGTCATTATCAACTTTGCGGCACATGCGCAGAGTGTTGCTTATAAAGGCTCTGCCGGCACGGATATTTATGCCGGCAGCACCCAAGGTGATGTTATCACGGGCGGCAAGGGTGGTGACTGGATCATTCTGGAAAAAGCACAAGCGGCACGCGACATCTTAATTCTGGAAAGCGCGGCCGATGCGCAAATTAGTGACACCAACAACGACGGTAAAATCGCTATTCTCGATGAACTGGACTTTGAGATGATCGACAATTTTTCAATTGGCAGCGACGCTACCGATGACCGAATTGATGTCACCAGTTTTGGCTTTACCGGTGTCCAGCGCGGGCTTGTTGAAGTAAACGACAAAGTGCCATCATTCGATACGGATCTCACCAGCATTCCGGATCTTTTTAGCGATATAGCCGGTGATCGTGGCGCAGCTTTCTCTGAAATTCCACTTCCTCCGGAATTTGGCGTCTCACAAACATTTTTGTTTGTTGATGCAAATATGGACGGTGATTTCACAGCAGCGGACGATGTCATGATTGAGTTTATGGGTTCTGGACCCTTATCCGAAGCAAGCCTTATCTTTTAGTCTGTAAAATAAGTATCCCAGGCAGTTACAGCCTGGAACATCACAAACCGCTAACCCCGATCTTATTCAAAATATAGTTCGGGGTTATTTTTATTAGCGATTCTCATTTTAGCGGGGGTGCCTCATTGAAAAATAATTGTCTGGTTTTCATGAGATTAACAATTACGTTACGGCCAACTATGAATCTTAGGATTAAGCAGCTAGGGTCCATATTAACAAAACAATTTGTACTGAAATGGCTGGTGCATGTAATGCAGGGCATGACAATATTAATCAAAATAACAGAACCCAGAAACGTTACTAACGCACAAAATAGCATTCGATTTGTGAGCAAGCCACGGGCATGTCGAGATTACCACACAAAAACAACTCAAGCTACATATCACACTGATTCTGAATCATAATTCAGATATAAACATTAGCATCCCGCTAACATCCGCCACTTGGCGTTACAAAATGATCATTGACACGTGTAAACTCACATTTTGCACCTTGAATTGACGAATGGCAGGCGCAATCTGAATAGTTACATCCAGAAAATATTTATATCGGCGGGGTACCCGCCAGAGTTACCGCCACTATTCCATGCGGACAAATGAAATAATTCATACATTTTAAAATATTATGTCTACACTCACTCAGTCACCCGCCTGGCGCGCTTTGCAGGCGCACCAACCGATAATGGCGCAACACCATTTACGCGATCTTTTTAATCAGGATCCACATCGCTTTGATAAATTCTCTCTGCTATTTAACGATATCCTGCTTGATTATGCAAAGCACCCGGTAAATCAGCAGACCATCGACTTACTGTTGGCGCTTGCACGTCAACAGCACCTGGAGAATTGGATTACCCGTATGTTCTCAGGGGATAAAATTAACCAAACCGAACATCGTGCCGCGCTGCACATTGCTTTACGTGCGGCGCACCCGGTCTTCGTGGATGGCGTCGATGTGATACCCGAAGTAAAGCAAGTATTGCAACAAATAACCCGCTTCGTTAATGCTGTTCGCAGCGGTGAAAAAAAAGGCTACTCAGGCAAAGCATTTACCGATATTGTAAATATCGGCATTGGTGGTTCCGATCTTGGTCCCGTCATGGTGACAGAAGCATTAAAACCCTATGGATCACCGCACATCTCTGTTCACTTTGTCTCCAATATCGACGGTTCGCAGCTTTCAGAAACACTCAGACAATTGAATCCTGACACAACACTTTTTATCATCGCCTCAAAAACTTTCACAACCCAGGAAACCATTACTAATGCAAATTCTGCACGACACTGGTTTCTAACGCACGGGGGAAGCGACAACGATATTGCCATGCACTTTGTTGCAGTTTCTACAAATCAATCAGCCGTGGAACAATTTGGCATTCATGCCGAGAATATGTTCCCGTTCTGGGATTGGGTGGGTGGCCGGTATTCATTATGGTCAGCAATTGGCTTGCCGATTGCAATGGCTATTGGCATGGAAAATTTTTCTTCCCTGCTTGCTGGCGCCAGAGAGATGGACCAACATTTTATGATTGCACCCCTGGAAAAAAACTTACCGGTTATGCTTGGCTTAATTGGCATATGGCAAATCAATTTTTTTGGCGTCACAAGCCATGCAATATTACCGTATGATCAGTATTTACATCGTTTTCCCGCATATCTGCAACAACTGGAAATGGAAAGCAATGGCAAACGCATTACCCGTGACGGCGAAGTATTCGATTATAATACCAGTCCCGTCGTTTGGGGAGAACCCGGTACAAACGGCCAGCATGCTTTTTATCAGTTACTTCATCAAGGCACGCAATCCGTATCTGCGGATTTTCTGGCGCCATGTCAGAGCCATCATCCGATTGGCAATCATCACCGTTTGTTACTGGCCAATTTTTTTGCGCAAACAGAAGCATTAATGCGGGGAAAAAATGAAAGTGAAGTTCGAAATGAACTCATATCACAAGGAATACCGGAAGCATCACGCAAAGCATTACTGCCTCACAAAATTTTTCCAGGAAATCATCCGACGACATCCATTCTGTTTAAAAAGTTGGATCCGAAAACCCTCGGCTCACTTATCGCGCTTTATGAGCATAAGGTTTTTGTGCAAAGTGTCATCTGGAACATCAATCCATTCGATCAGTGGGGCGTAGAACTGGGAAAACAACTCGCGGGGAAAATTCTTTCTGATTTGAACCAAACAGAAACAGTTAACTCTCACGATTCGTCAACAAACGGTTTAATGAATTATTTCAAAGCAAACCAATAGACGCAGCAGCCTTATTCAAAGTATCATCATTGGATTGGGTATAATTTAATCCAGATTATTCCAGTTGTTTGGACCGGCTGAATGCAAAAATATCACAGACATAGCAAGCCAACGTAAAGAATGTTTGAATGAAGCACAGATTAAGAAGCTGAAACGGCAAGATACCTGAATCACGATTTCGAATCGTTGCCGAAGTATAAATAAAAGAGCGAAACTCCAGCCACAAGACAGGTAACATTCGGGTAAAATGCCGCTTTTTGTGAAAGTATGAAATATCCTGGTTAAAGCCAACTTTTTTACTTTTTCCCTCTTAATTGTTTGTCGTACCATTAGCTGATGCCATCCAATACTTCACGCCGCGATCTTCGCGTTTTATTTGTTACGCCTGAAGTGCATCCACTCATCAAAACGGGTGGCCTGGGCGATGTCAGCGCAGCGTTACCGGCGGCGTTACGTTCGCTCCGCGTAGACGTGCGTATACTCATTCCAGGTTATCCCAAAGTTCTCTCAGGGCTTAAATATAAACGTAAACTGGCAAATTTTAGTACGCTGTCCCAGTATCCGCCCTCCACCCTGTTGTCTGCGAAACTACCCGTTAATAATTCCGTCAGTGTTCCTGTATTTATCATTGACTGTCCAGGACTGTATCAACGCGATGGCGGGCCTTATTCAGACACGTCCGCACAGGACTGGCCGGATAATGGATTACGTTTTGGCTTGCTGTCAAAAATTGGTGCGATTCTGGCCAGCGATGCCAGTCCACTTGCCTGGCATCCGCAAGTTGTTCACTGTAACGATTGGCAAAGTGGACTTGTTCCTGCCTATCTGAATTATCATTCAGGAAAAAAAGCAGCGTCCCTAATGACCATCCATAATCTGGCCTTTCAAGGTATTTTCCCACCTGGGAGCGTTGCTCAGCTTGGATTGCCCTCAGACAGTTTTAACATGCATGGTGTCGAATATTATGGCAACATGTCATACCTCAAAGCAGGGCTTTATTATTGCGATCATATCTCTACCGTAAGTCCCAGCTATGCAGAGGAAATCCAGTCTGAACCACTCGGTTTCGGCATGCAAGGATTGCTTTCAACACGCAAAGAAAACATCAGCGGCATCATCAATGGCATTGACACGACCGAATGGGATCCCGCGATTGACCCGCTTATTCCGCGGACCTATACCAGCAAAAGGCTAACGACTAAAGACGCTAATAAAAAAGCGCTGCAATTGGCAATGGGGTTAAATGTTGACCCGGAAATTCCCCTGTTTGGAACAATCAGTCGCTTAAGCCATCAAAAAGGCTGCGATATATTATTGCAGGTAGCCCCTGAATTAATAAAACTTCCTGCTCAACTGGTGGTTCTTGGCAATGGCATGACAGAATATGAAGTTGAATTCGCAAACTTAAGCAAAACTCATCCAACAAAAATAGCCGCATATATTGGTTTCAGTGAAAAATTGTCTCACTTAATCGAAGCGGGCGTAGACGGATTTTTGATGCCGTCACGGTTCGAACCCTGTGGCCTGAATCAAATGTATAGCCAGCGTTATGGCACGCCGCCCGTGGTGCATGCAACGGGCGGCCTGCTGGATACCGTGGTGGATTGTCCATCTGCGCTCCTGACCAACGACGGGAACGCCAGCGGTTTTCTGTTTAAGGACATGACAGCGGATGAATTTATGAAAACCATCCAGCGCGCTGTTACTGCCTATGATAATAAGAAAGTCTGGCGGCGTCTGCAAAAAAACGGCATGGCAAAAGATTTTAGTTGGCGGACTAGCGCCGTTTCCTATCGGGAGATTTATCTGTCGTTACTTGCTTCAAACGAATAACCCCACTAATTTTATATTTTCCCAGACTACCCGCAAACTTAGTATTTCAGCGCTTGACAAAACAAAGTATGGGCGTATTGTTTAGCTATTGCTGAGAAAACTGATTGATAACATGAAACAGATTCTTTTTTTATTACTGATTGCCCCGATAGTAGCGTGGGCGCAAGCAGATGTTAATGAAGAAATATATAGACTTGAGGAGAGATTAGTCCGGGTACAGGAAGAGACACAGGTAGCATTCCAGCGATTTCAAATGACTCAGGAAATGCGCCGTATGGACATGCAAAACGCCCCGCTTTATGTGCCGCCAAGCGAGGCAGGAAAAAGCGGACCCGCACCCGAGTATGAAGACTTTATTGAAGGCGAAAAGGAAAAACATCAACGGATACAGGAATATTCCGCCGACCTGGATCGTCTTTATCAGCATTACAGGGAACTGGAGGAAGAGAGAAAATCAATTATTGCAGAAATTGATCAGTTAAAGCAAAGTCAGAATCCAATTCAGGAAGAATAACTTCGACCAGATCTTTATTCTGATGAAGCTTATTAACGGGTCAGTCTACTTAAAAAATTGACCGGATTTGCGATGGCGCAGGACTGTCCCGTGATTTTCCATAGAGTTACTGGATACTTATCTGCTTGATTAACGGTTCTCCAAATAATAAATAACCATGCCAAACAGTATTAAGGAAAATTCTACTCCGGCAACCCACAGCAATATATAAGTAATGCGACGGCCTGCGGGTTTCATCGGCTGCCAGACTTTCTGCATATACCAGCGCCAGGGAGCAATATGGGACCATTGCTGCCAGCTATGCAAGTATCGTTGTAAATGCTCGGCCCAGACAGTAATGCTCTTGTCAACCGTATGTAATTGTTGCCGCTGCACCCGTTGTGATGCCGCATTGTAATTATCAATGATCGTCAGCCTGGTGCGCCACGGCGCATTTCCTTCAACAGGCTCAATAATGACGAACGTACTGGTTTTTAAACCATGTTGATAATCGATTTTAACACCATCGTTAATTTGCCTGACAGTCATCACAAGATCAAAATCAAAAGGTACAGTCTGACTGACATTTTGACCCGAAAAACGATAACAATGCGGTCCAAGCACCTGCCATTTTCTGAAATTCAGCATCGGATTGATGCGGAATAATCGCTCAACATCCTGACAGAACAGCTTTAATTCTTCGACGTCAAAGGTCGTATTAATTGAAGCCCATGCTACGTCCTTCGATTGTATATAGGCTTCAGGCCGATTGCACATCGTGAGTGAACAACGGATGAGGAACAATGAGCAACGGTAATTGGATGCGATGCACCAGGTCTTTGCTGAGCATCCGTGAACGCAAGCCTTTCTCACCACTCGGTCGACGCGAACCCATAACAATCAGATCAAACCGTTTTTTATTGCTGGCATCTACCAAAGCACTACTGGGTTCACCCAGCAGGATTTCTTTGCTGTATTGCAATTTATGCCTGGCCGTATTGTTACTGACCCGTTCACAATGGTTGTCCACCTCATTGCCAAGCGCATGTTCAAGATAACGACGGAAATGGTCTCGCGTCGTACCGTTATTGAGCCAATCGTCACCTGTCATTCCTTGCCAGAATGAAGGAACAACAAACAAGTGATGGATTTTTCCGCCTTTGGCACATAGGGCTAGTGCCTTGTTTTCAGCAGCCAATGCACCCGCAGTGCCATGGCTTGCCAGCAAAATATTTTTAAACACAGCCGACACGCAAGCAAAGATAACTTGCTGGCACCTTAATAACTGATATAGATAAACAAAGAAAGAACAAGCGCCAACACCAATGCGATCAAATCTTCTTTGCGATCACTGCCGAAAATAGACAGCGCCGAACCACGGTCAAACGATTGCGTTTTCTGTTTTTCCATAAAGTTACCTATTAGACAGTTTCACTCACCAACATCATAACAATAACCAGCGACAAAGCCGCTTTAATGAATCCAACAATTCCGCCAATAATTGCCGGTTGCCCGCCGGCCTGCTTCATCGAACCGACGGTAATTTGCATCCCCAGTCCGACGAGCCCAAAAGCAAATAGCCAGGTAATCCATTCCCGGAACGCCTCAATCTTTTTTGCGGTATGGCGCACGGCATCATGCGCATTTTTAAGGATTTTGTTCGCATCCGGCGACAATGTCCCTGAATTAATCAATCCTCTCACTGTGGTATCATCTTCTATGGACATAATTTTGCCGTTTTCCAATAAGCGCTGCAGCGCTTCTCGGTAATCGGCGCGCTGAACATGATTCATCTCTGATTGTAACAAGATTATTTGTTCGGTATTTAACAGGTTATCTTGTTTAAAGCCCTGCTCAGACGTATTACCGAAAAACTTGCCCTGATAATGATTCGCTGGCGCAAAAACACCCGTTGTCGAGAGTGCAAACATCAAAATAAAACCCAGTACAAAGATCGGGAATTTTTCAATGACCACTTTTCCGACATTGACCTGCGCTGCTGTATTTCCCTCCTGTTTCACATACCACAGCGCCAGCCAAAGCACGATAACCGGTAATATCAAAACCCGGGTTATATTAAAGATCTCGGCAACCTTAAGCGTTTCAATGCCATCGGGTTGATATGCCAGCGCAGCGCCCGCGACCTGCGCCGAATTCAGAATACCGGTCCCTGCCCACGCCCCGAATTGAACATAACTCATATTCAGCATGTTACCAATGACCGGAAATAAAAACATGCAACCCACGCCCCACAGCAAAATAGTACCTATTGTATAGGCGATTTCTACTGGTTTGGCCTGAACCACCGGCGCAACAGCGACGGTTGCGGATACGCCACAAACACCCACCCCGGCAGAAAGGACGCCGCCCATGGAACTGGGAATATTGCGTTTTGCACCCATCCATAACACGATTGCCACCGAGCCCAGCACAAAAAAACCAATCATAATTATGGACAATCCGCCCAGATTCTTCAGTTCAGCCGCGCTATACAAAGCACCCAAGAGAATAACGCCGGTTTTTAGGCCAAGGCGGGACAGGCGCACACCGTTTTCTGCCCATCCGGGTATTTTTAAGACATTCACAATCATAATCCCGGTGACAATGCCAATCACCACATAATTTAACCCCAGTAATTCATGGATAAATTTACCGGTGTTACCAACCTCACCCAGCTGTGTGCCGACTACAGCAATTTCCGGCGCAATAAACCAACGGACAAGCATGGTGATTAATAAGATAAACATACCGCCAGCGATGGTAGATGAATAGTAATCCCAGTGTCCTTCCTTGTGTGCACCAAACCATTGCCAAATGCCAAAAACTGTCGCCACGACACCAAAATAAAACGGAATGGTGCTAAGCTCAGACGTATAGCGATAGGCTTTACCCGCCGCCAGGTGTTCAATGACGGGTGCCATAATAGCGCTCTCAGCAAAATACCAGATCGCCAGCATTACCAGTCCAATGATCAGTAACGCAGGAGTGTTTTTTGTATATACCATAGGAATCCCTGGGCAGAAGTGATTTCCGCAACAAATTCAGGTTCTTTTTGTATGGATAAGTTAAAGAGGATTACTGCAAATGGAATATCAACATCTTAGCCACCAAATTACGGCGCAATTGTTATTGTTGAGTCTCGAAATTTTTGTACCAAACATCGTAAACATCATCCGGCCACAGCGACTTAATCCACACGATTACATCATCAACTTGCTGTTCCGTTAGCTTGCCCTCCCAAGCTGGCATGGCACCGAATCCTGGCGGACCGCCTTTAAGTATGGTTTTTTTTAGAACTTCTGTCGAATGATGCCAGGTATGAGCTGTTCCATTCAGTGGCGGCGGCGGATACCTGCCATCTTCATTGGGTTTGCGCCAATCCGGGGTGGCCTCGCCATTTTGTCCGTGGCAGCCAACACAATTAGCGCGGTAAACCTTTTCTCCGCGTTCGATTTGCGCCGGATCGAAATTACGAACAGCCAATCCTTCTTCGTTACTGAAAAAAGAAAATTTGGCCGGACTGTTATCCGTTGACGCCGTATCCTCGCAGCCAAGGACCAGCACAACACCAATTATCAACAAAAGAGTTTGCATCATATTACACAGGTAAGTATCGAGTTTGCTATTTTAGCCGCATGACTGAACCATCTTGCGCTCCTTCTGTGTCCGTTTGCGCTGGTTCGGACCGTGATTTGGCATTTGGATCGTACCGGTTATAGATCGTCGTGTCTCTTCGTGAATCACCGCGCTCTTTGACCAACAACACACTGTAGGGGTCAACACGGCTTCCTTCCATCCCCGGTGAGCCATGTGGCATATCCGGCACAGCCAGGCCCAATGCTTTGGGTCGTTCCCTGAGAAAACGTTTAATATCCGGCGCTGGAATGTGGCCTTCAAAAACATAGCCATTTATAGTAGCCGTATGGCATGAACCAAGTGACTCAGACATTCCCATTTTTTTTCTGATTTCTTTATTGCCCACATCATGGGTTTTAACTGTAAATCCATGGTCGCGCATGTGATCCACCCATTTGTCACAGCATCCACAGGTTGGACTTTTGTAAACCTCAACCGTTGTTGTCGCCGCGGCATAAGTTATTACCCCGAACAGCAGACATGCTGCCAGGACTGAATGTAATATTGGTCTAATACGTATTTTCATTTAGTCTCCACATTAATTTTTCCGTACATCCCTTTAAAATGGCCAGGCAAAGGGCAAGCGAAGTCAATTGTACCTGGGTTGGTAAATGCCCAGATTAGCGTTTTCTGCTCACCCGGCTCAACCGAAATCTGGTTTGGCCCATGGGTAACAGTTTCTGGATCAAGCCGGCGCATTTTGGCGTGTTTTTTTAAATTTCTCCTGGTATCCATGACCATTTCATGTTTTTTTTCACCTTTGTTAATGATCACAAACTTGATAGTTTCATGTTGTGTCACATCAATCTCTGAAGGCAAAAACATATACTCGATAGCAGTTATTCTTATCGTACGATCTACTTTACCCGGATCGCCAGGCTTACCGATAGCAGCATCCGCTTTGATATTGCCGTTTTCCGCAGATGCACATGCGGATGACAATATCATCAAGACTGCAAACGTAAAGCGTATAATCGGATATTTTTTCATACGATCCCTTAGCAGCTGAGCTGTTATCTTCGCCAATACCGGAAATTAGAAAACATCAATGCTAAATTGTTCCAGCGTATTTGTCTATTTTTACTAATTTTCATGATAGCAGTTCTAGCTTACAAACAAGGATTACAATAAATGGTTTCAAAAAAAGAACAGTACAATAACAACAAACTGCATAAACGTTTACGCCGCCAGGCAGGTACTGCAATTGCAGATTTTAATATGATCGAAGCTGGTGACCGGATAATGGTATGTTTATCGGGCGGCAAGGACAGTTATGTATTACTCGATATTCTGCGTAATCTGCAAGCCCATGCGCCACTGCAATTTGAATTGATTGCGGTTAATCTGGATCAAAAACAGCCCGGTTTTCCAGAACATGTGCTGCCCGAATATTTAACCAAAATCGGCATCCCTTTTCAAATTATCGAGCAAGACACTTACAGCGTCGTCAAGCGCGTGATTGCAGAAGGCAAGACCACTTGCAGCCTATGCTCACGTTTGCGCAGAGGGGCGCTCTACCGCGTTGCCGGTGAATTAGGCGCAACTAAAATTGCACTGGGCCATCATCGTGACGATATCCTGGAAACACTGTTTCTGAATATGTTTTATGGCGGCAAGCTCAAAGCCATGCCACCCAAACTTATCAGCGACGACGGCCGACATATCGTCATTCGCCCGCTGACCTATTGCAAAGAGAAAGACCTGGCCGCCTATGCCAATATGGCAAATTTTCCGATTATTCCATGCAATTTGTGCGGCGCCCAACAAAATCTTCAGCGTCAAGCGATTAAAGAAATGATGCAACAATGGGACAAAAAATTCCCAGGCCGTCTTGAAACCATGTTCAGATCCATCCAAAACATCCAACTGTCTCATCTCGCCGACCCAAGACACTATGATTTTCATGGACTAAAGGTCGATGGTCAACCCGTAATCGATGGTGACAAGGCATTCGACGAAGAAATATTTGAGCCTACAGTTGAAGCAATGGTTTTACCCGCCGCCGCTAACCGCAACTAAATAGTTGACGGCTTACCGGACTTGCTTGTATGACGGCACCAGCTATTGTAACAACTCAACAAACCAGAAAAACATAAGGTGATGCAGCCTATACTGCAGACGCATCAGTTACCTTTCGATAATTGCTTTTAAAGGCAGGTGATCAGACGCAGCACGGGCAGTAGAACTGCCGTGAACCGCCATATCCGCCAAAAAGCTTTTTGGACGTAGCCAAATGCGATCCAGCGCGACAACAGGCAAGCGGGCAGGATAAGTTGCATAAGTTGCGGGACGTTGCTGGAAATAGCCATGTAACCAGCGCAAAGTAGGCGCCGCAAAAAACCATTCATTGATATCGCCCATAAAAATAGTGATATCTGCCGCGCTAGAATCGAATAAACTGAGCAAGCGGCGAACTTGAGATCGTCTTTCCCAGCATCTCAATCCAAGATGAGTTGCGACTACCTGCACACGCAAACCATTCCAATTAAGCACAACATCTAGTGCACCGCGTGGCTCACATTTTGGCAAACTCAGGTCAACACGATTTATTGACAATACAGGCAGTGTCGTCAATAAAGCGTTACCATAATCTCTCGTGCCACGCAGCAGAAGAGGACCTGCTATCGCTGTGCTTTTCGTCTCTATCGCCAGGTAATCCAACAGATCGTGATCTCCAACGGCATGATGCTCAACCTCTTGAAGTGCAATGATATTCGCTTTTAGTTCCTGCAACACCTGAACAATACGTCCCGGCTGAAACTGGCCATCAACACCGACACCGGCATGAATATTATAGGTGGCGACAGTTAGACGCATACCTGAATTGGCGCTTTCACCATAGACCGAAACCATTATAAGATATTGTATCGGTTAAATTCAGTGGACTCACGCAGTTTCTTTGCCCGAATCGAAGCAATTGTGTCCGCAAACGCTCCATTTTATTTGGATAACCATTTTTTTAAACCGACAGCCACCATCGCGACCATAATCACGACAAAAACCAGCAAGAAAAAACTGAGCAGACTCGGCGCATGCACCAGACCAGCCAGTCTATCAGCGAATAATGAAATCGCCAAAATACCGGGAATCATCCCCAGCAGACTCCCTAACGCCAGTTTCCGAAAATGGACATGATTAGCGCCCATTATCATATTGGTAGCTGTAAAAGATGCGATGGGTATCATACGAACCGTAATGATACTTTTCAAATTTCCTCGTGCCAGAATGCGACTAAGGCGGTTAATTTTATCATTTGCAAACCAGCGTATAGCCTTTCGGCCAAGCAGCCTGCCTGCCCCATAACCCAGAAAAACGCTGAGTTCTGCACCAATTAATGCATAAGCGAATCCACTCCAGGGCCCGAAGATTATTACCGTAATAATAATCAGCAAGATAACAGGAATAGCGACAAGGCCGCAAATCAGATAGACCCCGATAACAATAACCGGCGCGTAGATGCTTTGTCTAAGCCATTCAGCTGATTGCGACAGCATTTCAAGATTCAACCAGTCTCCCAGTGGCGTCCAATGCCATGCACCGACCAGTGCCGTCAAAATGCCTAATATAATCGCCGTCGATAGCATGTGGTCACTGGTGGAGCGCGGCTCTTCAATGGGAAGCAATAATTCTGCGAGCTGCTCCGGTTCCAAGGGACGCTCAGGATCAACAATCTTCTCATCAGGGAGAAATTCTTCAGCAAATTCAGACACATGACCTTTAAGTGGTTTAAATGTGCGAGAATTGCCCTGCAAGGATTCAATGGTGGCAATTAAAGATTGTTTCTCCGATAATTGTTCGTCAACCTTCGCAGGCTCTACCCCCAGGTGCTCGGCCAGCAGCCGGTTGCGAAAAGAATTCACAGCAGATTGTTGATCATTTCCAGCGGCTTCTATCGCCAAATCACATTCACTGTCCAGCCCCATAGATCGATTGCTCAGATTGGAAGAACCCACCCGTAACCACGTATCATCAACAACCATAATTTTACTGTGAAGACTGATATGCACATCACCCAAACCCTCTAAATCCGGATAATACACCCGCAGGCGGTCATGCTGATCAGCCTCACGCAACTGCCGCAACAAGCGGCTCCGCAATACATCCATGGTATTTTGTTCCAACCAGCCACCCGTCATTAGCGGCTGTATCAGTACGACCTCCGGCCCATCCGGCTGCTGAAGCCGTTTCGACAGCCCATCGGCTATCTTCCAGGATGAAAAATATTGGTTTTCAATATAGATATAACGTTTAGCCGCAGCGATCATATCCAAATACAAATACTCCACTTCACGGACTTCGCTTGACCCTTCGCAAGCGGGTTTGGTGCGGGCAATCGCAATATTTACGTTTTTGATAGCGGCATCAACATGAACCGGCCAAGGTGTTGATGCGTATTGCTTTGCCTCATTGCCGAGCCGTTGCCCGGTCGCAACATGCCAACGCTCACGAAACAATTCACCTAAAACAGAGGCCGCATCCCCTTCAACCAGCATTTGCACGTCATGAAAAGGTGGGTATTTATTTCCATCTGAATCGGTTCGCCGCTTATCATCCGGCCGGTGCGCAGGCGTATCCCAACGATGCTTTCCAAGATCAATCCCCCCTACAAATGCGATTTTATTGTCGATAACCACCACTTTTTGATGCTGAGAACCTTCTGCTGGACATTCACTATCCAATTGGAAATGTACTTTTCGATGCGTTTTCCATTCAAGTTTATATAATGGAAGTAATTCCCGCTCAAGCGCGTAAATCATCGACCAGTCCCAATTCAACACATAAGCATTTAGTTCTTTGCGACGTTTGACAACTGCATCAAGAAAAGCACCCAGCTGACAGGGCATTGCATCGTCTTTTATATCATCACGCACTAAGCGCACGCGGCTATCAAAATCCCATGCAAGAATAAAAACTGAATGTCTGGCTTCCTTGATTGCCTCAAATAACGCACGAAAATAAGCATCGCCATCGACAAGGAAAGCTACACGCTTCGCGTGTTCTATACGCCAGCAATTATGACCCGGCTTTAAAACTTTAAATTCCGCCATGTTGGTATTTGATTTTTCAAAAAGCGCCGCAATGATTCTTTGAATATTTTAATATTGATCCAGATGTATCTGATAACTGTATCATAATTTATTGCGCCAGCCCCGGTGATACAGCCGCAGCCCTGTTTGCACGAGCCCACCAAAACCATCGTTGAATATTCAAACAAATCAACAAATGCGTCCGGTTATTTTTAACCGGCATGGAATAATCGGATGTTGCACTCTCAATCATGCATATTTAAACTAAACCAGTCGGTTAGACCCAAGACTAATGCTGTTTTTGTGATTGCGTATCAAAATACGCTGCAATCACACTTGATGTATCAAACCGTTGAGTATCCACCTGTATCAGCACGACAGCGTTACCAGGCAAATACATTACGCGATTAATTCGGAGGTTAAACGTGGGCATACCACAGCCGGGAAAAATGGACGTTACGCTGGTCGCTTTCTATGGCGACAAACCCCCGCAGATTGCAGAATTAATTCGCGGCGCAACCAATCAATTAAGCGGCTTGCTTGGCAAGAAATTTGTGCCTTATTGTTTACAACAGGTGCACAGCACTATCATTGGCCTTGAAGGGCATCGCGCGGGTAAGCACATCATCAACGAAAACTACATAAACTTGTGTAATCAAACACGCCCAATGGATTTAAAGGCAGCGCTGCAAATCCTAAAAGAAAAAACGCTTCTCCCGTTTGACGTGACAATTGGCGGATTTATCGATGGCGGGCCGTATTCCTTTACAAGCCGCAATGTCGTTCCATATCTGCGGTCTTTTTCTATACAAGGACAAGACGCCGTTGCGATGGGCTGGCCATACAGCAATGGCATATACTTAAATTCTATCAATCAGCTTCGCCGCGCATTCAATGTGGCAAATATTTTGCATAAATACCATTCCGCACCGGATGCCGAAGACAACGACTTTTTCTTCGTGCTGGGCAATATCAGCAAAGCGAATATTGATCCAGTGCAACTTTTGGAAGCGCAAGGGCGCCTAAGGGCTTTTTTCGCCGCGCATGAACCGGTCACCGTAACAATTTCCCGCAACTGCCTTCGCGTGGTGGGGTATGTTGATGAAAAACTGGCGCCCGAAACCAGTTATTCCTGCACACTGGACGAGGCGGAAAAAAACATTGAACAGATTCGGTCCCTGTATCGTGACGCATTCACTGAGGAAAAATAATGCCAGCATTCCTACAACCAGAGGTACCAAGGAACATCCAGGATGAATTACCGTCCAAGTAAGAATATGCGCGGCACCCCATGGATATTCGCAATTTTTCAAGCTCTTACCAGGTTCCAGCTGCGCGCACTAAAAAAACTTCAAATAGCGACAACAGCGCAAAAAACAATGTACCGTTTGACACTCATGTAACAATCAACAGCTTTAACTTCAATGCCAATCATTTTTTTTCTGAAGTTAAAGGAGCAAATTGATTGAAAGTATTCCTTTCGCCACCTTTGTTACTGAAACACTTGCCTGCTATTATCCTAAAAAGCCACGGATAGATGGTTTTTTCTGAGCCAGATGGAGAATAATATCGTTGATTTGAACCGCTTATTATTTTTTGCACGTTCTAATTTGTTGCGGTCTCGCACGATTCTTAGGATTATACGGTCGCTTAATATCTATAGGAGTAAATATGTCGGTTACACTGAACAGCATTGCAAAACAGGGAAAAAACGGCGCAGCAATGATGCCTATCATCCAGGGTGTTGGGCGTGCAGCCATTGAAATTGCTGCTGTTTTGCGTGGTGCAATTTTCCGTGGCGTATTGGGAAAAGCCGGCGCCGAAAATGTGCAGGGAGAACAACAGCAATTGCTGGATGTCCTCTCTGACGAAATATTTCTTGAAGAAATGCGCTCAACAGGTTTTGTCTGCGCAGTTGGCTCAGAAGAGCAAGAGGAACTGCTTGTCATCGATGAATATACCCGATCTGACTATCTTGTACTAGTGGATCCGCTGGATGGTTCTTCCAATCTTGATGTCGATGGCCCGGTCGGAACGATTTTTTCCGTAGTAAAACGCAAGACCGCGAATTCTGAACGTCCGCATGTTTCAGATACCTTACAGTCGGGACAGGATGTAATTGCCGCAGGATATGTGCTTTATGGTCCCGCACTGATGCTGGTTTGCTCAGTTGGCGCCGGGGTAAGCGGGTATACTTTTAATCCTTCCAATGCGCGCTTCGAGTTAAGCCATCCCGATATACAAATCCCGGAAACGGGCGGCTATTATTCAGTTAATGAATCTAATGCTGACAAATGGCTGGATAATATGGATGCAAATCTTGAGCGCCTGAAACAAGAAACAGGGCTTGGCATGCGCTACGTCGGCGCGATGGTCGCTGACATGCATCGTACGCTACTCAAGGGCGGCATTTTTCTCTATCCGGCCGACGATAAGAATACGACGGGAAAACTACGCCTGCTTTACGAAGCAATTCCGATGGGCTTTATTATGGAGCAAGCCGGCGGCAAGGCGATGAGCCGGAATGACGCTGTACTGAATATCGAACCGGAAACACTGCATCAGCGCGTGCCTGTTTATCTTGGTTCAAAAAATGCTGTCGATATTCTGTTTGACAACTGATTAAAATCTTGGTCGGCCGTAACGCCTTTTTGAAATACACTTAAAACCTATTATGTACTTCCGTACTGACTCGTAAAAGTCCGCGGTGATCAGAACTGAATTGAGAGAATTTTAAATGAAATACGGATAAATGCCCAAATCTCCACGGTGTTGCGTATAATGTATTGACTATGCTTTTTAAGATTGCCACAGCAAGTCAATGAAATTAAAGCATTATCACGATAACTTTTTAATAATATTAAAGGGAAGAAATAATGAGAAATTTACTTATTACCGCTGTTTTAATGGCGTTTACTTTTACATTGACAGCCTGCGGCGATCCTAAGCCAGCCCAACATCCGCCAAGTCTTTATAAAGACTTTGAGGATCCGTTAACAGACGAAGAACTCAACAGAGTAAAACAAGAAGCAGCTGATGCAGCCAAAGCAGCGGAAGAAGCCGCAGAAGACGCAACTGAAGAAGCTGATGAAGCAGCTGAAGATGCAGAAGAAGCAATAGAAGATGCAGCAGAAGAAGTTGAAGAGGAAGCTGATTCTTATTAGGATTCTAATGTATCCGAAAATGAATAGACCAAAGAAATAGCGAGAATAAAAAAATTCTCGTCTGTTTTTAAATTTCGCTTTCAGCCGCCTAATTCCTGCAATGAGAGGATGCAGGCGGCTGAATTGCGAGGTGGAACACAAACAAATCAAGTTATAAGGCCGCCCAGAATTACCCTCTTCAACCGCTGTCCAGATAAACCCTAAACCACAGACACAGCGCATCAATTTCGATTGCGCAAATTGCGCTCAACTTGTAAGAAATATTGCAACCTGTCGTACTTTTTCGCCATAATGCCTAAGCGTTCTCCTTTCTTTTTACGATCGTATGAAATCGCAAACTGCCTACATCAGCCATCCGGATTGTTTTAAACATGAAATGGGTGCCTATCACCCGGAATGTCCGCAACGACTCAAAGCTATTGAAGACAACCTGCTTGCCAGCGGTCTAATGAATCAGCTTCAGCAATACGAAGCCCCACTGGCAACTGTTGAACAGTTGGCACGGGCGCATACCCCGGACTATATTAAAAATATACAGAGCACGTCTCCTGAATCCGGGCTGGCTTATCTGGATCCTGACACCACCATGAACCCACAATCGCTAAATGCCGCGTTGCGTGCAGCGGGAGCAACAGTGATGGCCGTGGATTTAATTTTGTCGCAGCAAGTGAAAAATGTTTTTTGCGCAGTGCGCCCGCCAGGCCACCATGCTGAATCCGATCGTGCAATGGGTTTCTGCCTGTTCAATAACGTCGCCATCGGGGTTGCGCACGCAATCGAGAAATACCGTCTACAGCGTATTGCAATCGCTGATTTTGATGTGCACCATGGTAATGGCACCGAAGATATTTTTCGTGATGACGCTCGGGTTATGCTGTGTTCCACCTTTCAGCATCCGTATTATCCCTATCGCGGCGCGGAAACGATCAGCAAGCATATTGTTAATGTTCCACTTTCTGCTGGCTGTGACGGAACAACCTTCCGCAAAGCGGTAACGGAACGCTGGTTACCGGCACTGAACGATTTTCAACCGGAAATGCTGTTTATTTCGGCGGGTTTTGACGGACATGCCGATGATGAGTTGGCGCAATTTCAACTGGCAGATGCGGATTATGTTTGGGTAACCCAACAACTAAAAACGCTGGCTGAAAAAACTGCCGACGGCCGCATCGTGTCAGTACTGGAGGGTGGCTATGAATTAAATGCGCTGGGACGTTGCGTAACAGCGCATATTAAGACGCTCAGCGATAAATAAATTGCGGGCCTGTACCAACACGTCGCGGATAAACTGTCAGGAATTTTCGTTCTCAGCGTCGGATATAATTGTCTGCAATTCATGAAATAATGCGCGAAAGCTTTTCGGAGGCTTATTGGCGATTCTTTCCTTATGGGTTTTGCGCACCAGCATTCGTAAGCGTTGCATATCGGCCGACGGATATTTCCGGCCGAATTCTGTAAAAGCTTTTTCATCTGACAACAACCGTTCGCGCCAGTGTTCCAATAGGTGTTGTCTGGCTGTTTGTTGCAGTTTCAAATTGTGCCAGAAAGCCAATTTTTCTTGAAGCGATAACACGTCAATATTGCGCATTAACTTGCCGATATATTGTGTTTGCCGACGGTAAGCACCATGCTTTTTAATCTGCTTCGCGTCCAAAATCGCATTTATCAATATTTCCGGCAAATCAAGTTCATTCAGCTGATGAATATCCAACGCAATCATTTGTTCGCCAATATCTTGCAACGCGTGCATTTCCTGCTTACGCCGCGTTTTACTGGGTTGCACAACCTGCTTGTCATTATTTTCCACGGCAACCATTATAAAGCAAAGTCAAGAAGCTGCTATCATACGCCATATCTTTTGAGGCTTGCGTTTTAACACCGTAACAAGTCCTATCTATGAACGACTTTGTGGCTTAATATGCTTTTTTCGAAACAAAATCTATGAATAACATGTCTGTGTCATCCCCAAACTTCTCTTATCCATTCACCAAACTTCAGCAAATTGCGCGAGATATTTTAGATCAAGCCAGGCAAGGCGGCGCGAGCGCCTGTGAAACAAATGTATCCGATGGTATTGGCCAAACAGTGTCCGTGCGCCAGGATACGGTCGAAACCATTGAATACAATCGGGACAAAGGATTGTCAATAACCGTATACATTGGCCATAAGCGCGGCAATGCCAGTACTTCAGATTTTTCTGCCAAAGCAATCAGCGATACCGTTGCTGCAGCGCTTTCCATCGCCCGGCATACCGCTGAAGATGATTGCGCAGGATTGGCTGACGCCGAGCTGCTGGTGCAGACCATTCCAGACCTTGATTTACATCATCCCTGGCCGTTGTCCGTGGAACAGGCAATTCAGCTCGCCCGCGATTGTGAAGCCGCAGCATTAGCGATTGATAAACGTATTACCAACTCGGAAGGTGCAAATGTTTCGCTGAGTGAAACACAATTTGTATATGCCAATAGTCTCGGATTCATGGGCGGTTATCCACTTTCACGTCACAGCATGAGTTGCGCGGTGATTGCACAACATCATGACACGATGCAACGCGATTACTGGTATAGCGTGGCAAGAGACGCGGTGGATTTAGAACAGGCTGGCAGCATCGGCAAGAAAGCCGGAGAGCGTACCATAGCCCGCCTTGGCGCAAAAAAAATCGCTACTTGCGACGTACCGGTACTGTTTGAAGCTCCCATTGCATCCGGCCTGATCGGACATTTTGTCGCGGCGGTTAATGGCCGCAGTCTCTATCGGAAATCATCATTTTTACAGGATAGTATCGGCAAACAGGTCTTTCCCCCGGATATTCATATCCGCGAATTACCATTTATTAAGAAAGGGCTGGCCAGTGGCGCATTTGATGATGAAGGTGTCGCAACACGCGAACGTAACGTTGTCGAAAACGGTACAGTACAAGGATATTTCTTAAGTAGTTATTCCGCGCGTAAGCTTGGATTACAAAATACCGGAAACGCAGGTGGCAACCATAATCTGATTCTGGAAAACGCCCAGCCGGAAGATTTTACGGCCTTACTCAAAACAATGAATAAAGGTTTGCTGGTAACTGAATTAATGGGACAAGGGGTGAATACCGTAACCGGAGATTACTCCCGTGGCGCGACAGGTTATTGGATAGAAGGTGGAGAAATTTGTTATCCCGTCGAAGAAATTACCATTGCAGGTAATTTAAAACAAATGCTGGCGGGTATTGTTGCCATCGGTAATGACGTCATAACACAGGGATCAAAGCAATGTGGATCCATTTTAATTGATCGTATGACTGTTGCGGGCAATTGATTACCGATGTTTTTTTTGCGGCAATTAGAGCATGTCATCGGCAAGCTTTCCGGCGCATTCGGCTGGCTGGCTGGCTGGTTATGTATCGCAATGATTGGCGTGGTGTTTTATGATGTGATTGTACGTTACGTTTTTCAGGACGGCTCTATCGCTCTGCAGGAAATGGAATGGCATTTGTTTGCTGCGGTATTTTTACTCGGCGCGGCTTACACCATGCGAGAAGACGCCAATGTACGGGTTGATGTATTTTATGCACGCATGCATCCCCGCAAAAAAGCCATAATTGATATCTTTGGCACAATATTTTTTGTGATGCCGATGTGCTCGTTGATTCTCTACAGCTCTTACGATTTTGTGGCATATTCCTACAAAATAAAGGAAATCTCCGGTGACCCGGGTGGACTGCCTTACCGGTTTGCTTTTAACGCATTATTACCGCTCGGCTATTTTCTCGTATTGCTGCAGTCATTAGCGGTTTTATCACGCAATGTGCGCTTATTGGCTGGCGATACCGGTCAGGGCTTCGCCAATAAATTTCCCAGGCATCAGGAAAAGCTTTGATCGCATTGTTCATGTTTCTGGTTTGCCTGGTGTTTTTAGCGCTGGGATTTCCTGTGGCATTTACCTTTGGCGGTGTGGCGCTGTTTTTCGGCCTCTATTCGGAAGGCTTGCAACTCTTCATGCTGGTTGCCTATCGCATGCAATCAATCATGACCAATGTCACGCTGATGGCGGTGCCGCTATTTATTTTTATGGGGCTAATCCTTGAAAAATCAGGGATTGCAGAAAGAATGCTGGAATCAATGGGGGCGCTGTTCGGTCATGTGCGTGGCGGACTGGCTGCTTCCACCATCGTGGTTGGCATGTTACTGGCCGCTTCGACCGGCGTGGTCGGGGCATCTGTCGTCACCATGGGACTGATCGCATTGCCGGTTATGCTGAAGTACAACTACGACAAGCGGCTAGCCAGCGGTGTTATCTGCGCATCCGGCACACTCGGCCAGATTATTCCGCCGTCCATTATCCTGATAATTATGGGTGATGTATTACAACAGCCGGTGGGAGATTTTTACCGCGCCGCGTTACTACCGGGTTTGTTGCTGGTGGTGCTTTATATCATTTACTGCCTGACACTGGCATTAGTGAACAAAGACGCCGCGCCGCCCGTTCCCCGTAGCAACGCATCGCGCGCATCACAATATTGGCGGGCATTCGTCACAATTGTACCCGCGCTGACATTAGTCATGGTTGTACTGGGAACCGTCATTATTGGCATTGCCACCCCGACTGAATCCGCCGCAATGGGCGCAGTCGGCGCGATGATACTGGCGCTGATCGGCGGAAACCTGCGGTTTTCCATGCTGCATCAGGTTGCCATGGAAACAACAAAGATTAGCGCTATGGTATTCACCATCCTGGCAGGCGCAACTTTCTTCTCAATGGTATTTACTTATACCGGTGGGGAAGAGGCCGTCGAACAGATCATGATCCATATTCCAGGTGGCAAGTGGGGTTTTGTTGTATTGATGATGTTCTTGATATTCCTGCTGGGATTTTTTATTGACTTTGTCGAGATCGCTTATATTTTTATTCCGATGATTGCCCCGATCCTGATCAAGCTCGGCATCGACCCGCTTTGGTTCGGCATACTCGTCGCGTTGAATTTACAAGCCTCTTTTTTAACGCCGCCATTTGGTTTTTCTCTGTTTTATTTACGCGGCGTCGCACCATCAACCATCAGCACCCCTGATATTTACCGCGGCGTTATTCCGTTTATTTTTCTGCAGTTGATTACACTGGCAATCGTGATCGCGTTTCCCGGGATTATCAGGGTATTTTGATGAATCCCTTGCCTGTAGAGGCTACAAAAGACGCCGATAAAAAAGCGTCATCTGAACGGATCACTTTTAAAATGAAAATTATGAAAAAGATGAGCCGTAAATTTACTTTGTTACTTATGTGCATGTCGCTTGCGATTGTTGCAGAGGCAAATGAGGTTACGCCGCAGACGATGTTTGAAATGGCAAAGAAAGAGCAATCCGCTTTTCTGGATACCGTACAGACATTGGTTAATATCGATTCAGGAACAGGAAACAAAGATGGTTTGAACAAAATTGAAGGTATTTTAACGCAACGCCTGACTGAGCTGGAAGCAAATGTTATGCTGGAGCCACCTCGATCAGGCGTCGGCAATATCGTCCTGGGTTATCTGCAAGGCAAGGGGAAAGCAAAATTCTTATTGATGATTCACTATGATACAGTGTTTGCCGAGGGCGAAGCCCAGCGGAGGCCGTTTCGCAGCGAACAAGGGCGCATCTTTGGGCCGGGTGTGGCCGACGCCAAAGGTTCGCTCGCGCTCATCCTGCATAGTTTGAAGCTGCTCAATGAAATGAATTATGACGACTACGGAACCATTACGGTGCTGTTTAACGCGGATGAAGAAAAAGGCTCTTTTGGTTCCCGTGATCTGATTCAGGAAACCGCCGCCGGACATGACTATGTGCTGTCTTATGAGCCGCCGGACACCGATGCAGTAAGTGTCGCCACCAGCGGCATCAATTATCTCTTTCTCGACGTAACCGGCGTTGCATCTCACGCCGGTTCAGCACCCGATCTGGGACGTAACGCGATCATCGAATTGTCTCATCAACTGCTGCAACTGAATGATCTTGGCAATCCTGACAAAAAAACCACGGTGAATTGGACTCTCGTCAAAGGCGGCGAGAAGCGTAATATCATTCCTGACCGAGCGTCGGCGGAAGGAGATATGCGATTCTCTGATTACAGTGAGATTGAGCGCGTCACGAATGATGCGCAAAAAATCATTCAGAATCAGCTTATTCCCGGCACGCAGGTAAGCTTCCACTTGCAACGCGGCCGTCCCCCGCTACCGAGCAATCCAATATCGAAACAGTTGGCCATCACGGCGCAAAAAGTTTATAAGGATATTGGTCTCGACCTCGATATAACTAAAATGCATTTTGGAACGGACGCCGGTTATGCTTATCAGGAAGGCGCAGAAAAACCAGCGGTATTGGAAACGTTGGGACTGGTGGGGAACGGATTACACTCACCGAAAGAATATGCATTACTGAACAGCATAGCACCCCGTCTCTATCTGACCATAGCATTGATTATGGAACTTTCAAAGCATTCAAAATAATAAATTTAAAAAGAGGTGATAGTTTGAATTATGAAAAACTGCCGTGTACAACGCAATAATTAGCGCTTTTTGGCTGATTGATATGCGGAGGTAATGTCGTTAATCGGGGAAGTTGAAATATGATTAAAAATAGATTTGACACCTTCACCTTAGAAATAAATATTCTACGCAAACCACCCAAACTAACTTGCCATCAACTCATAAAGCCGTTCTAGCTCTTCTTCCAGTGAATTATCAGGCATCTTCTCATCCGCACGTTGATACCAGTAGTTAGCATTGCTCAAATCGCCTTCCACGCGATGCAGATAACCATGAATCAAACAGGATCTTTTATCCGAATAGGACTGTACCAACTGGTGCGCTTCATCCCACTGACCTTCTTTCGCAAGATTGAGCGCTCGTATATGATCGCAAGTCATTTTTTCTTAAATTAACCTATTTAATAAATAAAAAAACGATAAACGGCAATAATTATACATATATGAATTGTAAAGAACTCACGAAAGCTTACGTTAGATATGCCGCATAATTGCCGGACAGATAATCAAAGTAGCATGAAATGAAAACCAATTTAAGATTGGATTTATTTGATTAAAGTATTATTGTAAGCAATCACTTTTTCAGCCGTATGGGCATTCGGCAATCAAAAGATTATCCGAATATGATACAAAAAATTATTATGTCTGGTTCTAAGGAGAAAAGCTATGACCTCGACTCAAAAAAAACAGGCAAAATTATATCGCATGGTGATGAAAGACCATCTCTGTCCTTATGGCCTCAAGTCGAAAGACTTGTTGGAGCGTGAGGGGTATAACGTTGAAGACCATCATCTTAAAACCCGAGACGAAACAGATTCTTTTCAGGAAAAGTATAATGTAGATACAACACCGCAAACCTGGATTGATGGCAAACATGTTGGCGGATACGAAGCGCTGCGTGAATATTTCGGAAAAGAAGTAAAAGACAGCGACGAAGTCAGCTATCAACCGGTCATCGCCATATTTACTGTTTCCTTTCTGATGGCGCTCGCGGTGAGTTGGGTAGCCTACGATTCTTTATTCACTGTCCGCGCTATTGAATGGTTTATTTCCATTGCCATGTGTTTATTGGCAGTACAAAAACTGCAAGATGTCGAAAGCTTTTCGACCATGTTTCTCAATTACGATCTGTTGGCCAGGAAGTGGCCACGCTATGGCTACCTTTATCCGTTTGGCGAAGCACTGGCAGGTATCCTGATGATCTCAGGCGCGCTTGTTTGGTTATCCTCACCGATTGCACTATTCATCGGTACCGTGGGTGCAATTTCGGTGTTTAAGGCTGTGTATCTCGACAAGCGCGAACTGAAATGCGCCTGCGTTGGCGGCGATAGCAGAGTACCGCTCGGTTTTGTGTCCCTGACCGAAAATTTGATGATGATGACAATGGGAATTTGGATGTTGATCAAATAATTGAATTCAGTCGCAAAAAAAATGTTTCGTATGGAATCACTTTTTAATCGCGTGTCATTGTTGGCCGGCGACTATCAAAGGTCCAGTTACCGGCCCTATACCGGTGTTGCCGCAACGCCGCAATGGTTGCAAACAAAATGTGCACTGAATAGTGTTTAAAAATTCATATTATTTGTTATTACTCATGGCGCTTCTGGCGTATTCAGCCATTTTACCCGTTAGCGTTCTGGCATCTGATCAAACATCTTCCAGCTATTATAAATTCCCTGTTATCTCAGGGTTAAGCCGTGTGGATATACAAAATTTGTTAACCCCGCGAGCGGCTTTTGAAAATTTTTATTTCTCTGCAAAAAACGGGGATTTCGAGCAAGCAGCCAAATCATTGCACACTGGATTGGCAAGAGATAATTTTAAGCACAAGGGCTTAAAAGAGAATAATAAATCTATTTTGCTGGCACAAATGTTATGGCCACTGGTCAAAAACCAAATATGGTTTGATTGGGCTGCGTTACCTGATTTACCGGATGGGCATATCGATACCGACACTGTCGCCAAAGGCGCGATTATTAAAACGCTCAAAGATATTAAAATTGATGAGCTTTCTCTGGATGATCGGAAAATCCCGTTTTTTCTACAGCGCTTTCAGGTTGAAAACAGTGATGATCTGGTATGGTTGTTTTCCCCGCGAAGCATGATATACGTGCCGGAGTTGTACGAGAAATACCGTCCGGCACAATGGGAAAGGAACATCCCCGAATGGGGAAAAACACAATTTTATAAAGTATCTTTGTGGCAATGGTTGATACTGCCCTTTCTGCTTTTAATCAGTATAGGTGTCGGTATAGCGGCACAAAAACTGATAGCGTATATTTATCATAGCGGAGACCATTCGTTTGTGAGCAAGCTTTTGTCGCAACTACGCATTCCGCTGATTATTTTTTTCGGTGTTCTGGCACTCCGTATTTTAAGTGACTTTATCCTTTCTCTAACCGGGCCAATTTTAACAATTAGCGATGTATTGTATACAATTGCAATGATTGTGGCCTTTATGTGGGGGCTGACCAAAGTATTTGGCTATTATCTGGATTATTTGCAAGAACGGTTTTCTGAAAATCTCGATATGGAAAAGGACAGCGATAAAAAAGCCAAACTCACACATATTTCTGTAGCGCGCCGCGTGGCAATATTCATCGCTATGCTGACCTCAATCGGGATTATTATGCTTCAGTTCGATTTACTAAAAGGCATAGGTACCGGCTTTTTGTCCTCCGCCGGCATATTGAGCATTATAATGGGTATTGCGGCGCAATCTACGCTCGGCAATATTATAGCCGGGCTACAAATTGCCATTTCCAAACATGTTCGTATCGGCGATACCGTTTGTTATGAAGGCACATGGTGTTATGCGGAAGACATAACTTTTACGTATATTGTCTTGCGCGTGTGGGATGATCGGCGGATTATCGTGCCGCTAAAGAAATTCACTTCCGAATCCTTTGAGAACTGGTCGATGCGAGATTCGCATTTGTTGCAGCCAATTTACCTCTATACCGATTACACCGTGGATGTTGAAAAAATCCGTAAAAAATTTTGTGAATTGCTGCAGGCTCATAAGAATTATGATGAAGAAAAAAAGCCTGCCGTTCAAACCTATGGCACGACCGAGCACACCCTATGCATACGTCTTTTGTGTAGTGCTAAAACTTCAGGTGAAGCATGGTTGATGCATTGCGAGCTGCGCGAAAAAATGAACAGCTATCTTGCCAGTCTGGAAAATGGCAAATTTCTGCCGAGAGAACGACAAGAAAACATTTAAGCTTCATCTTTCCGCCACATTACTCTAGGCGCGATGGATAAATAACGAGGAGAAATCTTGCAACTGCTGCACCAGCCATTGCTGGCTTTAATTACGCTGAAATTAAAGGAATCATATTTATTTCTTAATTATATTCCAGCATCCAATTTTAACGACTTTACCGCCGGGTAACAGTCAATCAAAAAGTACCATTCAATGTATTGCGCGCTTCAACTTTCATGATCTTCCGGTAGAATGTCTCAATGGAGCGTCACGATTTGCCAACTCAAAAATGGTCCTTTTGAAGAACCGGAGCCGTCCTA
Source organism: Nitrosomonas sp. (assembly GCA_021604405.1). GTDB lineage: Bacteria > Pseudomonadota > Gammaproteobacteria > Burkholderiales > Nitrosomonadaceae > Nitrosomonas. The sequence goes on along the minus strand of BQJA01000039.1, from coordinate 34 downwards.
TGAAAATACCCGTATTTTTGCAAACATCGATTAT
>BQJA01000038.1 GCA_021604405.1 Nitrosomonas sp. | reverse complement strand
GCCAGAAGAATTTGTGCTTCCGGCATAGGGTAAGACATCCAATAAAAGAATTTCATACCTTTGAGACGAGCTGCAATTAGCCCAAATGTCGCCAGTAATGGCATATCACGGACTTGAATCGCTTGGTATCGTGTGGTGTTTGCTTTGACCAGGTGTTTTATACCATGCAGAAATGTTTGTATGTGCTTCTTCGATGAGCTGGTGGATACGTTACATAGGTAAATCTCGCCGCCGCCCCAGATCTCAACATTCGTTTCTCCTGGTGTTTTCCCAGTTACAATGTCAGACTGTATGCCATGTTGAGGCAGAACCTTACCAAATAGTACGTTCACATCAACCCGAAAGGTAGGATAGGTTTCAGCGGTTAGAAAAAGCAGACGGATACTCATTGTGCTAAGCGTTATTTAACGGAAATTTTGTGTTTGATTAAATGAACCATACGATCTAGCTCATCTTTTCGGAATGGCTTGAGGAAATAGACCGACAACAGATAAAAAATGCCAGCCAGTGTGGCCAGTGTAAACAAGCCTAATAAGCCATGAGCAGGGAGTGCAAATTGTTGGGCCACAAGTTGAGCCAGTATGTAGCTCATCAATCCTGCCGCCATCAGCTTAAAGAATCCGGTGATATCTACACGGTAGCTAGTGGAATGCACCAAGGCGGTATTAACCGTGAAGTTGAAGATTATTTGTGCTGTACACATGGCAATAATGACGGACCACAACCCATAACCTGCTTCGAGTAACAGGTATCCTACTGGCAATGCAACGATTGTAAGAAAGCTTGCCAAAGTGCAAAATTGACTTTTATTGCAAGTCATTGCTACGGACTCTAAAATAGTGCGCTGGCTCAGCGGAATGAGGGCAAGTAACAGTGCTGCCAGGTAATGGCCTGAGTTGGTAAACTTGTCTCCGCTCAGTAGGCTCAGGAGTTCATTTCCCGTAAGCCAGGTGAATGACAACACAGGCATTAAAACAAACAGACTTATTTTTCCCATGAGGTTGGCATTTCGTGCCAATTCCGTCATGCCACCTTTTCCTACATAGGAAGCCACCAGCTTGGGGCGGAGCAGCTCGGCCAACAAAGTAGCCGGTAGATACATATAACCCATCTCAAACAGGCGGCGCATAAAACCAAATAGCGCAGTGGCTTCCGCACCAAGGAAGCGCTGGATGAAGAATGTAAACAGTTGCGGACCGGAACCCAGCGTAACAAGATAACTAAAATACATATGGCGAGCCACATGCCACTTTTCTGACCATGTTGGCGGTTTCCACTCTGCGTCTCCCGGTAAATCGCGCAACCCATGCAAGTGACGGATCAATCCGCGTACCGCTAGCGCACCGCCAGCTATCGATGCCATTATCTCGGCCAGCACCACATGATGCAGATGAACGGCTCCTTGAACCGAGGCAATAATCAGCAGCAGCAGCAAGGTCAGATTTCTCGCTATCTGGCTGATTTGCGCTTGACCCTGCTGCAGCAATGGTGAAAGCGCATTTAACCTGAGATGGTTGCTGAGTCCTTCTATCAACAAAACCAGCAGATAAAGCCGCGCTATATTTGTATATTGTTCGATATCAAGGGCTTGCAAAAGCCACGGCATTGCCGTGAATAATAACAGTGTGCCCGCAGCGAGAAAAATGCTGATTAGGATGAAGATCTGCCGCACAAAGTGCGTGATTGTTTCTCCGCTGGCATACAAGCGAAATTCTGGTAAAAAACGTGCCAGCGTAAACGGCAGTCCAGCTGCTGTAATAATAACGGCAAGCTCCATTCCCACCGCCAGTGTGATGTAAACACCAAACTCTTTCACCGGCAGCAGCCGTACCAGCAGAAGCAGAATGACAAAGGTAAGCAGCGCAGAGACGATTTTACCGGAGAGAAAGTGCATGGTGCTGCGCTTAAGTGCAGCAATGGAATAGGGCGAACTACTCATGGACTGAATTATCGGTTATGGTGGAAACATGTTGACGATGCAGCCAGGCTAAGTAACCCAGTTGCATGGCAAATACAATCTGAATACTTAAAGTTTCCAGCATTGATGCGCGATAAAACAGAAAAAAACCTAACAGCACCAAAATCGCTTGAAGCGCTTTGGCATCAGCTCGTACCATCGGTATGGCGGATTCTTTTCGCAATCGACCCGCGCAGCGCCAGGCCAGGATGAGAATGGATGCAAACAGGCCAAAACCAAATACACCCATTTCCCAGAGCAACGACGAAGCCGCTGTCAAGCTGATGCCATGCCTCGGATATCGCATGGCTACATGGCCGCCGGTTTCGGTGTGTCCGCTTCCCAAACCGTTTCCAAACACAAAAGAAACAGGATCATGGGCACCTTGGCGTTCCGCCCAGAAAGTTATTACTGTGGTCCGGTTGAGATGAAAATCAGCGTACCCGCTTCCTTCAACGTTGTAACCAATGGTCTCGTCAATTAGGTCATCGAGGCTTCCATGTCTCGTCATACTTAAGTATGCATAGGCCAGCGAAATAATGAAAATTATGCCAACGAGCAGTATAACCAGTCCGTAAAGCGGTCGTGTGATTAATTCCCGGCGATAAAGCACAAGAAGTACCAGCGGAATCATTACGACAACTGCCTTAGTTTCTCCTAAAAACAGCGGTGCCAAAATAACTGGCAAGAGCAGCAGGAAACGTGGCAAAGTGATCTGGTTCTCCTGTAGCCGTGTTAACAGAAACACTGCAATAATAATAAGAAAAGCAGCCATTTCGCCGTTACTGCCGCCTTGATATAGATTTGCCTCAAAGGTGCCGGCAACAACATCGATTGGAATCAGGCCAGGAACAAAGTGACTCAATCCTTCACGGATAGGAACAAAAACGACGACTTGCTGAATGACAAACGGTAATTGAATCAAAGCTGCAATTACAACAAATATTCGCCAGCGGTGGATGTTCTGCTCGTCAAAAGCAAGCCAAGCTAAAGCGAATATCAGTCCCCACATCTGAAAGTAACGTTTAAAACCGCCGAAGTATTCAACAGCCGAATTCCATTGAATGAGCGAGTTTAATAGCGCATAAGCAAGAAATCCGAGAGCGACCCAGATAAAAACCGGCGTGCTTTCTCGCGTGCTTGGCACCGTTATGACTCTTAAAATCGCCAGGAGCATCAGGAAGAAGCCAAGCATTGAAACTCCCCACGCTGCCTTTGTAGCGATCGAGTCAGGGATATAGAGCGGGAGATTGCCTTGCACCAAGAGGCCCAGCGATAAGACTAGCCATACGATCCATGCAGGCCGTACCATCAAACCAGCACCTACAAGGATAGCTGCTGAGAAAATGACAAGTATCGGGTTAGCTGTAACGGATACCAAGCCAAACAGAATCGCCGCGAACACGCTAGTAAGAATGATAACGAGGGGTATGTTCCAATCGCCTGGTTTGCTAATCGAAGGGCTTGTCATATTGATAGCGTTTGTGTATTTTTGATCCGGTTATTCCGGTCAGGCTTGCGCGCTTTTTTTGGCGACGATTTTCGGCAGCTGGTTCAAGTTCTGGATAAAGCTTGCTTGAATCTGGCAAGCCTGATTTTCATCAGAATTAAATGAAGACACCCGTCCCAATAGTGAAACCTCAACCGATACGGGCATGCTACAGACTAAAATTCATATAATATTAAGACTAATTTTAACCCGGTTTAGCTTGAATATAAGCGTTTATTTAGCTTATATTACGATTCATGCGAGTGATTTTTGAAAAATTGAACAAGCACGGGCTCTCATGTAGGTGATGAAGGGAATACATTAAGGGTGCAATTGACAGTGAGTAAGAGGAACATCAATAATTCGTTTCCAATCAAAACTCAAAAAACGCATGACCTCATCACCGCATAGTCAGTCCATTAAGTATACGGGCTACCGGCCTGATATAGGCAACTTTTGCAATATAACGTTGCTATCGGAAAGCGCGGCTTGTTAAGCCAACAACCAGGAAATCACAAATTATTAACCTGACTGTTTTAACTTGCTTTTTCAAATTTAAAGTCGCTTTTCGATTTACGCCGAGACTATATCATAGTCGCATGAAAAATACATCTGCTTCGTAGCAAATGCATAAGCATTATTGAATTTGTCAGGAAAAGGCGGGAAAAAAGAAATTTTACCTTTTCAGTACTATTGGCGCAATTTCTGTAGTAATGCGCCCATGTCATCAGGTAATGCGGTTTCCCAGCTCATGATTTTGTCATCCTTAGGATGTGCAAACGCCAGCTGCTGTGCATGCAGCGCCTGTCTGGGGAAAACAGTCAGCATTTGCGCGATTTCTTGTTTTACTTTTTTAGGTCTGCCGCCATAAACAGGATCGCCAGCCAGTGGATGGCCGATTTTGTGCATATGGACACGAATCTGATGGGTTCGGCCTGTTTCCAAACTGCATTTTAGTAAAGTGCAACCGTCAAATTGTTCCAGAATATGATAGTGGGTGCGTGCTGGTTTTCCTTTTTCGATAACGGCCATTTTGGTGCGCTGCACCGGATGCCGTCCGATTGGTTGATCGACGCAGCCATTTTGCGTAACGCGTCCCAACACCAAGGCCAGATAAACCCGTTTTACCTGGTGTTGCTGCAATTGTCGTATCAGATTTATTTGTGCGTCAATGGTTTTTGCAACGACCAGTAGTCCGCTGGTGTCCTTGTCCAGACGATGAACAATACCCGCGCGGGGAACCTGGCTAAGCTGCGCTGCATGGTGCAGAAGGGCGTTCAACATGGTTCCTTGCCAATTTCCATTACCGGGATGAACGACCATTCCCGCTGGCTTATTAATGATCATCACGCAATCGTCCTCATAAACAATGTCAAGCTGTATGGCTTCGGCTGTGAATTGCTGATCAGTGGATTGATTCTTTGGATTGATACAAAGTTGTTCGTTGCCCCATACTTTTTGCTTGGCATTGACTGCTTTGCCGTCTAATGTTATCTGTTTTTGTGTAATCCATAGCTGCAGGCGGCTGCGCGACCAGTTAGGGAACAATTGCGCCAATGTCTGGTCAAGACGTAAACCGGCATAGCAATCCGGGATGGTTACATCGATCATGGTTTCGTTCGATTCCCCCGATTCTTGCAATCTTGTGTTTGCGGTATAATTCATCGATTCTTGTGCGTCTTTAGTGGGTTTTATCATGTTGCGTTATTTAATTTTATTTCTCATACTGGCACTTTCCGCTTGTGGCTTGTTGCCAGAGCAGAAGGAAGAAACCAAAGATTGGTCGGCCAGCAAATTCTACACTGAAGCTAAAGAAAAACTGGATGACGGCAATTATTCCGCAGCCATAAAACTTTTTGAAGCATTGGAGGCGCGTTATCCCTATGGTCGTTTTGCGCAGCAGGCGCAACTTGAAACGGCTTATGCCTATTATAAGGATCAGGAGCAGGCGTCCGCCATAGCCGCTGCTGACCGGTTTATTAAGTTACACCCAAATCATGCAAATGTAGATTATGCCTATTATCTCAAGGGGCTGGCCAATTTCAATGATAATTGGGGCATTATGAGTTTTATGATGCAGGGCCTCCTTAAACAGGATATGAGTGAACGGGATTCAAAGGCTTCCCGCGAGTCATTTGAACATTTCAGGACATTGGTGACACGTTTTCCTGATAGTAGATATGCCTCGGATGCCAGACAGCGTATGGCTCATTTGATTAATGTGGTAGCCATGAGTGAAATCCATGTGGCACGTTACTATCTGAAGCGAAAGGCCTACATTGCTGCCGCTAACCGGGCGCAGTTCGCGCTTCGTGAATACCCGACGACTCCAGCAACGGAAGAAGCGCTTTTCATTATGATTCAGGCCTACGATGAGTTGGGCCTGGATGATTTAAGGAATGATGCTGAGCGGGTTTTGCAACGGAACTTTCCTGAGAGCCTGTACCTTGTGGGGGATTACAACCCAATTGAAAATGTGCCTTGGTGGAAAAGGATCTGGTAACCGGCTAAAGCTTCTAGATGCTTTCTCATTCTTCTTGCAAGCGAATCGCAAGTACATCGCATTTAGCATAATGTAATACGCCCTTTGCCGTTGATCCCAGTAACAATGCGAGACCATGCCGACCATGTGAGCCGACGACGATCAAGTCAATTTGATATTTTTCGGCAAAGCGAGCAATTTCCTGTTTCGGTTCGCCCCACACCAGGCAGCGGTGGATTGGTTTGACGCCGAGCTGGTCTGCTATATTAACTAAATTGCTTTTTTCCACTTCCAATGATGCGTAGGATGTTGGCGTGTCCAGCGGAATAACTGTTCCATAGGCTGTATCCGGCATTGGGATATTATCCAGTACATGAATAATGCTTAATTCTGCCTTAAGTTTTTCTGCCATATGTTTTGCTTTCTGCGCTACATAGTGATCATCTTCTGAAAAATCAACAGCCAGCAAAATATTCCTGTATTCATTCATATTTTTTCCTGTGTGTGTCACGAATCTAATTTTCTCCTTGTGTGTTGTTGATAGAATGACTCAACACTCTTTCTGCCAGTCTGGAGAATGGCATGCTTTATATCCACACCGAACCTGTTCCAGAGAGTGTTGCTAAAAAAAGGCCTTCTCCACCAAAAAACATGCTCCTTAATCCGCCGCCGAGTTTCGTGTCAAAGCAAATATCCTGTTCCAAATACGTCATGGCACCCGCTTCGGCAATAACTGTTTCTCCCGGGTCAAGGGCTATTTCGACCATTTGAATATCATGGCCAATGATTTTGTAACCAACTTCATGGCAATGCATACCGTTTTTCCTGTTCTTGTGATGGTGGTGCGTTTGTTATTTTAGGCGTACAACATTTGGGATATTTACAAAATCTCCAAAAATATGCAAGCACTTGCGAAATCCTGTTATCGCAGATATTGAAATAGAAAAGCCAATATACGATCTTCATAGGCTCTACCTGCGTAGCTGTGCATATTGAAATGTCCAGCGCCTGGAATAATCCAGATCTCTTTGGGTTCACGGGCGGCTGCAAACAGACGTTCGGTTTCTGGTAATGTCGTATGCGCATCATTTGTGCCGGAAATCAGCAGTAGCGGGGTATTGAGATTATCAATTTCTGTAATCGGACTTAATTCACCGATTGGAATATCCAGATAGAAAGAAAATTGGAAAAGTATCAGGGGGAGCAAGGCAGATCCATACTCGCCAAAATGGAGTTTGAGTCGATTTTCTACGGCTTCTTCGACTGTCGGGTGGAGGGATTCAAGTATAACCGCATCCAGTTTTATGGCATGTTTTGCCAGGACGATGGCTGCGGCGCCGAGGGAAACGCCAATGGCACCAATTTTCTCACGGGGAAAAGTTTCCCGGAGAAAAGCAACGGCGGCGTCAACACTTTCAGATTCACGTGCGCCAAAAGTGATACGTTTGCCAGGTGACTCGCCATGCGCTTGTAAATCAATAAGCAGGACACTGTAACCTCGCTCATTCAGAAATCTGGCCCGGCTGAGCATTTCAAGTCGATTGCTTCGTATGGAGTGAATAAGCAGCACGACACCTTTGTCAGGTTCTCCATATACCAGCCAACCATGGACAGGGAATTCTGCGTCAGCAGGGAACTGAACCGGTTTCGCTGGAAAATCGGTTACAAGCGTTCCAACCGCCGTCGATGCGGGTCCTGTCAGTAATTGACCAATAACTAAAAGACTAATAAGTATCGCTGCTGTAACAGACAGGATCTGGATAAGAAACCGGCGTGACGACATTGGTCATTAAACGAAGTGGTGCTGCAACAGAAAAAGTATGAAATTAGGGCGCTGGCCAAGTTTTTACTATAATTTGGCTTTACAGTAAAGCCAAATCGTTTGATCGCGCATGCTTGGTTCGTGGCGCAGATTGTGGACTAGAACGTGCACAGAAATATTTTTTACTGAAGTCAACCCGGGATTCAGGGTTTGGATCAATATACTGCAGGGCTTCTATCGTCTTGATGCGCGGTAAAAGTCCAGCGTTGTTGGCAATTTGAATGGACAGTCCGGGGCGTGCATTGAGTTCAATAATCATGGGTCCCTGATCTCGATCCAGAACAATGTCTACGCCTAGATAACCCAAACCGGTCATTTCATAACAGGCTGCGGCCAATGTTAATAATTTATCCCAGTGAGGAATTGATAGTTCGGTGAAGGCCTTGCGTGTATCCGGATGACGGTGTACAGGCTTCCCAAACTGAACGGCATGAAGCGCATTGCCAGTACCAATATCAATGCCAACACCAACCGCCCCCTGATGGAGATTTGCTCTGCCATCTGATGCATGGGTGGCAAGCCGGAGCATTGCCATGATAGGGTAACCTTTCAGGACAATCACGCGAAGATCGGGCACCCCTTCATAACTGTAACCAGAGAAAACTGGATCAAGTTTGATCAGGGATTCGATCATAACCGTGTCAGGCTTTCCTCCTAAGCTGTGTAGCCCACTTATTATATTGGATACATGACGCTTGATTTCAATCAGCGACAGCATATCACCGCTGGGTTTGAAATAGCAATTGTGTTCGCGCCTGGAAATAACTAAAATCCCTTTGCCGCCACTGCCTTTAACAGGTTTAATAACAAACTCATCGTAGCTTGTGAGTAGTTTTTCCAGTTTTCTGACATCATGTTGATACAGCAAAGTACCCAGTAATTTTGGCACTGTGATACCAGCCTTCTGCGCCAGAAATTTTGTTTTTAACTTGTCATCAACCAGTGGATATAGACGCCGCGGGTTATATCGCGCAACCAAGCCAAAATTTCGCTGATTCATGCCAATAATACCAAACTCGCGAAGTTGTTTAGGGCTTATCAGAAACATTTTGTTGTATTAGTGATTTGAAGCGAAATAGTTCAGTGAGTCGATAGCCCGTATACTGCCCAAGAATCAGTATGAATGCCAGATTTACCAACATGAGTTCCGGAAAATTAAAGCTTAGGTATTCGACAATATGATTGGTCATGAACAAGTACGCAACAATGGCCGTAATAAGACTGCCGGCACCTTGAATTAATACTTCCTTTGGACCATCTTCTTCCCATAAAACGGACATCCGCTCGATTGTCCATGCCAGAATAATCAAAGGAAAGAAAGTAACGGTTAACGCTTGACTAAGGCCAAGTTTATGACTGATTATGCTGAGACTCGCCATAATAGTTATTACGACGATAATAACTGCCGAAATGCGCGCAACAAGAAGCAAGTTGAGATGAGATAAATAGGATCGTATTAATAGTCCAGCACTGACCACGATTAGAAACATAATGATACCGGCTACAAGTGTAGTTTCTATCAATGCCAAAGAGATTAGAACGGGCATGAAAGTACCGGAAGTTCGGATGCCTATTAAGAGCCGCATAACGACAACAACTAATGCGCCAATCGGAAGCAGTAAAATTAATTTAAATGCATTTTGCTGTTCGATAGGTAAGCTGTATATTGAGAAATCAATGATGCCGCCAGCCTGCTTGTCCTGCATGTCACCCAGAACGAGGTCCCTTGAAGACTGTACATTCTCAATTATAGAGAAAGAAGCGCGAGAATTCGTGCCACCAACAACATCGAGCAGGGATTGGCCGCCACGTTGCCATATCAGGAAGTTGTCGGGTAACCCGCTCCTGCCAGTGTCTTGATTAAATAATATCCACCGGGTGCCGTCATGAACTTCGATAAAATTAGCCAGGGATTGTCTGCGCCGGCCACCTTCCAAAAAAAGACCACGCACAATTCTTGCGCTAATACCTTCCATTGCCAGCAAGCTGACCAGTAGATCAGTTTTCTCATCAGCATTACTTTGTTTATTGATGAGCAGACTTTGATTCTGAGTGGGCGACTCGGTATTTAATGACTTGATCAGTTCCCGTGTAAAAGTTTCGGTATCCGCTGATTTGTTGCGCGCCTGAGTAAGTAAAGCCGTTGCGGCAGTTTTAAGTACATCGTCAAATTCAGGCTCTATTGGCTCATGAGGCTTATCTGCGGTATGGGCTGCAGCTATTCGGTCACTCTTGTAGACACTGAGGCGATAAAAAAAAGTTTGTGGGCCCTCCGCCAATCTTTTACTCCATTGTGCACGTCGTCCCGTTTTTAACTTCAGTTCGCTGAAACCATAATCCGGCGAAGCAAAGTCTTCATTCAAAAAAATCATATCCGGATTTTTGGGCGGCAATGCAAACGAAACCTTAATGGGGTCATCATGGGCGATAAAATCAATTTTGGCCTCAACAATCCACACCAATTTCTTTTCATCAGGCAGGAGCGGGAACCCCAGGGCTAAGTGCTTGTATAAAATTAACCCGATTCCGGCGATCATGATCAGCAGGACCAGCGTATATAACCTGAATGTCGCTTGCATTACTTGGATTCACTTTCTTTCGGGTCAACACTCGGAATCGAATTTTTTTTGCTGACATCCACAACGGCCAAATCCCGTAAAAAATTACGACCAAGTAAGACCTGCTGGCTAAACTTACTGCGATCAACCAAAGTAAAACTAATTCTTTCGTCAATATTGGCCAGTTTGACGCGCAAACTGACGATCGGGCGTCGTCGCGACTCACTTTTATGATCCTTGATTCGTACATGACCGCGAACCCGTCGTGTCAATTCTATTTTTTTGTCGGTTTCTGGATGAATAACATGAAATTTGACGTAAGGATCACCATCACGTTCGAATTCAACCATGTCAACAGCATTGAGCGATGAAGTCTTCGCTCCGGTATCGATTCGCGCACTAAATTCCAAATTGGGCGGATCAAGAAAGACATTTTCAATCCCGCCTAAAACAATACGGTTATCGTTCGGGTCCTGCTTTGTTTCTTCTTTGGGTATAGTTTGCTGAGTCTTTTGGTCCGAGACAGGATTGCTTTGGTTCTCAGCATGATTCGCTTTGCTTGCCGCCAACGCTTTTTTTTCTTTTACTAGCTCCGCGTATAAATCGACGAGTTCTTTTTCTCTGGCGCTGATTTCAGCTTCCCGAGCTGAAAGCGCTTCTCCAAGTGCTGTATATGCGGCTAATTTTTCTTCCAGGATTTGGTTTTGTTGTTGCGCAAGTGGATAGGCAGTTGACTGAATATCAGCTGTTTTACAGCCTGAAAGCGCTATAAGGATCATTATTGATGCTGGCGAGAGGTAATAAGGCCTTGTAATATTTAATCTTACATAATAAGACTGAATAATTGTTCTGGAATCAGTAAAAAATAAAATGAAATTTTTTAACGAGGTATAGTGCATAATAACCTCAATAAGAATACATTAATAGCTAAGAAGTAGGGCAATTGTACATACCTTGCGGCAACTGTGTGGCTTGCGCAGTTTGACCTAACCATGGTCCAGGATAAAGCGTCTGAGGGGAAGATAGTAACATGATGGCTAAAATATTACGGTGTGCGCCTGCTGAAATATCGTAGTCGCCGTCGACATCCGGGATCATGCGATGTGTTTCGTCAAATTGTTGCGCAATATTTTGCCTGGTTTTTTCAAGGGCGGGATTATCATATTCACGGGCTAATAAATACGCAATACCGACTTCAGCCACTACATCAGCTTTTGCGCGAGAAATAATGGTGTCAATGTTGTTATCAAAGTAATCAAAAATTCCCGCAAAATTATCACGGTTAATATGATACTGATAATATTGACTGCTGGCTAAGATCATGTGCGTAAGGCCATATATTTTATTTTCGTATTGTTGTGTGCTTAGCTGTGTATCTTGATCTTCCGGGTAGACTGCTTGCAACGCGCCGAGGAAAACATCATTGTAATCTTTTCCACCCAGTTGTTTAATCCATACGACGATATTGGCTAGTTGCGCTGCCCAGGCTTTGATCATGAATGGATCGCTCAGGGTATGCGTGTAGTCATGTGCAAGCACATGCTTTTTTAGTTGATCAAAATGGGGATGGCAGATGCGATATTCTAAGGAGCGTCTCAGTGCTGACAAACTTGTTAAATAGTATGAAAGTGTGGGCGCTATGTCCAGAGATTTGCGCCGCAATGCTGCCCTGAATATAGCAGATTGGTCGGTTGCTTTTGCAGACCCTTCGGCCACTTTTGCTTTAGAATACGCAAATTCATTATTATTTTGAGTAACCTTTAGAAGCTGTTCAACTTGCTCTCCTATATTTCTTAGATCCTGAAAATTATAGGTTAAATAGGTTTCCACTCCGCTGATACGGTAGATTCTAGCGGCGTAATGGGAAGCTTTATAATCAGGTAAATTTTCCAGCGCTTGATCATATTTGGCTTTGATAGCCTGAGAAATATTACGGTAGGACAGGCTGTTATTGTCCATTGAAGCGACGCTATGATTGGCTTTATCGAAAATTATCAAAAGAGTAATTGCAAGTACCGAAAAAATAGCCAGCGTCAAACCTGCTTTTTTTTTATTTCTAATAACAGCCATTTTGTTAATATTCATTTTGGGTTCATTGACCGGCACATATTTTCTTAATAAGCAATGAATTGAAGAATGTTCTCGTGGAATCTTGCCAGCGTTATTATTTTCGTGAATGTAGCAATATTCTATAACGTCTTTGAAGCATTTGGCATTATTTCATGTGGAAAGTTATTGTTTGATTATTCGGATGGAGAATGGACATTGGATTGTAAAAATTGTTCCCGTTCTCTGCAGTGGTCATTTTTTTGGCAAATAAAGATCCGTAATTGATCCTTCCGCTATTTCGGCGGCAAAAAAAACCGATTCTGATAAAGTCGGATGAGGATGAATAGTGAGGCCAATATCTTCCATATCAGCGCCCATTTCCAGTGCCAGCACGGTCTCAGCGATCAGTTCTCCTGCATTAACGCCGACTATGCCTGCGCCAAGAATGCGGCGAGTTTTTTTATCCAATAATAATTTTGTCATGCCTTCTTCGCGCGCCATTGATATGGCACGGCCACTGGCGGCCCAGGGGAAAATTGCTTTCTCAAAATCAATACCTTGCTTGTTAGCTTCGGTCTCTGTTAAGCCCATCCAGGCAATTTCTGGGTCGGTATAGGCGACTGAAGGGATGGTGCGTGCATCGAATGCTGCTTTATGTCCGGCAATAATTTCTGCGGCCAGTTTGCCTTCATGAGAGGCTTTGTGGGCCAACATGGGCTCGCCAATAATGTCGCCTATAGCGAAAATATGAGATATATTTGTGCGCAGCTGATGATCGACTGGAATAAACTTACGTTTATCAATCACGACACCGGCATTTTCTGCGCCAATGTCATGTCCGTTCGGACGGCGTCCAACCGCCATCAGGATGCAGTCATAAGTTTGTGGCTCAGGCGCTTTTTCACCTTCGAAGGTTACTTTTAATCCTGCTTTTAATGCTTCAATTTTAGTGACTTTGGTCTTCAAATAGATTGCTTCGTAGCGTTTTTGTATACGCCGATGCAGTGGTTTGATGAGATCAGCATCAGCACCGGGGATTAACTGGTCCATTAATTCCACTACACTGATTTTACTACCCATTGCTGCGTAGACGGTTGCCATTTCCAAACCAATAATTCCGCCACCGATAATGAGCATACGCTTTGGAATGGCTTCCAGTTTCAGGGCGCCGGTTGAATCTATAATACGCGGATCATCGTAGGGAAAATCTGGAATACGTGCCACACTGGAACCTGCGGCGATGACGCAGTTCTTGAAAGAGATGGTTTTAGCGCCATCCGTTGTTTCTACCTGTATCATATTGGAGGAAGTGAATTTACCTGTGCCATGTATTATTGTTATTTTACGTTGTTTTGCCAGCGACTTTAGTCCGTTGGTAAGTTTCTTGATAACGGAATCCTTCCAGGTACGCAGTTTTTCGATGTCAATGTGTGGCTTTTCAAAGGCAACGCCATGCCGGGAAAAATCTGCTGTTTCTGAAATAATTTTTGCAACGTGCAATAACGCTTTTGACGGGATGCAACCGACATTCAGACAAACGCCGCCGAGCGTCGGGTAGCGTTCAATCAACACCACTTTTTTACCCAGATCGGCAGCGCGAAAAGCGGCAGTGTAGCCGCCCGGTCCCGCGCCCAGCACTACAACTTCAGCGTGGATGTCGCCTTTATCTGCCGCTGTGTCAGCAGAAACATTATTATCGACGGCAGTTGCTGAATCACGCGTTTCTTGGGCGGGTTTCCCCGTCGCAGCTGTCGCTTCCAGGGTCAGGATGAGCGATCCTTGCGATACTTTGTCGCCAACCTTAACTTTTATTTCTTTTATCACGCCAGCCTGTGGGGAAGGGACTTCCATTGTTGCCTTATCTGTTTCCAACGTGATAAGCGGGGTTTCTTTTTCTATCTGGTCGCCCGATTTTACCAGCACTTCAATAACCGGAATATCCTGGAAATCACCGACATCCGGTACAGTTATGTCAATAGATTGAGTCATGACAGCCTTATAGTTTGTTTAATCAGTAATCAATGCAGGTGGATCACTGGCGAATGTGTCCATCGCCGAGTACAACGTATTTTTGACTGGTCAGACCTTCCAGTCCGACCGGCCCACGTGCATGGATTTTATCCGTGGAAATGCCAATTTCAGCGCCGAGTCCATATTCAAAGCCGTCGGCAAAACGGGTTGAAGTATTCACCATAACGGAGCTGGAATCCACTTCTCGTAAAAAACGGCGCGCGCAGCCATAGTCTTCGGTGACAATAGCGTCAGTATGCTGTGAACCATAGGTCGCGATATGCTCGAGTGCCTGATCAAAATCACCGACCACGCGGATGCTCAGAATAGGCGCAAGATATTCTGTATTCCAGTCTTCTTCCGTCGCTTTATCCATTTCCGCAACCAGCGAGCAGGCAGCCGTATCGCCGCGGAGTGTTACACCTTTCTCAAGATAAATCCTGCAAAGCTCTGGTAACAGCCGGCTGGCAATACCCTCATGTACCAACAGCGTTTCCATGGTATTGCAGGTTCCATAGCGCTGGCATTTGGCATTTTCTGCAATTCGAATGGCTTTTTCCAAATTTGCCTGCTTATCGATATAAACATGGCATACTCCATGCAGGTGTTTAATAACCGGTACACGCGCTTCATTCGAAACGCGTTCAATTAAACCCTTGCCACCGCGGGGTACAATGACATCAACAAATTCTTTCATGGTTACAAGTTCGCCGACCGCTGCACGGTCTGTTGTTGCGATGACTTGTACTGCTGTTTCTGGCAGTCCCGCGTTGATTAATCCTTCTTTAACGCAATTGGCGATCATTTGGTTTGCGTGGATGGCTTCTGAGCCGCCACGTAAAATCGCCGCATTGCCTGCCTTCAAGCAAAGTCCTGCGGCATCTGCCGTGACATTGGGACGAGCCTCGTAAATAATGCCAACAACGCCCAGCGGAACACGCATTTTTCCAACTTGTATCCCGGAAGGGCGGTAATTCATGCCGCTGACTTCTCCAACCGGGTCAGCCAAAGCGGCAATCTGCAACAAACCTTCCGCCATACTGGCGATTCCTTTAGGGGTCAGTGTCAGACGATCAATCAAGGCTGCTTCAAGTCCTTTGGCTCGCGCTTCATCCAGGTCACGGGCATTGGCAGCCAATAATTTTTCCTTGTCGCGTTTGATTGCTGTTGCAATGGCGGTGAGCGCCTGATTTTTTGTAGCAGTCTCGGCCTTTGCCATCAAGCGCGATGCTGCGCGCGCTTCACGCCCGAGAGCTTGCATGTAGGTTTTGATGTCAGTAACTTCCATGATGCTATTCCGAAATAAATTGTTCGTATCTATTGATTTTAGACGAGTGTTCTTAGAAATTGTAAGGCCAGATTGTAGAACACAAAAATTTTAACGTGTGTCACTGCAACGGCACTAATCTCTACATTTCACCAAGGATCAGTGCAGTGATTCAATCTGTAACATCAGTGGCATAATAATTGAGCCGGTTACGGTGTAAAAAGAATCGAGCTGTTGAAGTGCTGGTATGGAAACCGATGCTTTGGCTGTTCCTTTACTTATTAATGTGCTTATTCAAATTTTACCTGCGCAATTCTAGTCAAATATTGATAGATTGACAGAGTTTATCATTATTCATCTGTTTTCTGTCGCGGTACTCCGCTTCAAACAGTGTTGCAACATCGATTTCAGGGTGAGGCAGAATGATACGAGTTACATCTCCTTTTTCCTCACAATCGTGCTGAATTGGCTTGCTGCATAACGTATCAAGCATGCGTGCTGGTGAGTTTGCCAAATGATCGAGCCAAAAATTAATCTAAAACAAGTCAATGATTTCTTCCTAAGATAGGCAGTTTTGTCACAATATTTATCGTGTATAAAAAAGCGGGATTATGCGGTCCGTTAATCCGGTTTGTGTATGTTGCCAGTTTTGTTATTTCAAAGAGTCATCTTGATTAATTATAGTTGTTTACATCCAGCAAATTTCTTCGCAGTTTGCGGTAAAAAATAAATCCAAATAAGGATGTGAACACAACAGCGCTAACAAGAACGAGGCTTAGGTGGCGTTCTAACCAGATGGCAAGAAATAATAGAGTAATTACCGGAAAAATGCTCGTCGAAAAAATACTCAATGCTGCTGCGCCAAGGGGTGGCTGTTGGCTAAATAGCATACCAGCCATGACGCCCATCCCAAACAATAGAAACCCGGCAGCAAGTATATTCATGGAAGATAAAGCGGTATCTAAAATCAAGGTTTTTTGATAATGTAAAGGCGTTGCAGCCGCTTCGCCATCAATAAAAATCTTTGCGACGCCATCGGCATAGCTGGCAATCACATGTTTCCAGCCCTCTGCGAGCACCTTACCCTGTGTTTCAAATGGAATATTGTTTCCATTGCTGCCATTCTGGGGAGTCCTAACCCGAAGAACTAAGTCGCCATGACTTTCGCCAAGCGTAAAATTACGGTTTTCTAGATCTAGGGAGTTTGAAATTATTCTTGCTGGACCATCTTGCATAAGGTTGCTGCTGACAATCTCGGTTTCAACCGTAAATACTTGAGAAGCTAAAATAGTATTACATATAGTATGCGCGGGCGCTGTGCTCATCGCAGGTAAAGATTCGTAAAAATGCAAGGTGCTGCCGTCGGACTGTCTTTCTTCAAGTTCCGGCCTGTTTATTGCCAAATTTAAGGGAGGTCCTGTATGGTTATGTATTAGAATTCGATTATTACTATCGGCTACAAATGAATAAAGGGCAATGGCTTCCGCTTCGTTTCTTGGCGATATGTTCTCCGGAGTCATAGGGGTGCGGGATAGATTTCTAATTTCATTGGCAGTAAGCTCTCTTGGGTAGATGGCTACTCCACGGATTTTACCCTGCCATGGCCGGTCGTGCGACAGCTCGTTACCGATCAGCAAGGGATAATGACAGTCCCATTCGCTAATGTTGGTGTTGGCTGGGATAATTGCTGCTATGCAGATGCAAACAATGAGATAATTCCCCAGCCATAAAAATCCAGGTAACAGCCGGTGTGCGGTATTTAGATTCGGGCTGGCGAAAATATTGGAAAAAGGAATGCTGAATTTGATCCCGACGAAGCCGGCGGCTGTCGCTAAAGCAAAGTCCAATACTCGCGAATGCCGCATGGACAGAATGGCCTGGGCAATTTCAACTGCCAGGGCAACCAGCACGACGAGACCAACTGATATGACTTGTGCGTGCTGTGGAAAGTGCCGCGTTAATTTTTGGTGGATTAGAAAACCAAACGGAGCAAATACAAGTAAGCGTTCTGTAACTGTATCAATGTCTGGTATTAAATCTAATAATGTCATTTTTCCTCCCTTTCCTTCCTGGAGCAGCGCGGCTGTTATCTCCGCCCAGGAGTCATTGAGTTGCAGGGGGAATAGACTGCTTATGAATATCAGTGCGAAGATGATAATAAGCAGCAGGGTTATTATCCAATCATGCAGTTTTTCTGGATTAGAAATTTTCACAATTAGAATCCACGTTAACTGAGAAAGAAAGCGTTCCAAGCAGCCAAGAAAAGCATGGCTGCTTTTTTTTTGCGACTATTTCATTGGCTGCGGGTTTTTGCAAGACAAAAATTTCGCCTGGAGTTTTTTGCCGTACAGTATCGGGTTGCTTGTTTAGGTTGAATACTAAATATGCTGACGGGTAAAATCTTTGAACCGGAAGCCCAGTAACCATAGTGCTGCAAAATAGCTGGTCGCTCCTGCAATGATGACCCAGGCCAATCGGCTGATACGGTCAAATGCAGTATTGGTTAGCCACGTTGCGTTACTGTCCATTGTCAACCACAGTACCAAACACATGACGATTAATGCTACGCCAATTTTCAGTAAAAACAGGAACCATCCGGGCTGAGGTTGATATATATTTTGGCTGCGTAATTTATAATAAAGGAGCCCTGCATTGATGCAAGCGCCTAATCCGACTGCCAATGCCAATCCAGCATGTTGGAGTGGCAGGATAAACACAAGATTCATTAGTTGTGTCGCGATAAGTGTGACAATAGCTATTTTTACAGGTGTTTTAATATTTTGTCGCGCATAAAATCCGGGCGCCAATACTTTTACCAAAATTAACCCTAGTAAACCGACGCTATAGGCGATTAGCGCTTCACGGGCCATCCAAACGTCATGCGTAGAAAATGCACCATAGTAAAACAGTGTGGAAATCAATGGGATAGCTAGTATCGCTAATGCTAGTGCAGCTGGCAATGTCAGTAAAAATGTCAAGCGCAGGCCCCAGTCCAGCAGCCGAGAATATTCTTCAGTGCTATTGCTGTTATAGTGCTTGGCTAAAGAGGGAAGCAGGATGGTTCCCAATGCTACGCCGAGTAAACCAGCAGGAAATTCCATCAATCGGTCGGCGTAGTAAAGCCATGATACGCTCCCCGTTACCAGGAGTGAGGCAAATATAGTATTAAGCAGCATGCTGATTTGTCCCGCGGAAACTCCTAGGACAGCGGGCCCCATCAGTTTAAGAATGCGCCATGCGCCGGTGTCATTTGATTTGAGACGCAGACGTGGCAATCGTTTGATACGGATCAGAAAAGGGATTTGGAAGGCAAGCTGTAAAACACCGCCAATAAATACCGCCCAAGCCAGCGCTAGAATTGGCGGATCCATAAGTGGTGCAAGCCACAATGCGCAGCCAATAAAAGACAAATTTAACAGTGTCGGCGTAAAGGCGGGCGCAAAAAACTTTCCATATGTATTGAGGATGCCGCCCGCCAAAGAAACTAGGGAAATAAACAGAATATAAGGAAAGGTAATACGCAGTAATTCGATGGTTAGTGTAAACTTTTCTTGGTTGGCGGAGAAGCCGGGAGCGCTTGCATAGATAATCAGTGGCGCACTCACAATACCAATCAACGTGACAACAAATAGTGTAATGCCAAGAAGTGTGGAAACATGGTCAATGAGCTCGCGTGTTTCTTCCGCTGTGCGGCGGTTCTTATATTCAGACAATATAGGCACAAAAGCCTGGGAAAAAGCACCTTCTGCAAACAGTCGTCGTAGTAGGTTGGGTATCCGGAAGGCAACAAAAAAAGCGTCCGTTGCAATTCCCGCCCCGAATATTCGAGCAATCAGCATATCACGCACGAAGCCAAGGATTCGAGATATAAATGTCATACTGCTGATTGTCGCAAGGGCCTTTAGCAGGTTCATGAGTTATTTTTACCTGAGTATTTTTCGTTGGAATACATTAATCAGATTTGTTATGTAATGATTGCGGTATTTTTTGGTTCGCGTCTGAGCTGAGAAAATACAAGCAGTTTACAGGGGTGAATACGTGTGTTTGATGCAGCCAATGAAGTCAAGCAGTAGAGCGTTGAATGTTACCTATGCTTCATGTGAAGTCGTTAAAAGGGTGAATGACAGTGAAATAAGTGTTGGTGTGAAATTGACGTGGCTTTTATTGTGCAATCTATTCGTTGATAGAAATATTCCTAAAAACGGCATCCAGTAAAAAATAAGAGAGAATGTCTATGTTCAGCAGAGGGCTAAATGGCTTGTAGAAGTGATGGCTGACAAATTATATACAATTGTTTTCTCTGCTTATTTCCCCATTAAATAGATAAAAAACTGCGCTATTTGTACGGAGCGATTTATTAGTCAAAATTAAAGCGTTTAAGCGCCATCGGTGCTTGTGCCGCTGATCCGGCAGGAGAGGGCACAAGCTTGCAGTTTTAATAGGTGTTTATTATATTAATAACTTGCTTGAAGCGTGTTTTCCCAATTTATTCTGCTTTATTGGATGCTGCGCGAGTTGGAAGCTTTTCGCGAATTCTTGCGGAACGGCCAGAACGCTCTCTAAGGTAATAAAGTTTTGCGCGGCGAACATCTCCGCGGCGTTTTACTGTGATGCTGGCAATTAGTGGTGAGTACGTCTGGAATGTTCTTTCAACGCCTTCGCCACTTGATATTTTCCGCACAATAAATGAAGAATTAAGGCCTCGGTTGCGCTTTGAAATAACGACGCCTTCATAAGCCTGTACCCGTTTTCGATCACCTTCAACAACATTAACGTTGACGACCACAGTATCACCAGGCGCAAAGACTGGTATTGTTTTGTTCAGCCGGCTAATCTCTTCGTTTTCTAATTGGTCGATCAGATTCATTTCTTTCTCCTCATTTTTTTAAATCTCAGAAAAACTGCTCATTTTTCACAGTTTTTTCAATAATTGAATAGAATGGATTTAATTGCCAATAAACACTCAATACATAATTTCGTTGTACTGTGGTGCAATAAATTCTCACAATATGACTAATTCTCGGTTAATGTCGTATGCTTGCAGTGTTAATTTTGTTTATTGGACTGTTTAAACTCTTCCAGTAATTTTTCTTCTTCTTTGGTCATGCCACTTGCGATCTTCGCCGCCAAAAGATCCGGCCGTCTTAACCATGTTCTTCCCAGTGCTTGCTGCAAGCGCCAGCGCTTTATTTCGGCATGATTGCCGGACATCAGTACTTTTGGAACATTATCTCCTTTATAGACTTCAGGTCGTGTGAAGTGCGGAAAATCAAGCAAGTGACACGAGAATGAATCCTGATTGGCTGATTGTGGATCTCCTAATGTGCCAGGTAATAACCTTACGATGGTGTCAATTAGTACCATTGCTGCGAGTTCTCCGCCAGAGATAACATAATCACCAATTGAGATTTCCATATTAACCTGGTTTTTTATCAGGCGTTCATCTATCCCTTCATATCGGCCGCAGAGTAATATTAATCCCGGTAGTTTGCTAAGTCGCGTGGCCAATTCCTGATCCAGGCGTTTGCCTTGAGGCGTAAGATAAATGACTTGTGCTCGGTTAATGCCAAGCCCAGCCTGTTTTTTTTTGGCTGCACAAATCGCCTCATCCAAAGGCTGGGGTAACATGACCATGCCCGGACCGCCTCCGTAAGGGCTGTCATCTATTGTTCGGTAATTATCGCTTGTAAAATCGCGGGGATTCCATGTGCTCAGTTGAAAAATATTATTTCTGTTTGCTTTTCCAGTTATGCCATACTGAGCTAGGGCATCAAACATGCCAGGGAACAGTGTGATGACGTCCAGTTCAAAAGACATAGCGCCTCACCTCAATAATCAATTCCCCAGTCTACGGTTATTTGGCGCAAATTTAAATTAACGCTGATAATGACGGGATCAATGAAAGGAATCAGTCTTTCTTTTTCGTTTGACTTTTGTACCCTTAAAACGTCATTCGCGCCCGTTTCCAGTAAACCGGCCACATTTCCCAGTTTTTGGCCTTGCAGATTAACAACCGTTGCGCCGATTAAATCTGACCAGTAATAACCGTCTTCTCCGCTGTCTGGCAAGTGCGGCAATTGATTGCGCGGAATGGCGATTTTCATTCCTTTAAGCTGCGTCGCTTCATCGCGGCTTGTGCATTGCGCCAGTTTAACCGTCAGCTTGTCGCCATGGATATAACCGTCCAAAAGCGTTGTTTCTTGCCAGTCTTTTTCTTTCCTGCTCAGCCACCACGTCGGGTAGTCAAGCAATCCGTCGATGGTTTCTGTGTAAGGAAACACCTTGACCCATCCCAGCACACCATAAGGGCCGGTAATATGGCCCATGATCACCATCGATGATACTGGTTCATTAACTGCTTTAGTTACTTGCCGCTGTTTCTTGCTGCTTTCCAAACTGCTTGATTAGTCTCGTTACCGTGCTGGATAGTTGTGCGCCATTGGATTGCCAATGGTTGACGCGATCCAGTTGAATGCGAAGCATTTCTTCACCGCCGGTCGCTCTGGGGTTGTAAAAGCCAACGCGTTCAATAAACCTGCCATCTCGTTTGTCACGAGAGTCAGCTACTACCATATTGAAAAAAGGACGTTTTTTGGCGCCACCTCGTGCTAGTCTTATAATGACCATATGTTTGCTTTACCTGTTTAAATGTTATGCGGATTCTAAAAAATGAAAGCGCGTGATTTTACGGCAATTTTCATAGAAATGGCAAGCAAAAAGATGCGTGCTGATCGCGGAAATCTGGTTTTTATCCGGTTTAGTCGGTAGACTGTCTGCATTTGTCCATTGTTAAAGGGAGATTATATTCGTTCTGTGAAAAATGGTGCGGATTTAATTAATCATTCAGCGCAGAGTTGCACAAAAACGTTGCTTACAGAAGCAAATCGCTGCGTTTCGTGCGGTTTATGTTTGCCCTATTGTCCGACTTATCGTTTGACAATGTCTGAAGCTGATTCGCCCCGCGGCCGTATTGCGTTGATGAGCGGTGTTGCAAGTGGAAACCTTCCAATGAATGGGCGCTTTGTACAACACATGGATCGTTGTCTAACTTGTCGGGCATGTGAGGCAGTTTGTCCCAATAATGTGGCGTACGGCCAATTAATTGATGCGGCACGCGAGATGATCGCGACTTCTTCACCTGAGTCGCATGCCGGTTCCGTAAGAACAAAAAAAAATTGGTTGCGAAAGTGGCTGGAAAGAGAATTTATCGCTAAACCATTTCGCATTGACCGGATGCGCTCATTTTTTCGGTTTTATCAAAAAACCGGTTTTCAGAAGTGGTTGCAAAAATCAAACTCGTTGGGGAAAGCTAAATTAACTAAACTCGCAGCCCAAGTGCCACCCAATGTTATAAACCCGTATATTTCTGATAACGCCACAGAAACAGCCAATGGCTGGCAGGTGGTTTATCCTGCGGTGGGTAAGCCATGCGGGGAGGTAGGGCTGTTTCTTGGTTGTGTGTCGCGTTTGGCGGATGTGGAAACCCTCAATTCAGCCATATTTGTATTAAATCGACTGGGTTATACGGTATATGTACCATCAACTCAAACTTGCTGCGGCGCATTGCATCAACATAGCGGGGATGTAGCCAAAGCTGCGATGCTGGCATGGCAGAACAAAAAAGCATTTGGGGAATTAAATTTGTCTAAAATAATCACAACAGCATCCGGTTGTGGTGTGCAGCTGACTGAGTGTCACGCACTAAAAGCGCAAGAACATTGTCATAACAACGACGTAGTGGAGAATGATAGCAGC
This sequence comes from Nitrosomonas sp., assembly GCA_021604405.1. Classification (GTDB taxonomy): domain Bacteria; phylum Pseudomonadota; class Gammaproteobacteria; order Burkholderiales; family Nitrosomonadaceae; genus Nitrosomonas. The sequence continues at coordinate 7,199 of BQJA01000038.1, read as the reverse complement.
ACGGATTTTTCGTCATGTATTGTCGATGTCAGCAAATTTTTGGTGGCTGCCAATGGATGGGATGAGGTTGAGATTCGGCCGCTAGCATCGAGAATTGCGGTGCATGACCCATGTAGTTTGTGCAATGGTTTGCGGGATCAAGCATATGTTTATATGCTTCTTGCCCATATCCCCGGGATAGAATTGATTCCGTTGGCCGGTAATGACCAGTGTTGCGGCGCCGCTGGCACTTATTTTATTGATCAACCGGATTTTGCAATGAAGTTGCAAGCTGAAAAAATATCAGCAGTAAACGATAGTGATATTCGCTATTTGGCTACCTCGAATATTGGGTGTTCACTTCATATTGCAAGCGGATTACGTGCTGCAGGATCAACGGTTGAAGTTTTGCATCCCGTAACACTGCTGGCCCGTCAAATGGGTATACAATAACAATTTAGATAAAGTCAAAAATATTTTTTTTGGGAAACAGTCATGTTATCAAATATTGACAAATTGATTATCAGTTTTGACAATGCGTTGCGAACGATCATGACGCCAGCACAAACAGTGCGCCCAGTACCCGGCAGAGACTTGTCTGAGGTTGAGTTAACTGAGACTGAGAAAAAAGAATCAATCGCATTAATGCGTGTTAATCATGTTGGAGAAGTGTGCGCGCAAGCGCTATATCAAGGCCAAGCCTTAACTGCAAGAAATGAAGCGGTTCAAGCGGCTTTGGTTGAGGCAGCACGAGAAGAAACAGAGCATTTGGCCTGGACTGAACGCCGAATTACCGAGCTGGGCGGGCGCAAAAGTTTTCTTAATCCATTGTGGTATGGGGGGTCGTTTACCATCGGTGCGGTATCCGGTATATTTGGCGATAAATGGAATCTGGGATTCCTTGCCGAAACTGAAAACCAGGTTGGCGCGCATCTGGCCGGGCACTTACAACGTTTGCCGCAGAGTGATGAAAAAAGTAGGGCGATTGTAGCGCAAATGCAAATAGACGAGGCCAGTCACGCGACGATGGCGATGTCGTATGGTGGGACTGAACTGCCGTTACCGGTAAAATTTGCCATGAAGCTGGGATCGAAGGTCATGACGGGCACAGCCTATTGGGTGTGAATTAGCACGGAATAAACAGAGAGTAATTATAGGCGTACTATTAATTTTTATTTTGGCGTGTTTTTGGCCAATATGCTCATGCAAAATGTCAACTTAACGCATCATTTTCTGATTGCTATGCCGTCGATGGCGGATTCGGTCTTTGCTAAGACGATTACTTATGTTTGTGAACATAATGAACATGGGGCATTAGGTCTGGTTATTAATCGTCCCACCGATTTGACCTTGGTGAGTTTATTAAAACAACTGAACATTTCTTCCGCTGGCGATTCTCCCGCGGAGATGCCGGTTTTTTTTGGTGGTCCTGTGCAAATTGATTGCGGCTTTGTGTTACATCATCCGGTCGGTAAGTGGCAATCCACCATGGCCGTTAATAACGAAGTGGGGTTAACCACGTCACTGGACATATTACAGGCCATGGCAAATTCTGAAGGTCCCGAGCAGGTGCTGGTTGCATTAGGCTACTCGGGTTGGGCGCCTGGCCAGATTGAACAAGAACTTGCCCAGAATGCCTGGTTGACAGTGCCTGCGTCAACGAGCGTGATCTTTGATTTGTCTTCTGAAAAGCGATTGCCTGCGGCGCTGCAATTATTGGGAATTGATTTTTCCAATCTATCAAATGATGTTGGTCATGCGTGATGATCCATTTGCGGTTAATAACATTTGATGTGGCCAGCAAATCAATCTCAGCTTGTTAGGCAGTTCCGGTCCGGAACGGTGCTCGGTTTTGATTTTGGAACAAAACGTATTGGTGTTGCAATTGGGGAAATCGGGATCGGTATGGCGCATCCACTAGAAACAGTCGTTGGCGAAAAAAATGAGCAGCGTTTTAATATTATCGCTGAATTAATTACCGCGTGGGAACCTGTGATGCTGGTCGTGGGGCTGCCAACACATATTGATGGGACAGAACATGAATTAACCCGCTTAAGCCGGCGTTTTGCGGGACGCCTGGAAGGGCGTTTTAAAATCAACGTATTGTTAATTGATGAACGCTATACGTCTCTTGTCGCCAGTGAGATGCTGCGGGAACTGGGAATCAAGGGTAGAAAGCAAAAAACCAAGTTGGATCAAATAGCCGCGCAACAAATACTTCAATCTTTCTTTGATGAACACCAAAAAGTTACAACTACCTGACGCTGAGAATTTATTTGCTGACCTGGCAAACAAGATACGGCCTGATATCAATAAGAATACTGCGCTTGTTGGCGTACGTACGGGTGGTGTATGGTTGGCACAACGCTTGCAGCAGGAGCTGGGTTTGATGAATCCTTTGGGCATATTGGATATATCATTCTATCGCGATGATTTTGATAGAATCGGTTTGCATCCAAAAGTCAAACCTTCCGAGATTCCTTTTCAGGTAACCGATAGTCACATTATCCTGGTAGACGACATACTTTATACAGGGCGGACAATTCGTGCAGCGATTAATGAATTGTTTGATTATGGACGTCCAGCAAGTATCCGCCTTGCTATTTTGGTTGACCGGGGTAAGAGAGAGTTACCGATCGCTGCGCAATATGTAGGGGCTGAAGTTGTTTTGCCCAGCGGGAAAATGCTGAACCTGCAGCAGGGAGGTGATAAAAAGTTGCGCCTAAGTATATATGATAAACAGTTACCAGCATGATTAGCCGAAACCCGCAGTTGAATCGTGCTGGTGAGTTACAGCATCTTCTTACAACTGAGGGATTGCCCGTTGCCATTCTGCTGGATATTCTGGATACTGCTGAATCATTTGTCGGGGTAACTGAGCGGGATGTCAAGAAAATTCCGTTGTTACGTGGTAAATCGGTATTTAATCTTTTTTTTGAACCCAGTACGCGCACCCGAACAACTTTTGAAATTGCGGCAAAACGTCTATCAGCCGATGTTCATAATCTTAATATCGCTGTTTCGGCACAATCCAAAGGCGAAACGCTGCTGGATACCGTTAATAATCTTTCAGCCATGTATGCGGACATGTTCGTTGTCCGGCATTTGCAAAGTGGCGCGGCGCATTTGATAGCGCATCATGTTCAATCAGATATTCATGTGATAAATGCGGGTGACGGTCGTCATGCTCACCCTACGCAGGCATTGCTGGATATGTTCACGATCCGGAGGTATAAGCGAGATTTCCAAAATCTGCGGGTAGCGATAGTCGGCGACATCTTGCATTCTCGGGTAGCGCGTTCCGAAATTCACGCGTTGACCACGCTGGGTGTTCCGGAAGTACGGGTTATTGCGCCCAAAACTTTGCTGCCTGCCAAAGTAGAGCGCTTGGGTGTCCATGTTTATTACGACATGGTAAAAGGATTGAAAGATGTTGACGTGGTGATGATGCTGCGCTTGCAAAATGAACGTATGCAAAGTGCAAACCTACCAAGCTCCGAAGAATATTTTAAAAACTATGGGCTGACTCAGGAAAAATTATCTTTGGCGAAACCTGATGCAATTGTCATGCATCCAGGCCCGTTAAATCGTGGTGTTGAAATTGATTCAGCGGTTGCTGATGGTAAACAGTCGGTCATTTTGCCACAGGTGACTTACGGTATTGCTGTTCGTATGGCGGTGATGTCAATTCTGGCGGGAAATTAATCGTGGTGGTATTTTATTTATATTGGTCGGCTGAAAGCCATGAGAATTCACATTAAGAATGGACATGTGGTTGATCCAGTAAATGGCATCGATGCGGTTAATGACATTTTTATTGCCGCGGGTAGAATCCTGGCAATTGGTGATGCGCCAGACGGTTTTCATGCAGCCCGTGTAATCGATGCGCAATCGTTGGTGGTTTGCCCGGGCCTGGTGGATTTGTCGGTTCGGCTGCGCGAACCGGGGCTTGAATATATGGCGACACTCGAATCGGAGATGGCGGCTGCGGTTGCTGGCGGTGTTACCAGCTTAGCGTGTCTGCCTGACACGGACCCACCGTTGGATGAACCTGGCTTGGTAGAGATGCTGAAGTATCGCGCTAAAAGCCTTAACTTGGCGCATGTTTATCCAATCGGCGCATTGACACAAGGGTTAAGGGGAGAGCGACTGACAGAAATGGCCGAACTCAGCGATGCTGGGTGTATTGGTTTCGGCCAGTCCAATGTTCCGCTAACAAATTTACGTATTACGATGCAAGCAATGCGCTATGCGGCAACTTTTGGCTTCAGTGTTTGGTTATGTCCGCAGGAGGCGAGTCTGGCGAATGACGGCGTGGCGCATGATGGTGAAATTGCCGCTCGTCTGGGATTGCCGACGATACCCGTGTGTGCTGAAACGGTTGCGTTATCCAATATTATTTTATTAGCCAGGGAGACGGGCGTACGCTTACATTTGTGTCGCCTTTCCAGTATGGAAGGCGTCGGGATGGTGCGTGATGCCAGACAGCAAGGTTTATCGATCACATGTGATGTTGCGATTAATCATTTGCATCTTTCGGAAATGGATATTGGATTCTTTGATTCTAATTGTCATCTAATGCCGCCATTACGTGCATTGAGTGATCGGGACGCATTACGGAGCGGTTTGCAGGATGACGCGATTGATGCGGTATGCTCAGATCATGCGCCCGTGGATGAAGATGCCAAGTTGTTGCCGTTTGGTCAGGCGGAAGTCGGTGCAACAGGAGTTGAGTTGCTATTACCGCTAACATTGAAATGGGGCATGGAAATGCGTGTCCCACTGATTAAACGATTGGCTAAAATAACGGCAATACCTGCACGGATATTAGGTATCGATGCAGGTCATCTTTCACTTGGTGCTACTGCGGATTTATGTATTTTCGATCCCGAGCACTATTGGCGAGTAGCGCCATCTGCACTCAAAAGCCAGGGAAAGAATACGCCATATCTGGGTATGGAACTGCCGGGTAAAGTAAAATTCACACTGGTTAATGGTGACATTGTTTATGAAGATCAAATTGATTGAGATCTATTTTTAATATTAAAATTTTGGAGCAACATGATAAATCCGTTACTTGATTTTTCAGGGCTGCCGCGTTTTGCGGAAATCAATAATGATCATATTACGCCGGCGATAAAAAAGCTGCTGGAAAAGAGTCGCGCAACTTTAGTCAGCGTGCGGGATGATAACGCTGCACCAACATGGCAAAATTTTGTGCAGCCGATGGTGGATGCAAATGAGCGCTTATTCCGGGCATGGGGGCAAGTGTCGCATTTAAATGCGGTGATGAACAGTCCGGAGTTGCGTGAGATTTATAACATCAATTTACCTAAAATCTCTCAGTTCCATGTTGAATTGACACAGGATCAGCAGTTGTTCGAGAAATTTAAGCAGTTACATGATAGTCCTCACTTTGACGAACTCAGTTCATCTCGAAAAAGAATTATTGAAAATGAGTTGCGGGATTTCCGCCTGGGTGGCGCCGAGTTGTCCCCAGATAAAAAAACCCGTTTTCTGCAAATTCAAGAGGAGTTGTCTGCGCTTTCCGCTAAATTTAGTGATAATCTCCTGGATGCGACAAATGATTTTTCGCTGCGGGTAGAAAATATGGATGAACTGACGGGAATTCCTGCGGATGTATTACAGGCGGCGTCGGTGGCAGCTGAGAAAGATACAGCATATTCTGGATCAGGTTGGAAATTTACCTTGCATATGCCTTCATATCTACCGGTCATGCAGTACGCCGATAATCGTCAACTGCGTGAGAAAATGTATTGTGCCTATGTAACCCGTGCTAGCGAGCTAGGCAGGAATGCCTCACCGGTTAACGCGGAAAGCAAGTTGGATAATATGCCGCTAATTAACAAAATTCTCAAACTGCGCAATGAAGAAGCCAAAATGTTAGGCTATGAGAATTACGCGGAAGTGTCGTTAGTTCCAAAGATGGCCAAATCGCCCAAGCAGGTACTTGAATTTCTGGTAGATCTCGCTGCCAAGGCCAGACCGTATGCCGAGCGTGACTTGCTGGAGTTAAAGCAGTTTGCCGCTGAAGAATTAAACCTGAATAAACTGGAAGCCTGGGACATGGCCTATGTTAGTGAGAAATTGCGTGAGAAACGCTATGCATTTTCTGACCAGGAGGTAAAGCAGTATTTTCCAGAGACGAAAGTGCTCCCCGGTATGTTTAGACTGGTGGAAAATCTTTATCGGATTAAAATTTCCCCAGCGCCAGAATCGCGCAAAATTCAGTACTGGCATCCAGATGTAAAGTGTTTTGATATCGGTGATGCAGAAGGAAAGCTGGTTGGTCAGTTTTACCTAGATTTGTATGCACGCCCTTCTAAGCGGGGGGGCGGTTGGATGGATGATGCCATTGGCCGGCGGCGGGTTGCAGATCAACAACGCCACAATGGCGCTATCCAGACGCCCGTGGCCTATCTTAATTGTAATTTTTCCGCGCCGGTTAGTCTCGATGGTAAGCTGCGGCCAGCTTTATTTACACACAATGAAGTAATCGTGTTATTCCATGAATTTGGCCACGGGTTACACCATTTATTGACCCAGATAGACGACTTGGGTGTATCGGGTATTAATGGCGTCGAGTGGGATGCGGTAGAATTACCCAGCCAGTTTATGGAAAATTTCTGCTGGGAGTGGGATGTGCTGGCTGATATGACGCAGCATGTTGATACCGGTGCGCGACTGCCTCGTACATTGTTTGATAAAATGCTGGCAGCTAAAAATTTCCAGAGTGGCTTGCAAATGCTGCGCCAAATCGAATTTGCATTGTTTGATTTGCGTTTGCATTATGATTTTGATCCGGCCAGTGACAAAACGGTTCTGCAATTAATGGACGAAGTCCGTAAACAGGTCGCGGTTGTTTTTCCGCCCGAATACAATCGTTTCCCGAATAGTTTTGCACATATATTTGCTGGCGGATATGCGGCGGGTTACTACAGCTACAAGTGGGCCGAAGTGTTATCTGCAGATGCATACAGTTTGTTTGAAGAAAATAATGTGGATGGTTTAATAAATGCCGAAGCCGGTTCGCGTTTCCGCGATGAAATTCTTGCGGTTGGAGGTAGCCGGCCCGCTCTGGCATCTTTTGTCGCATTTCGTGGACGTGAACCCAGCATTGATGCTTTGTTGCGCCATAACGGCATGTCTGCGACGTAGATCGTGCCAGAAAATTATTTAGAGGCTTTCCGGGAACACTT
>BQJA01000037.1 GCA_021604405.1 Nitrosomonas sp. | reverse complement strand
GATAAAAGCTGAGCAGAGGTTCAGGTCGTTGCGTGTGTTGCGCGGTCACAAAGCAGCGAATAACATGAGCATAAGAAATACGGACCATTACATTCTAGTTTGTTGAGGGGAAAAGGTCCGTAATGATACTTGACACGGGTGCCGGAATGCCCGCTGAATAGCAGGGTTTGAGGGTTAACAGCTTAATTGGCATAATAGCAGTGTGCTTCATTCCAGATGTCTAATTATAGTTGAGCGAATTGATGAAAGTATCCGGAGATATCGGCGTCATTTCAGACACCCACGCTTTACTTCGGCCAGAGGCGGTTCGTGCGCTGGATGGCTGCGAACTGATCCTTCATGCCGGCGACATTGGCAATAGCCGGGTAATTCCCGCTTTAAAAGAAAGGGCCGCGGTCGTTGCAATCAGGGGAAATATTGATAAAGACCCATGGGCCGATGAATATCCAATTTCAGAGGCAATCGAAGTCAACGGCAAATTCATCTACCTGATTCACAATATAGGCGAGTTGGATCTCGATCCTTTCGGTACGTTCGATGCAGTCGTGTTTGGTCATTCCCATCAGCCGAAGAACGAACAAAAAAATGGCGTACTTTACTTCAATCCAGGAAGCGCCGGCCCGCGACGATTTAGTTTGCCGATTGCCGTTGGCAGACTTACAACCCATAAACACGGAATTACAGGTAAAATCATTGAGTTGTCAGTTGATCAATCTGCATGACATGTCGTTCAACGGTGCCTGTCTGATAGCACGCTGGGCCTTTGCAGCCGCTATATGGCGCGTCTCCCTGTTAACTTGAACTTGTGCGTCAACCGGATTCAGCGTATGGAATTTCAAGTTATACCAATCACCAGAATATTTGATATAGAGAAAGCCAAAGATTTCTATTTGCACTATCTGGGAATGCATCTGGATTGGACGCATCGCTTTGAACCCGGCTCTCCTCTATATATGCAGGTTTCAAAAGGTGCCTTTATTCTCCACCTTAGTGAACACTCAGGCGATTGCACGCCGGGTAGTAAAATCTTCGTGAATGTGAGCAATATCCAAGCGCTCTTTGGTGAATTACAAGAAAAGGAATATTCCTTCTGTAATCCCAGTATTGAAACGGCACCCTGGGGAGATCGTTGCTTTACAGTAATAGATCCATTCTCAAATAAGATTTTGTTTAATGAGCCAAATAATCCATGACAATCGCAGGCAAACCGGCGGGTTATCGTTTCCGCTGGCGGTTATTATGCCCAGCCTCGCCGGACTTGATTAGCGTAAGGTGTCAACTTACAGTTGTTCTGGTATCAATGGCGCTGTGGTTCCGAACGAAGGTAAACTTGTGCCGGAAGTTGAATAGGCTTCGTTACGTTCAAGCCAGCACAGATGCCGTCTGTTAGTTGGGTGGGGCTGGCAGTAAAAATTGTTAACCATTTTGCAAAGCGAGGAAGAAAGCTAACGCCTATTTTCCCTGCAGTTCAATCCCGGCATTACGTTTCAAAACCAACGGAAGACATATGATCAGTATCAGAAGTTACAAGCAAGGGGACTGGCCAGAAGTCTGGTAATCATTGAGCCCGTGTTCAGAGCGGAATCTACATACTCTTTGTCGCCAGAGATTACGGAAGAGGAAGCAAAGCGAGTATGGGTTAATGCACCTGAAGCAACTTATGTCTGTGAGGATGGAAACAATAAAATTATTGGCACTTACTACCTAAAACCAAATCAACCAGCGCTTGGTGCCCATGTATGCAATTGTGGTTACATCGTAGATGAAAACGCGAGAGGTCAGGGGGTTACATCAGCAGTGTACAAGCATTCTCAAAAAAAAGCAGTAAGACTAGGTTTTATAGCCATGCAATACAACTTGGTGGTATCCACAAACGAAAGTGTAATAAGGCTCTGGAAGCGGCATGATTTCAAAGTGACCGGGGTGCTGCCAAAGGCTTTTAATCATAAGTATCAGGGATTCGTGGACGCGCTGCTTATGTACAAACAACTTCAAGCATGACAAAACAAATCGAGTCGCACGCCCAAGACGTTTGCGGTTGTTTCGCTTCATTCAGTTGCAGACGTAGTATATGTTTATACTGTGGCTAACAGGTGAATTGATCAACACACTTGACGAAAAGCGGGTTAAACCTGGTGGTTGTATTTAGTCCATGTGAACCCTCCTCAGTAGACCGAATTCTGCAAGAGAAGCAAGTGCGGCAGGCTGCCTGTCTGGACGACCACAGACCCTTGTGATATAACAAAATGGGTGATGTGAAAAACGAAAAGAGTCGTTGTTTCCTTTGCCCATGCCAAAGGACCCATCATGCGGAATATAAACAGCTGTCTATGCCTAGAGGTAAGATAAAATGATCACATCAGACCGTGCGGCAGAATTGTTTAACGATAGCCTGGAGCGCTGTACCGCCGGCGATGAGTTCCTGGATCGCTTCTATGAACTTTTTTTGACCTCCTCAAGAGAAGTCGCCGAAAAATTCCGCCATACGGACTTTCCCAAGCAAAAGAGAATGCTCAAGGCCTCTCTGTACATGATGATTTTGATGGCTGAGGGAAAGAGCGAAATCCAGAAGGATTTGCAACGCATTGCCAAGCGTCATAGTCGAGCTGATCTGGATATCAGAGCGGAACTATACTCGCTGTGGCTGGATTGCCTGATTCAAGCCGCAAGGGAGTTCGATCCCCGGTTTACCCCGGAAACCGAGATGGCATGGCGCAGGATTATGGCGCAGGGGATTGCATTTATGCAATCCCACTACTAATTCAAACCAAATAGTCATTGTTGGCTTTTTTTCCGGCACAGCCTGCCGCATCAACTATTTTGTATAAAAGTCCGGTTCGTTAATGTTGGTCTGGCTGGCTGGAATTCAACGTTTAAGTTTTCTGTTTGCTCTTATGTTAAATGTATTTGAAATAAGCCATACCATATTTTGCTTAGGATTAGCATGATATGCTGTAAGGTATTCAATTAAACAGCGACCAAGGCGGCATGGAAACTTACAATTGCACAGCATTGTCAATTATAAGGTATTTGTAAACATTTAAACGGTGAGGAGAGGTAAACAATGCGGTCAATACGTACACTTTTCCTGATTTTCTTTTTGTCGGTGGTGGCAGATGCCACGACCGTATCCGCCAGTGAGTTTGACCACAGTATCTGGAATGGCTTGTTGCAAAAGCATGTGCATATGGTCCGGGATGGTCGTGCCAGTAAAGTTGATTACCATGCTTTTCTGCAGAATCGTCAGGATTTACGGTCTTACCTTTCTCGGCTTTCAGCAGTCAAGCCCAATGAATTTGCCGCCTGGGCTAAATCAGCGCAATTGGCCTTTCTGATAAACGCCTACAATGCCTATACAGTTGAACTGATTCTGACGCGTTATCCGGAACTGGACTCCATCAAAGATTTAGGGTCATTTTTACGTAGTCCCTGGAAAAAAAAATTTGTGCCGCTGTTAGGAGAGACCCGCTCGCTCGATGATATTGAGCATGGCATGATTCGCGAGAATGGCGTTTATAATGAGCCACGTATTCACTTTGCGGTCAATTGCGCGTCAATTGGCTGCCCAGCACTACTTAATGTTGCTTTTACCGGTGACAAACTTGAGCAGCAACTGGACGCTGTAACGCGCGCCTTCCTGGCTGACCGTTCACGTAACCGGTATAACGCGAAGACTGGCAGGGTCGAAATATCAAAAATTTTTGATTGGTATCGTGCGGACTTTGAAAGTGGCTGGCATGATTGGCATTCGCTGAATCAATTTTTGGCGCATTATGCAGACAGCCTTGCCGATACGCCTGAGGCAAAAAAGAAATTAACGGCGGGTGACGTTAAAGTAACATTTCTTGATTATGATTGGAAGCTGAACGGGACAAATTAATCGTGCATCCTAGTAAACAAGGTTGGGGTTTTTTTGCGGCGGTTGTTATGATCGCCTTTATTGTCTTGGCGAATCCTGGTTCGGCGGCATCGAATAAATTAGTCATCACAGGATCAAGTACTGTCGCGCCATTAGTGGGTGAAATTGCGCGGCGCTTTGAATCACGGAATCCCGGTGTACGCATTGATGTGCAGACAGGGGGTTCATCACGCGGTATCTACGATGTGCGTAACGGCGTTGCGGATATCGGTATGGTTTCACGTGCATTGAAACCGGACGAAACTGACTTGCAAGCATTCACGCTTGCAATGGATGGCATTAGTATGATTCTTCATGCGAGTAATCCAGTCGAAGCACTAAATCAACAGCAAGTGGTTGATATTTATTCCGGCAGAGTATCCAACTGGAAATCGGTTGGTGGCCGGAATGCACGGATTACAGTAGTTAATAAAGCCGAGGGGCGGTCCACGTTAACGTTGTTTCTGGATTATTTTTCCTTGAAAAACAGTGAGATTAAACCGCATATTGTCATCGGAGACAATCCGCAGGGGATCAAAACAATAGCAGGCAATGCGAATGCAATTGGCTATGTTTCGATTGGTGCGGCAGAGTTTGAAATAAATTACGGTGTACCGGTTAAACTGTTGCCACTTGATCGCGTTGATGCTTCGGTTGATACTGTGCGGCGCGGTATTTTTCCACTGTCACGCCCATTGAATTTAATATCGCGGCCAGCACCGCAAGGATTGGCCAAGGAATTTATCGACTTTGCCCGTTCAACGCAAGTCCATGACTTGATTGAAGCGCAATATTATGTTCCGGTCAGTATTCACTGATACGCTGTTGCGCTGGGTATTGCAGGCGGGCGCCGTCGTTTCGGCCTTGGTTATGGCAATGATTATGCTGTTTCTGCTCAGTGAATCCTGGCCCGTTTTGCAGCACCTGTCGCTGGCGCAATTTCTAACTGATTCTTCGTGGCATCCCCTGGAGGGTAGCTATAATTTGACGCCGATGTTGTCTGGTACATTATATGCCAGTATGGGCGCGTTATTATTAGCGGTTCCGCTCGGGATAGCGTCGGCGATTTTTATTGTTTACTATGCATCCCCCCGGTCAGCATTGTTGTACCGGCGCTTGATTGAGTTGCTGGCAGGGATACCTTCGGTGGTTTTTGGTTTTTGGGGGCTGACGACATTGGTTCCGTTGGTTAATCAGTTGCATCCACCAGGAGCCAGTTTGCTGGCCGGAATTTTGGTGTTGACGCTGATGATTTTGCCAACCATTGCATTGATGACGTATGCTGCATTGATAGCAGTGCCGGACGAATACATACGCAGTGCGGCAGCATTAGGATTATCCGGCTGGAGTATGATTCGCGGGGTGGCATTGCCCGCGGCGCGCACGGGTATAGTAGCGGGTATTGTGCTGGCGGCCGGCCGCGCACTAGGAGAAACGATGGCAGTATTGATGGTTGCCGGAAATGTAGTGCAGCATGCGGACAGTCTGTTCGATCCAATCCGCACTTTGGCGGCGAATATTGCGCTAGAAATGGCATATGCAATGGGAGACCATCGGGCGGTATTGTTTGTTTCCGGTTTAATGCTGATGCTATTGGTGATGACACTTTCTGGTCTGGCTGGGTGGTTGGGGAAAAAAAGTTATGCCTGAAATTACGTTTGTGCGTAGCCGGTCTATTTTGCGCGATCGATTGGTCCAGTTACTGGTTTATGCTGCCGTTCTTGTTGTTAGTGGCGTTTTTATCTGGATCCTGGCCGATCTTGTTCGTGGGGGCGTTGCGCATCTTTCGTGGAATTTCTTTGTTGATTCGCCACGTGACGCCGGACGGGCCGGCGGCATTGGTCCCATACTGGTCTCTACGGCATTGATTTTGCTGGTTGCATTGGTGGTTGCACTGCCACTGGCTTGGGCAACCGCGGTGTTGCTGGCGGAATTTGTCCCGGCTACCAGTAAGTTTGGCACAATCGTGCGTTACAGTTTGCAAGTCCTGGCTGGCGTGCCATCCATCGTTTTTGGTTTATTTGGCAATGCTTTTTTCAGCATCTATTTAGGATTAGGCTTTTCTATTCTTTCGGGTGGTTTGACATTGGCTTGCATGTTGCTGCCAATTCTGGTGAGTACAGCAGAAGCGGGTTTGCGCGCAGTGCCGGAAAATTATCGCATGTCTGCTGCTGCGCTGGGTATGTCACGCACCGCAACATTGCTTCATTTACTGTTACCTGCCGCTGCGCCCGCATTGGCGGCGGGGTTGCTACTGGGTATTGGGCGTGCTGTTGCAGAAACCGCCGCATTACTATTTACCAGCGGTTATGTTGAACGAATGCCGGGCTCATTGCTGGATTCCGGTCGCGCTCTGGCATTGCATATTTTTGATTTATCCATGAACGTTCCCGGTGGGGATGCCCCTGCCTATGCCTCCGCACTGGTGTTGGTCGTTTTATTGCTGGCGATTAATATTGTTGCAATGAAACTTGCTTATGGATTGCAACGTAAACGGATAATGCCGGCATGAATACACACGATATTGAGGAAATACAGCGTTCAGTTGAAAAGCAACATACTTTTACTTTAGGGCCGTTACAGACAGGACCTGCATGTTGTGATCCGCAGCCGATTGTTCAAGTGAAGAATTTTTCACTTCATTATGATAACAAAACGGCGCTGGATAAGGTGACACTGGATATTTACCGGGGCTGCATTACAGCACTGATTGGTCCTTCCGGCTGTGGTAAAACCAGTTTTCTATCCGCAATTAACCGGTTAACCGATCTGATTCCAAACTGTAAAGTGGTTGGTCATATACAAGTCGATGGCGTTGATATTTATCAGTCCGCCTGTGATGTACAAGTGCTCAGGCAACAAATTGGCATGGTATTCCAGAAGCCAACGCCTTTTCCGCTTTCAATTCGCCGTAATATTGAGTTACCGTTACGTGAACATGGTGTTACAAAGCGCGCTGAAGTTGAAGCAGTGAGTGAACAGGTGCTGCGTGACGTGGGATTGTGGCACGAAGTCCATGATCGTTTGGACAGTGCGGCGCTCAGTCTGTCTGGTGGGCAACAGCAACGCTTATGTATTGCCCGTGCGTTGGCATTGAAGCCCAAAATTTTGCTAATGGATGAGCCGTGCAGTGCGCTTGATCCGATTGCTTCAGGCGTGGTTGAAGATTTGATCGTTGGTTTGCAAGGCCGTTATACTATTGTCATTGTGACGCATAATTTGGCGCAAGCCCGTCGTATCGCAAACTATGCCGCATTCTTCTGGGTTAAGGAACGTGCCGGCCATTTGATTGAATTCGGCCATTGCCGGGATATTTTTGAAACACCTGTACACCAGTTAACTGCTGCATATGTGAGCGGTGCAAGGGGGTAGATTCAATAATAACCAAATGATTTTATGGCCTATTTCTTTGACAGTTGGTATAGGCGTGACGGCGGCATTCATGAATGGTTTTGCGCCGGAGGATGCACTGATACCGGCGGAGGAAATATTTTTCTCGGTCCTGCAAAGCGCGGGATTTTGTCATTCGATAATCCTGAATTTATTAATATGGTGCCGGCACACTTGCATGATAAAAGCCGAATGCTGGCATTATAAAATTTAGCCATTTTGATGCCCCAAGAATGATAAGAGTCTTGTTCCTGTAAGAATCAGAGAGCTGTCAGCCATGGAAACCCCATTATCTCAAACAGGCTGTGTTATAGTTTAAATTATCAGGAATTGTTGAATGTCATGGCCGTATTCAGTCACCTTCCATCCCAAAATAAGCTAAATTTTCAAATCGAGGTAGTTTATGCATTGGACAGTATATTTATCCGGTGAAATTCATACGGATTGGCGTCAACAGATTAAACGCGGCGCCGAAGCCTATCGTTTGCCTATCATATTCACGTCGGCGGTTACGGATCATGAAGCCAGTGATGCTGCGGGCGATGCTCTTGGCAAAGAGCATGATAACTTCTGGCGCGATCATAAGTCTTCAAAAGTCAATGCGATACGCACCAAAACACTACTTGAAAAATGTGATGTCGCGGTCATTCGCTTTGGAGAGAAGTATAAGCAATGGAATGCGTCCTTTGATGCGGGCTACTGTGCGGCATTAGGCAGGCCATACATCACGTTCCATGCAGAAGATCTCATACATCCGCTGAAAGAGGTCGATGGTTCGGCCATGGCTTGGGCGCAGACATCCGAACAAGTTGTAGAAATACTGCAATATATTACCAATAAACAGTAAATGAATTGCAGCCCGGATTTTTTCGAGAAGTTCTCACATCTGAGCGCTCGGGTTGAATATACTCTACTCAGACAGTAGTAACACGACTGATCACATACCATTGGAGAAGGTTTATGCGTAAATTGATGACAGAAATGTCATCATTAATTTCTCCCTGGCAAACTTGCACTTGTGACTAGCAAAAATTATCAGTCATGTCCGCGCATGTCGTGCGTGATTGTCTGCAAAAAAAGGACGCTGTATGTTGGAACTTTGTGCTGGCGGGGTTGATGCTGTGGTACCCAGTGCTTCTGAGAACCAGTAATTTTTCTATGGGACTGTTATGAACAAATGTCTGCTTACGCGTGTTGCGGGTGGTTCGAGACCGGCAGAAAATGATTTGACAATTAGCAAACTCGAACAACCATCGTGTATTAAAACCCAGGAAGTTCGGAGAAAAAATGCCAGTTGATTCCTCCAAAACACAGATTATGGCGTTGTTTTGTGATTTCGAAAATATTGCTCTAGGTGTGCGCGATGTTAAATACGCCGCATTTGATATCAAAAAAGTGCTGGAGCGTTTATTGCTCAAGGGCAATATCGTGGTTAAAAAAGCTTATTGTGACTGGGAACGTTACAAGGAGTTCAAGGCAGCCATGCATGAAGCAGCTTTTGAGTTGATAGAGATTCCGCATGTGCGTCAATCAGGCAAGAATTCGGCTGATATTCGCATGGTCGTGGACGCTTTAGATCTCTGCTATACCAAAGCGCATGTCGATACCTTTGTGATTATCAGTGGTGACTCCGATTTTTCGGCACTGGTGAGCAAGCTGCGCGAAAATAATAAAGTGGTCATTGGTGTCGGCGTCAAGAAATCTACGTCTGATTTACTGATCTCCAACTGCGATGAGTTCATTTATTATGATGATTTGATACGGGAAACCGAGAAACAACACAAGGTCAAGCGCAAGACAGAAGTTAAAAAAACAGCACCGCAGGCAAAAGTTCAGTTAGAAGCGGAGAAAAAGCAGGAAGCGCTGGATATTGTAATGGAAACAGTCGAAGATCTGTTTGAAGAACGCGGAGCAGAGGAAAAGGTATGGGGATCAATGGTCAAGCAAGCATTAAAGCGGCGGAACCCAGGCTTTAGTGAAAGTTATCATGGTTTCCGCACCTTTGGAAAATTATTGGAAGCAGCGCAGGCGAATAAATTGTTGGAACTGGAATACGATGAGAAGTCGGGTGGTTACATCATCAAAAGTATTGCATAAGAAAAGTAGCGCAGTATCCTGATTCGAAGCCATGTCATGTCCTCTTTTTGTCTCTGACTCAAGAATAATTCAACGGAAAGGTACTAAACGTGTTTCCGAGAGGAACAGCGAAGGTTTGTTCACTTGTGGGCGGTAAAAATTTCAGTGGAATAAATGACATGATGGTCGGAAGGATATTCTGATACGTTTAATCATGCCCGATAATCAGTGAAAATTTCAGATCTGGCGGATTACCCTGCGCTTGGCCCTGTTTTTTTGGTTTGACTTGTATGGGTTTTATCTTCACGCCGATTTTTATCGATCTGAAATTAAAAAAACTAAGTATTTTCAGAGAATAGTTGATAGTAAACTTTACGATCCCTTGATAGAATTGGTTTTTCATAAAATAAAAATTTTATTTCACATTTATTTAGGATCATTCATGACTATCGAAGATTTTCGTCCCGAAAAAAATATTACGACTTTTTATCCACCGCAGCGTGTTTTAATGGGCCCTGGGCCATCAGATACCCATCCGCGCGTGTTAAATGCCATGGCGCGCCCGACGCTGGGGCATCTAGACCCAGTGTTTGCCGACATGATGGAAGAGCTCAAGAGTTTAATTCGCTACGCATTTCAAACCAAGAATCGAATGACTTTCTCGGTTTCTGGTCCAGGTTCCGTGGGTATGGAAATGTGTTTTGTTAATATGATTGTGCCGGGTGATAAAGTCATTGTTTGTCGTAATGGCGTATTTGGCGGCCGCATGATTGAAAATGTTGAGCGCCATGGCGGTACAGCGGTTGTCGTTGATGATAAATGGGGCGAACCCGTTGACCCGCAAAAGGTGGAAGATGCCCTGAAGCAAAATCCTGACGCTAAAATTCTTGCTTTTGTGCATGCGGAAACATCTACAGGCGTTTTGTCGGACGCCAAAACATTATGTGACCTTGCACAAAAACACAATTGCCTGACGATTGTAGACACCGTTACTTCACTTGGCGGTTCGCCGTTGAAAGTTGACGAGTGGGGGATCGATGCGATTTATTCCGGCAGCCAGAAATGTCTGTCCTGTCCGCCAGGTTTGTCGCCGGTGAGCTTTTCTGAACGTGTAACTGAATTGGTCAAAAATCGTAAGGAAAAAGTACATAGCTGGTTTATGGATTTGAGTCTTTTGTTGAATTATTGGGGTTCGGCAAACCGTACTTACCATCATACTGCGCCCACAAACGCGCTTTATGCGTTACACGAGTCTTTAGTGATGCTGTCTGAAGAAGGGCTGGAGCAATCGTGGGTGCGTCATCAACGCAACCACAAAGCATTCAAAGCCGGGCTGGAAATTTTCGGGATTAATTATGTCGTTGATGAGCGATACCGTTTGCCACAGCTGAATTCAGTATATGTTCCAGAAGGTATCGATGAGAAAGAGGTACGGCGGCGTTTACTTGATGACTATAGCCTGGAGATTGGTGCTGGATTAGGTGATTTTGCCGGAAAAGTCTGGCGTTTTGGCCTCATGGGTTATGCAAGCAGGATTGAAAATGTAATTTTTTGTTTAAATGCGCTGGAAACTGTGTTTTCGGATATGGGTATGAAAGTTGAGCGCGGTTCGGCACAAACTGCAGCACATCAATTCTATGCGGCGAATCCAATGCCGACCCACTTTTCAGGGTAGGTGTTGTGTAACACGAAATAATATAACCATCGTCCCATATAATTATTATGGGACGATGGTTGTTCTTTTTGTTGATCAGGTTTGGATTTTTTCTGCCAGGTTGAATATTCTGTTTTCCAGATATCACTAGAGTGCAAAGCGTGAGTCTTTTGATATTTAACCAAGGTGCTTCAAGCAAAACCGGCCAAAATGATAGCAGGTATTTATTTGTCAATGATTGCAGCGCCACTATTTTCATTTCTGGTGACTTATTTTTCTGTTTTGTGGTTGATCAAAAGCAATGTAGCCAAAATCCTGGATTATCCTAATTCACGCTCCCTTCATAGCGAACCCATACCACGTACGGGTGGAGTTGGTCTGATGTTCGGGATATTAGCCACCTGGATATTATTTGCTGTAGATTTACCGCATCCAGTCTGGATTGGTGTTTGTCTATTGGCGGGGTTATCTTTTACTGATGATGTAGTTGGTTTACCTGTCTGGAGTCGGTTGTTGTGCCAGGTGTTTGTTGCCGGGGTGACTTCCATAATGTTGCTATCTGGCACATATAGCTGGATGACAATATTACTGTTTACGATCGGAATTATCTGGATGTTAAATCTTTATAATTTCATGGATGGGTCAGACGGGCTGGCAGGTGGTATGGCGTTCATCGGATTTGGTTATTATGGCTTGGCTGCGTTGCTTGCAGGGAGCAGCGAATATGCCATAATAAATTTTTCTATTTCTGCGGCTGCCTTGGCCTTTTTAATGCATAACTTTTTTCCGGCGCGTATTTTTATGGGCGATGCGGGTGCCGTTCCACTAGGATTTTTAGCAGCAGGGCTTGGCCTATTGGGGTGGATGGATGGTTTATGGTCAATGTGGTTGCCGCTGCTGGTATTTTCTCCTTTTATAGCGGATTCGACGGTCACACTGATAAAACGTTGCTTGAGAAGGGAGAAATTCTGGCTGGCGCATTGCGAGCACTACTATCAACGCGCTGTGCAAAGTGGTCTGGGGCATCGTAATACAGCACTATGCGGATATGTTTTAATGTTGCTGGCAGGTGCAAGTGCCGTGTGGGCGAGCAGCTATGATCTTGCAGTTCAGCATTGGGTTGGTGTGGTTTGGGGATGTGTTTATTTGGTGCTAATGTTTGTCTCTGACTGGTTTCAGGCGCAAAGCGTTGTTAGTAAATAGTATGCTTATCAGCAGACTTAGCGTTCGAACCATTATCGCATTTGTGCATGATATTGCTACCGTCATCATGGTTTGGTGGCTGGCCTATTTTTTTCGTTTTAATTTTTCAATTCCCCCTTATTATTTTGAGCAGTTATTGGAAATTTTGCCGTGGATTGTGCCAGTTCAAGCTGGCATTTTTTTATGGTTCGGCTTATATCGCGGTTTATGGCGCTACGCGAGCTTTCCAGATCTTAAACGAATTTTTTTGGCGGTATTTTTTGGTACGTTGACAGTATTGTCAATGCTGTGGTTGCTGGGAATGCTTTATGGTGTGCCGCGTTCTGTAATTATTTTGGCGCCAATATTATTGTTATTGACCATGTGTGGCAGCCGCTTAATGTATCGTGCATGGAAAGAGCGCCGATGGTATGGGTCGGGAAAACGGGTGCTCGTTCTTGGAGCCGGTAGTACTGCAATGAGCCTTGTAAAGGATTTGGCAAAAAGCCCTGACTGGCATGTGGTTGGTATGTTGGATGATAACCCAAAGAAATTGGGCACTCGTTTACAGGGTGTAAGTGTATTGGGGAAAATTAATGATTTGCCCAATTGGGTACAGAAACTCGATGTAGCGCATGTCATTATTGCGATGCCTTCAGCATCACGCCGTGCTCACCGCCACGCATTGGAAGTATGTTCTTCTATTGGGATCAAAGCTATGACTGTACCGTCCTATGTGGACGTGATTAGCGGTAATACCAAAATTTCACAAATCCGTGATGTTGAACTCGACGACTTGTTGGGAAGAGCGCCAGTCGTGTTGGATGACGAGGGACTCCATGGCTTGTTGACTGGAAAAACCATATTGGTTACAGGTGCGGGCGGATCAATCGGCTCTGAACTGTGTCGCCAGATTATGCCATTTAAACCTGACCGGCTTGTGCTGCTGGAACTAAACGAATATGCGCTGTATAACATTGAAGAAGAGTTCAGTGCTCGCTTTCCAGAGATATGCATGTCATTTGTCATTGGTGATGTAAAAGATCAGGCGCGCCTTTTACAGTTGTTTGGCCAGTTTCAGCCAGCAGTTGTTTTCCACGCAGCGGCTTATAAACATGTCCCATTGATGGAAAATGATAATACTTGGCAGGCTGTTCTGAACAACGTTAAAGGGACCTATATATTAGCCCATACTGCCATTGATTTCGGGGTTGAAAAATTTGTCCTGGTTTCGACAGATAAAGCGGTAAATCCTGCCAATGTTATGGGGGCGAGTAAACGTCTGGCGGAAATGGTCTGTCAAGCCTTGCAACAATATGTTCATCATTCTGCAAAGTCTGATGTCCCTGGCGAAAAGAAAAACACCTGTTTTGTCATGGTGCGTTTTGGTAATGTTCTGGGCAGTACGGGCAGCGTAATCCCAAAATTCCGCAGTCAGATTGCCAAAGGTGGACCAATTACAATCACCCATCCGGATATTACGCGTTATTTCATGTCAATTTCAGAAGCCGCGCAACTGGTGCTGCAAGCTGGATCAATGGGTGGGATGAAAGGTGGCGGAGAAATTTTTGTAATGGATATGGGGGACCCGATCAAGATCGTTGATTTGGCTAAGGATCTGATCCGGTTGTCTGGTCTGAGTGATGAAGATTTAAAGATAGTTTACAGCGGCTTGCGGCCTGGGGAAAAGTTGTACGAAGAACTGTTGGCGGCAGATGAGAATACGCTGCCAACGCCGCATGCTAAGTTAAGGATTACGCAAGTGCGGCAGTTTGATGAACAATGGTTATTTGCATTAATTGCATGGTTGGACAAAGATAGTGTACTGAGTGACAAGGAAGTCAGACAGCAGCTGGCAAAATGGGTGCCTGAATATTCAAGTGATAAGTAGTAAGCAAAAAATAGTCAATAGGCGCGCTGAAAAATTGAAGTTGAACCTCGCCACGGCCAACTTTTAATGTTTACGTATCAGTTATTTATTTCTGATACGGCCGGGTGTGCCAATTTTCTCCTGCCCACTGCATAACTGATTCTGGCGATTTTAGAATACAGCACCAGGAAAAAACAGCAAGAACGCAAGCCAGTTTTTTTTGGCGATAGAAAGAGAGGGATTGGGGTTTAGTATTAAATCAACATTCGCTGAGACAATTCTCTGCGGTTCAAATGATTGATGATTAAGGTTGTTTCCTAAATAAGGGGATTCGCCTCATTGATTGAAAGAAGGCCTGGCCGGTATGCATAAAATTGTACAGGACGGCTAAACCAAGTTTGGCGTTGTAATTTTTCGGCGTATATTTACCCGCGATTCTTTACGTCAGTCATATTTCCGTTATTGAAAGTAACAATACGGTTTGCGTTCTCTATAGCCGAAGCGCGTTGTGTAAAAACGAGCGTTGTTCGTCCCCGCATCAACGTTTTCAATGCATCTTGCAAGCTTTCTGATTGGGTATCCGGCAGGGCGGTTATTTCATCCAGAATCAGAATGGGCGCGTCTTTTAGCAAAGCACGTGCAATACCGATGTGTTGACGTTGCTTTCCTGAAAGTTTTATCCCATACCCGCCAAGCTGGGTCTGCAGTCCGTGTGGCATTTCCCGGATAAAATCCATGGCATGAGACGCCTGCGCAGCAGCCGTAATGCTCGCCTCATTGGCACATTTCATTTCGCCATAGGCAATATTGGCGGCAGCTGTGTCATCGATTAAAGGCACATTTCCTGGTAGAAAAGCAATATTAGCGTAAAGACTGGTTGATTTCAGGCTTTCCAGGCCATAACCATCAAGTCGTATTTTACCGCTGTTCGGCTGGCGAAAGCGTAAAATAAGGTCAATCAACGCAGCTTTACAACGTTCAGAAACGTCGATGATGGCGAGGACATCTCCAGGCTTTATGGACAAAGTGATGTTTTTCAGTAGCGGTTGTTTTTGTGAACCATGGTAATAACTGACATGGTCAAACATCAGTTCGCCGTGGGCGCGTGTCATGGTAATGGTCCCTGTTTCTGTTTTGGTTTCTTGATCCAGAAATGTTAATGTTTTATCAAGGGCCCGCTGTCCCCGCTGAAAATCGTTTTTAATGTTTAACATCTGTTTGATGGGAAAAACAAGCAATAATCCTGCTAAGAAAATGGATCCTGCTTCCCCTGGCGTAATTTCTTGATTAGAGAGTAGTTGAACTGCAAGATAGCCGATAGCAGAGAATATAATAAGCGTAAAGAATTGTATCAATGCGATGCCCAAGTTTCGGGTAGCCGCTTGTCTCATCTGTGTATGCTGCATTTGGTTCACATCGTTTATGAAGCGTTCACTTTCATGCGATTGGCCGCCATGCAATGTAATTATCTTATAGTTTTTTTTTGTTTTTAGTAACTTAAGAGAAACTTTCTTTGTTTTATTAGTGACTTGTAGATTGGCGTGAGTCAGAAATCCGATAGTCAGTTGCGTGATAACTATTAATAATGCGGTCAATAACAGTATAAATAAGGCGAGATCCCGATTGAGATAATACATCCAAGCCAGTAAACCGATGATGGTCAATGAATCTTTTATCAGTGTTGTGATTATGTTAGTCGCTGCCTGAATAAGTTGGTTTAAGTCGGTAATAAATCTGAGTGTCATTTCACGGTCTGAGAGCGTCGTGTGGCGGTCATCTGGCAGCGATAATAACTTTTTAAACATGATCAGGCGTAATTCGGTTGCTATGTCACCGCCAACTGTGTTGATTGCAAAGTTGCTAATGAATAGCATCACGCTCCGTACAATTAACAATGCCAAAATTACGAGTAGCATCTGTTGGATTAATTCTTGGTTTTTGTTGACGACAGCACTGTCAATAAAATGAAGAATGAGTGCAGGCAGAGCAGACAGGGTAAGCGCTGCCAATGCCATGCCGAGAATTGCCAGTGCAAGCATTTTCCAGTGAGGTGTAGCATATTCCAAAAAGCGGTGGTAATGCTGAGATCTAATAATCATTTGTTATTTATAGGATACAATTGCGGCGGTTATTTTAGCGCTTCTATATATTTTATTTGCATATGCTGAATATTATCGGCTAAAAAAATGATATATCGCATATCTCCATGTTTTAGCGATGTCTCTATTGTACAATCAATCTTTTTAGAATTTATCGGGTGGCTTCTCTTGGCTTTCTGGGCTGGTCTCCGGTTTCATGGATTTATTTAATCAGAAAAATAGAAATGATAACGACAGAAACGACGCATCCTGACAGTGCTCGGCTCAAGCCACATGTTTACAATAGAAAAGGAATTATCCTGGCAGGTGGTTCGGGGACAAGGCTATATCCAATTACTCAGTCTGTTTCCAAACAGCTGTTGCCGGTATTTGACAAGCCGATGATTTACTACCCACTCAGTACATTGATGCTGGCGGGCATTCGTGACATCCTTATCATTTCAACGCCGCAGGACACGCCGCGCTTTGAGCAGCTTTTCGCGAGCGGGAATCAATGGGGGATAAATATTTCTTACGCAGTTCAACCCTCACCCGATGGGCTTGCCCAGGCTTTTATTATTGGCGAGTCCTTTATCAATAATGATTGTTCAGCACTTGTGTTAGGTGACAATATCTTTTATGGGCATGACTTTCATCATCTACTTACTAATGCGATGGCATATACTGACGGCGCATGTGTGTTTGCTTACCATGTGCATGATCCTGAACGGTATGGTGTCGTTGAGTTTGATACAAATGGCTGTGCTGTCAATCTGGAAGAAAAACCTGAATATCCTAAATCGAACTATGCTGTGACCGGTTTGTATTTTTATGATCAACTGGTGGTCGATTATGCAAAAAATCTCAAACCGTCATCGCGTAATGAATTGGAAATTACCGATCTCAATCGGATTTATTTAGAGCAAGCCAAACTCAGTGTTGAAATCATGGGTCGTGGTTATGCCTGGCTTGATACTGGAACTCATGAGTCATTGCTGGATGCAAGTCAATTTGTCGCGACCATAGAGAACCGGCAGGGGTTGAAAATTGCTTGTCCAGAAGAGATTGCTTATGCACAAGGGTGGATAGATGCAGCACAATTAGAAAAGCTTGCGATGCCATTGATCAATAATGGCTATGGTCAGTACCTGTTTCAGGTATTAAAGCGTGAAGTTTGATGATAATATCCAAATTTATGTGAATCTGATAATCGATATGAAAGCGACGCAACTTGCCATTTCTGATGTATTTTTGCTTGAACCGAAAGTATTCGGCGACGAACGGGGGTTTTTTTTTGAGAGTTTTAACCAGCGGAACTTCGAGCGTGCAATTGGAAAAAAAGTAACATTTGTCCAAAGCAATCATTCACGGTCTGTGAAGCATGTTCTCCGTGGCCTTCACTATCAAATCAAGCAACCTCAGGGTAAGTTGGTGCGCGTTGTCGCTGGAGAAGTGTTCGATGTGGCGGTAGACATTCGCCGTTCTTCACCGACTTTTGGTAAATGGGTGGGTGAAACACTGTCCGCGGAAAATAAGCGGCAAATGTGGGTTCCAGAAGGTTTCGCGCATGGTTTTGTTGTGCTTTCAGATTATGCTGAATTTCTTTATAAAACGACTGATTACTGGGCGCCCGACTTTGAGCGCTGTATAGTGTGGAATGATCCTGATTTGAATATTGATTGGTCTATTGATGCGTCCCCGGTCTTATCGAATAAAGACCAGCATGCGCCGTATCTTAAATCCGCGGAAGTATTCGATTAATTAATGGAAGCTCTGCGATATGTTGGTGTCGGTATGGCTGCGGCATGGTGACAGAAATCGCATTCCTTCTTGAATAGATTGTTTGACAAATGACATAGTCAGATTGTCAATGTTTGATGTGAGTAAAGTACAGTGTTTAACTATTCATCAAAAATCTAATAAAACAGAGCCAACAACTTTTGCGCCACTATAAGCAATCTGCTCGCTAATGGTATTGAT
Organism: Nitrosomonas sp.; assembly: GCA_021604405.1. Lineage (GTDB taxonomy): Bacteria > Pseudomonadota > Gammaproteobacteria > Burkholderiales > Nitrosomonadaceae > Nitrosomonas. Next base: position 13,421 of record BQJA01000037.1, on the reverse strand, counting down.
ATCAGCCAGACGTGTATTATTCTTACGTGCAACCAGTAATATACCCCCTGTACTGGCGGCGATTGCAAGCGCATCTGCAGCTATTGAGAAAGCGGGTGCGTCGTATAGAATAACATCAAATTGATTAGAAAGTTTTTGACTCAAATCCAGGAAAGAAGCATGACCGAGAAGTTCGACCGGATTAGGCGGAAGTGTTCCGGCTGGCAGTAAAGAGAGCTCTAAAAATGAATTTACTTTCGAGATTACCTCAAGCATGTCAGCATGACCAGCTAAAATGTCGGATAAGCCCTGTTTCCCTGTGACATCAAAAATTCTGTGTTGGCATGGTTGACGTAAATTGGCATCGACGAGCAAGGTACGTTCTCCCAGTTGCGAAAAGACAACCGCAAGATTCGCCACAAGAAAGCTTGCGCCGCCACGTGGCGCAACACTGACAACCGTCAATGATTTGCGCTCCTCAGAGAACCAGCGCAGCATCAATTGACTGCGCACAGCGCGAAAAATCTCCATCTGGTCGCTGAATGGCTGATAAGCCGCTACCAGTTCTGGGGGATAATTACCCTGTCCGGGCAATAAATAGGGATAATCAAACTGCTGCGCCAGTGCCAGTTCTACATCTGTTTCATTAATCAGGCCCAATTTCTGGGCCGCTTCACCAAAATGCATGCCTTTATTCTCTTTTTGTAAGAGAAGTACTCTTTCAGCATCTTCTGGCGAAATGATCCCTTTTTCCAATAAGATCTGGCCAATATATATTTTATGGCTGCGCGTAAGTTTTTTTCGACGCGATACTTCAATACCAGTTTTTGGAGAGTCTTGGGTACTCATAACCTTCTCATAATTTAAAGTCTGAAATTAATTATCGCGTTGAACGTGACCAGGATAGCCGGAAACGTGGTTTAGGCTTTTTAAGGTCGATCACACCAAAAACAGGTGCTTTCAGCGCCGCCACCAGATCTTCCGGGGATCGGATGCGCCGGTCAAACATTTCCATGAATAGCGCGGTGGCCAACCCCAGCATGGTACCGAGAAATACCGACAGCACCATATTAAGACGCATGTTTGGGCTGCTTGGCTTGGCAGGGGGTAAGGCCTCGTCAAGCGAGGAAACACCGGATAAATTGGCTTGTCCTTCAAGACTTGCCTGATTTAAACGTTCCATGGCATTGTCATAAGCTTGTTGTATTCCTGCTATTTCTTTTGCCAGAATATTGATTTTATCCCGCGTCTGATTGAGGGCAAGCACTTTCTCCTTCTTTTCTTCCATCGCGTTACGAATATTCGCAACACGGCTAATAGAATTATCCATGGCAGATTTGATATGTCTGTTTAGTTCAGACCGCAACTTATGCACCTCAGCCTGAGCACCGACATATTTTGGGTGATTGCGCCCCAGGTTCTGCGAAATATCGGCAAATACCGATTCAGCATCAGCTAATTTTGCTTTAAGATTATCGATAAATGTATTTTCGCTGACATCCAGGCTATTACTGTCAAACTGTTTGGAGGTTGATCGCGACAATTCTGCCTGCGCCAGGACTAACTGGCTGGACAGTTCGTTTAATTGCCTGAGTTCAACATCAAGACTCTCATCAATATTCACAACACCTGTAGTTTGTCGGTAATGCGAGAGTTTTTCCTGTGCTTTCTCCAGTTTATCGCGTAACACTTCAATTTGATTGCCAAAATAAGCGGCGGCATTTTGCGACGGCTCAGCCGAGAGTTTGACGCTTAAATCCTGATAAACATTGGCATAGGCGTTGGCTATTTTTGCAGCAAAGACCGGATCTTTTCCTTTATAGCTGATGCTGATTACGCTACTCTCTCGCGAAGGTTCAACATCAAGATTCTTGCGCAGCAATTCTTCAATCATCCAATAGCGAAAATCAACGTCACTGCCGCTTTTTTCGTAAGCTTGTTTTATGCTTTTGTTCTGTCCAAGCTTAAGCTTTTTTGCGACCATTAACGCGGTTCTATCGCTATAAATTACGTTCGCCTGAGTCGCCATAAAGCCAGGCATAAACAGGGGCGACAGGCTGACATTCGTGACCGGATCCACGCCTTTGTAATTAAGCAACAGTGTTGCGGTTGCCTTGTAGGTTTTCGGAAGAATAAGGCTGACCGTCAGCGTGATTAAAATGGTCACAAATAGCGTGAGCAAGAAAATCTTGTAGCGGGCGCATAATATAAGAATAAACTGGGAAAAGTTCATGTAATATTTATAAATAATACCAATAGATTGTTAATATTATAGATGACTTATGCGGTGCGCAAAGACATCTAAATAGCGGCATTTGCACCATATTTTAGATATTAAAAATGTAGCGCGAAAAGCAAGGGTGTACCTAACTAATTGATGATAAAGTGTAACGGGGCCGTTTTGTTTATAATAACTAAAAATATCACCATTTTACGATTAGAAAAAGGCTATGAAGTCGCGCAAATTAATATCGACAACTCATTGTGACATAGCCTTTTATTTGATCGTGTAAATATTCTCTATCAGTAATTTATTATTAATTGGTTGTGAATTTTGTAAGATTTTGAGTGTTGACTGAGCCGGTCAAAAATCAGGATTTAAACTCAACAAAAATGCTTTAAAAAAGACTTTCCTGGACATAAATCACATCATCTGGCAGAACCAAATCCCCGTGCTCAGCTTTAAGCATTTGCAGACTGCCATCTTCCGCATTGCGACGTTGGATACGTACCCCGCGGTCCGTACCCCGTGGTGTCAGTCCACCGCCCACTGATAATGCCTGTACGACCGTCATATTATGCTCGAGCGGATAAACGCCGGCGCGCTGTACTTCTCCATAGATATAAAACTGAGCAGCGCGTTCAACATAGATAAGATCGCCACCCTGTATAATCGGGTTGTGTTTCATATCGTTAGTACGGACTATTGTAGAAATATCGATGACTTCTTTAACCGAAGTGCCTCCTTTAGTACGTATCAATGTCACTAAATTCCCGCCGTCTGTGTCGACACCACCTGCCATGGCAATCATTTCAGTCAGTTTGCGATCCCCTTCGACAGGGTAGCGACCTTGATTTTTGACTTGACCGAGAACGGACGCTTGTTGGTTTTGTAGTGAAACGGCAAGGACATGGACTTGAGGATTGCGGAGAAAGCCGCCGCTTTTTAGCTGGCTGGCTATTTTTCTTCCGGCTTCAAAGAGTGTCAGTCCGTTAATGTTAACTTCGCCCACCAGTGGAAATGTAATGTTTCCGGATTTGCTCACTTTTACTTCTGTGTCAAGATCCGGGTTTCCGTAGACGGATATCTTCAAGTCATCACCTGGACTAACAAGAATATCATTAGCGCCCTCGACAGCGACCGCGCTGACCGAAAAAATTAAAAGTAATACAGCTAACCACGAAGATATAAATATTGTTTTCATAAGATTTATTTCAATAAAATTTGAATTCATGTAAGTAATAACCGGACGTGAAGTATATTTTTGTCACGGACAAAATTACTTTGACTTAAGTTCTTAGATACCGTTCTCAGTCAGTCCGTTGATATCCCACGTATCCGCTAGTAATTATGTGTCTCTGTACCGTATCGGTACATCAGGATAATCAACGATCTTCATGCAAAGCAGTATTTAAGTTTGCTTCTTCGATATGCAGCAAATCCTAAAGTTCTTTTACGGTAACTGTTATTTGTTTCTTTAGCCGATTGGTAATTGTGGGATGTCCTTTTTTCGTAAGAAATCAGTATAAAGTCAGTCACACGACATGGCAAATATAACAGCTAACCTATATTGGATATACTTTTTGCGTGTAAAAAAAGTAAAGGCTTGTACTTAAGAACTTTGTGTTTCAAGGCACGGCTCGCATTTTTCCAAAGGAAGTGGCCAAAGAATTTCCTGCTGCGCAGTATATGGCCGAGTTATCGTTACAATGCATGGCCTCGTGAGAGATTTGTGCGCATCACCTGATTTTGCCGTACATATATGTTGTAAATCTGCAACGGTTGGTAGACATCAATATCGTAAAACATGATAGATTAATAATAAAACTATTGGATCTGGCAACTAAAGTGGGCGGTAAAAAGCGAGACATTCATGTAAGCCTTGACAAGAATGTTGAAATATATGGCTTGTCAAGGTGGATTAATGTTGTGAAAAATTACGTTAAGTTCATTTTTATTGATAACGCCTTGATATATTATCATGAGTCTCTCTTCAAACCTTATCTTTTTGAAAATTAAAATAATTTCTCATAAGGACTTGTTCGTACATGATAGTTAATATCATAATTTTACACTAACTAAGGGAAAATCTTGCCGTGTTACGAAAATGTACAATAGTTGCCAGTGTCAGCGTATTAAAAAATCTGATTTTAGCCTGGAATTGTTTTCTGATATTTTGTTGGCGGCAGCTTTTACTGAGAAGTGGTGCAGTAACACTGCTATTTTTCCTGACATCTTTCGGCCATCCCGCGCTGGCTAACGTATTAGGTGATACGTTTCGGCCTTACGTGGATTACGAAGTCAATTTTGATGACAACATGCTGCGTAGCCGGGATAACGTAGGTAGCGCGGCTAGACAAGCACTTTTTGGAAGTAGTAAGAAATCTGATATTACTCAGCGAATAATGGGCGGTCTTATTTTCGAAAAGGAAATCAGTCGTCAGCGTTTGACTGCTGACGGGAATTTCAGTCGTACATTCTTTGATCGATTTTCCCAATTCAACCATAATGCGCAAGACATAATGGGTAATTGGAACTGGTTCCTGGGTGATAAGTTCGAAGGTAACATGGGGGCAACCTATGTAAAAGATCTGGCCCCGTTTTTATTCTTTCCGGGAATAAAAAACATGCAAACTACCAAAACCCAATATTTTAACGGCGACTGGCGCTTTCTTCACAGCTGGAGTCTGCACGCCGGTTACCAGCATTTAACGCTGTCCTCAGATAACATATTAACGAAGTTTCAAAACCGTGAAGAGCATATGTTCGAGACTGGTTTTGACTTTTTGGCGACTGATACCAACAAAGTTGGCGTCAGATATCGGCGTATTGAAGGCGACTTTCCGTTTAATCCGGGAGGGGCGGACAACAGCTACAATCAAAACGAAGTGAAGGCAGTTATCGATTGGGTTGTGAGCGGAAAATCATGGGTGCAATTTTCAGGTGGCTGGGTAGAGCGAAAAAATCCATCCTTTCCATCCCGTGATTTTAACGGATTTAATGCGCGTGTAATCTATATCTGGCGACCCACCGCAAAGATTGCAACGGAACTGAGTGGTTGGCGTGAAACCGGCCCTGTGAATGCGATCAACGCAAGATTCAGTCTTAATACTGGGGTGCGTTTTGCGCCTAGTTGGGACATAACGGACAAAATAAAATTGCATGGTGAAGTAATCTATGAGAACCGAGAATTTAATGGTTTTACCAACGTTGTCGATCAAATTCCTAGGAGCACCGATAACCGGATTTTAGATGGACTGTTTGGACTCACCTATAAGCCTTATACCGGCATCCAGCTTAGCGCCGTGGCCTATCATGAGCAATTGAAGATTCAAGATGCTACGTTAGGCGACATGGCAGCTAACGGGGCACGCATAACGTTACGCTATACTTACAAAGATTATGACCGCAAATGACTTGCCAGTAGTAGCATTTTTTAAGCATCTCCTTGATCCTTTTATTATCTGGGCCAGTTTAATACTGCTTGCCTGGGCGCATGGTGAAACGTTTACTGGCTACTATTTGATTTTAATCGTCGTCACCTTTTTTATTTCCACTTATGTGTATGAGCAGACTGCCATTTATCGTAATTGGCGCAGAGGCAGGTTGCTGGCGTATATTCGTGACACAATTATTGGCTGGATGATCGTTGTCTTCATCCTGCTCCTCATTGGCTATGCAGCCAATTTCTATTCGTTTTATTCCGAACGGGTCATTATATTGTGGTTCATTGTTGCGCCACTTGCACTTATTTCAAGTCATCTCATTATGCGCATGATTGTTGCAGGCATGCGAGCAGACAAGAAGACGCGTTCGGCGGTGATTATCGGCGCCAACGATACCAGCAAGAAGCTTATCAATCACATAAATGAATTTCCCTTTTTGTTTATCAATCTTCGTGGTTTTTTTGACGAGCGCGGTGACGCCCGGATCGATGATGGATTTGGGCCGCGGTTAGGTGACCTGAGAAATGTAGTGCAATATGTTATGCAGCATAATATTGATTTCGTTTTCATCAGCTTGCCAATGTCCTCGCAGCCACGCATTAGGAAGCTTATGGATGAGCTGCCCGACACGACGACTTCTGTATACTTCCTGCCGGACATTTATATTTTTGATTTAATGCAGGCACATGTAGATAAAGTGGGTGATGTGCCGGTGGTGTCGATGGTGGAATCCCCGTTTACTGGGCTCGATGGTGCGGTCAAAAGTATCTTTGATTTTATTTTCGCTTTGCTCATTCTTATTGTTTTATCGCCTTTTATGCTGTGTATCGCCTTGGCCGTGAAAATTTCCTCGCCCGGCCCGGCTATTTTTAAGCAGCGCCGTTATGGATTGAATGGTGAAGAAATTATTGTTTATAAGTTTCGCTCCATGACGGTTAGCGAGGACGGCGCGAATGTTAAACAGGCCGAAAAAAATGATCAGCGAGTCACAAAGATTGGTGCCTTTTTGCGCCGCACGTCTCTGGATGAATTACCGCAATTTATCAATGTGCTGCAGGGACGCATGAGTATTGTGGGTCCTCGCCCGCACGCAGTCGCACACAATGAATTTTACCGCAAGCTTATCAGGGGTTATATGTTGCGTCACAAGGCAAAGCCCGGCATTACCGGCTGGGCTCAGGTAAATGGCTATCGCGGTGAAACTGAAGTACTGGAAAAAATGCAGGCTCGCGTCGAGCATGATCTGCATTACTTGCAGAATTGGTCAGTATTGTTTGACTTGTACATTATCGCGCGGACGGTATGGGTGGTGTTGCGCAGGGATAATGCCTATTAGCCGCGTTTATCTCTTCAAGAAATCATAAGCGTTTGTCGGGTATAAGGCTAAAAGCAATTTCGTGTCACTTTGACGCATTTTGCAACTATTCAGATATTCTGAGTTTCATTTATCAAACAGTGAAAGAAATTTCCAAGTACCTTTAAATTTATCGCTGGACTCAAGTTTTTAAACAGGCCGCTTGTTTCAGGTAGCAGCAGCCATTGAGCGTAGATTCTGTTACATTGTTTAGTCGTGCACAGATAGAAAGAAACCGTCGCGTAACGAAAACGCGCCACCCTTGCCCCGTTTAGCTGCCAGAAGTCCGTTGGGGTGTATCCCATCAACTATCGCTTTATATCACTATCTTCGTATTTCGAGTGGTTCTTCGTGCTTATGCTCTTGTGTCCGCGCATGCTAGCATATACCCATGTCGATTATAGTTCAAAAAAACTGCCAAATCTTTGTACCTGTTGTCGGGGGGTAGCGACAGTATAATTTTGCGTAATTTATTAAAAAAGTAGTTTAATAAATTGACTTCGTTGGATAAATAATTTGTGGCATGAATTTTGCGGTAGCTAGTGATGTTGATACTGTTTTTTTTTGGTGCATTCTGTTTTTTAATTTTGCTAAATGCATGATAAAAAATCGCCAATGTAAAACAAAACAGCAACATCAAAGCAAAATATTCATGTAACTATATATAAATGGAGTTAATTATGATTTTAATTAATAGAATTAACACGCTTTTTGTTTTATTTCTTTTTATCGGTGCATTTTTTAGTGTTTCAGCTGCGGAAGCTACGGGAAATCATCATAATCGTTTCGACCGTTTCGATCGCTTCGGCCACGATGAGCATAACGAACATCTTGTGTTGAAGCTGGATGACACCGGTTTTATGTATCCAATGGAAGTTCCGGGCATGGAAGAAGGGGATGATCCTATGCCGGCAATGTGCTTTGATCTGGACGTAATTGATTTGAAGCGCAACAAAATTATTGGCACAGGCACAGACTGTATGTCAAATGTTGCTATGGGCGAGAATGGTAATGTTGCATTAATTGGCACTTCTTATTTTTACTTGCCAGGAGGTAAGCTGATCACGCGTGGTGCTGTGACAGTGCAACCGGTGCCAGAAGATTTCAGTCTCATTTCAGCAGACGGACACCCTTATAGCCATATTACAGGCTCAGCCAGTACCAGCGAACAAAACTCAATTATTGGCGGCACGGGTAAGTATGAAAACAGCACGGGCAGAGTAAGACTGTCTGGTATGGTTGACATGACAGAATTTACAATGAATGAAGGTGATCCACTCACATTTAGCTGCTTATTTGTTCTTGATATTAATCTGAATTAAGCTGTTTTTTATTATACTTGTTAGCGGTTAGGCGGGTTCATCCATCTGTGCTGAGAATTTTCAGTCCGGATTGGGTGGCGCCCACATTTTAATTTCTGTGTCTGCGCTTCGGCGCGATTCTTTATCAAGATTTCATAGTTCCTTGTTGGCTGCTTTTTTTTGTGTTCAGTGTTCTGTGTCAGCTATTAATTGATATTGAAGGTATTTAATTATTAAGTGAGTTTTGTATGCCATGCTATTAACGCCTGAATTGCTGTCAACAGGATGCGTAGTATTTCCTTGCCTGGGCTGATTCTGTTGCATGATCCACTATTGGCATCGGATATTTGAGGTTTGCTGGGCGTTGTTTCAATAAATTGTGTATTTCACTCGCGGATAGACCATTTAGCTCGGGCACCCAACGATGGATGTAGATCGCATCAGGATCAAACTTTTTTTGTTGCAGCCAGGGGTTAAATATCCGGAAATATGGTTGTGCATCACAGCCTGTCGAGGCGGCCCACTGCCAGCTGCCATTATTAACCGCTGGATCATAATCAACAAGATGCTGTGCGAAATAACGCTCTCCTTTACGCCAATCAATATGCAGATCTTTAGTGAAAAATGAAGCAACTACCATGCGCACGCGATTATGCATGAAACCGGTTCTGTTTAGTTCACGCATACCAGCATCTATAAGAGGAAATCCCGTTAATCCCTGGTGCCACGCTTTAAATGCTGCAGGATTATCTTTCCACTTGATTTGGTCATATTTTTGCTGGAAAGCAGCACCAAAGACGCGCGGAAAATTCCAGACAATTTGGTAATAGAAGTCGCGCCAGTAGAGCTGACGGCAAAGCGGGTGCGTGCTGCCGAGTGAGTCATGCACGGTGTACCATACTTCTCGCGCAGATACGCAACCAAATTTTAAGTATGCCGAAAGCCGGGTGGTACCATCTTGATCTGGTCGGTCACGTGTATTATTGTAATTCATGTAATCCCCCATTCGACTAAGAATCGCCAGGCCCGCTGTTCTGCCGCCTCGCACAGCGAGGTGAGGGTTGCGTTGCAACTTTAACGTAGCAATCAAATCCGCTGCGCTAATTATCAGTACCTTGCTGACAGGTAATGCGGTAAATTTATTGAATCTGATTGGCGCAGGTTGACGAACGGTAAGTTGTATGGCGGATTTATAATAAGGTGTGAAAATGGTATAAGGCAACCCATCCTTTTTTACAACTATTTCCGGCGCATGCAGCATCGTGTCGTCACAACTATAAAAGTTGATCCCTGCTGCCTTGCATTGTTCATGTAGTGAACCGTCCCTTGAGCGGCTGAAGGGCGTAATATCCCGGTTGACGAACACAGCTTGAGCACCGGTGCATTGTATCACTTCAGTAATTACTTCTTCTGCAACCCCATTAAATACTGCAAGCTGAGATCCGTATTTTCGCAGGGACTTGTCGAGATCAATGAGTGCATCGCACATGAATTCCAGTGCTGCGATACTTCGGTAGGAATGTTTGGCGACTTGACGGTCATCGAGTATGAATATCGGGATGACCTTGTCAGACATTTGACAAGCTTTGATGAGTCCCGTGTTGTCATGAAGACGGAGGTCTCGCCGGAATATAAATAAGCTGATTGCGTAAGGTAACACTTTATCGGTTGCTGGAAAGCAAATCCTGCTCTTCTCTTTATTCAACGCTCAGAGTAAGTGGCAGAAAAGAATGCGGATGCTGATCGCAATTCTGATGAAAAATTGAGCATTTATACTAGATGGCTGATATCAAAATATAAATAGTGATGATCAGAATGCTTTCAATTGGTGACTTTAAGGAATCCTCATTATTTCGAATCTGCCAAGTCGGTTATTTCGCGTCCTAATGCCTGGACTATTTTCCATTCGAAGTCATGAATATGTGCGTCATCATTAGCAATTGCGACGGATATTGCACCCTTGGAAAAAGGCAGCAGGTTTAAATCAATTTTGTATTTCTTGGCTTCATGTGACGACATTTCCATCATTTCCATATGATGGTCATGAATCGGCGTCATGCTTATGGTCAGCTGGGTAACGGAATAATGACGGTTGCCATTATAGATGTTTCCGCTAAAAATTCCCCAGCCAAAACCCGCATTTATCGTGAGTTTCTCGATGGCTTCATCTGGCAGGGCGACACTTTTGGCTGTGTACTTAAGAGAGTGTTTGTTGCATAAAATTTGCGATTCAGTAGTCATCGACTTGCTTTCTTCGTTTTGCAAAGTTTTTTTTGCACAGTGATCGTTTTCAGCCGACGCTTGGTCTGCGAACGCGTGAAAAGATCCGGCAGTCAGAAGCAAGATGCAAGCACCCGTTAACAGCATGAGCAAACGGTTTTCAGTATGCATTATATTATCGTTGGTAGTTTTATAACTTAATCGTTTTTCGGTAAATAAACGTCGCGCCGTCTGTAATTCAAGTAGTCCGGGTAAATAAATAACTTAACTGGATAGCGTTTTAATCGCACGAGTTGAATGCTCCATTTAAGGAGTAACCATATTAGTCGTTGATCAAGCGGTTGCTCGCGGCGGCATCTTTATTGCGCATACTCGGCGCAGATTAGTAAATTTCTTTGTGTTCCCAAGCAATGGCAGGAAGGAGCCAAGATAATTATTCTTGTCCAGAAAACAGCGAATGCAGTAAATGGTAGCGAATCACGCGCCAAAAGTGAAGTACTTTCTAAGATTTCTCGCGATCGGTGTTTACGCTGGCGCATCATTGTTTTATCTCTATTCAATGGCGCGTTTCAGCGAGCAGGCGCATATCGTAATAACCGATCGTTTTTTGTTTGAATTCCTTTAATGGTTCGGTTGTTAGGACATTGCTGCAGGGAGGGCGGAATGTGAAAAAAGTTGCACAAGGTATTTCGATTCGCTGCACAGAATGCCTTATGTCGTGTTTGCTGGTTTGCAAAAAAAAGTCCAATTTTGAGAGAGTCAATGATGCCGGTTAGTTTAGTGTACCTTGCTGTTTTATAAATTATAAAACAGATCAATCAACAAGTGGCTGATACCTTCTTCCTAAAATTGTCACCTAGTGTCTCCAAACTGTGACAATTTATATTTTTTAAAAAACAGTAAGTTATAAAATTCCTATAATTTTTTGACAATGTTTGGCGGTGTTACGTTTTCAAATGTCAATAGAAAAACTCTAACTAATTGATAAAAATAAACTATTTCTGTGGCATGGATATTGCTGTTCCGTAGAAGCGCTTAGAGGATGAGCTTTATAGATTGATGTCTAAATTTGCATGCGGTTCAAGTTGCGACGACACCGGGAAATGGTTGATGTTGCTTGGTAAGCAGAGGATTTAGTAACAATTCCAGCTTTTTTTCTAATCTTTTGTATATTGCTGTAAGGCTAACACGCACGCGCTTGTTAGATTAATCCTGAATTCGCGAAGGGTTATGCAAATGCAGGTAAATATAACAAGCGTTGGTGCAGCGTGGTGACCCAAGATTGATCGTGGCATTTCGGTTCACCTAAAGGCGGTTAGGCTGCAAGTAATATGTATTTGGGCCCGGTTTCTTCGCAGTATTGAAGAAACTTTAGTTTCTTGGCTTAAAAATTAAATGATTATTACGGAGGATTTTTTTGATGTTATTAAATAAAATTAGCCGCATGTCTCTGCTGGTGGCAACATGTTTATTAGTATTATCAGCCGGCAATCTCAATGCGAGAGGCCTTGGCGATGACAATGGGTATAGCAGATATCTAAGACCGTTGGTTACCGCCATTGACTATCACACACGCATGATCTATCTTTTTAATTACGAGAATGAAAAACTCATTATAGTCGATCCTGCAAGCATCGTGGGTTGGCCGGGAGATATTCCATTACAACACACCGCTGTATTACCGGGTGCTAATAGGATTTATATTTCTTCCGATAATACGCAAGAACATCCTGCTTATGTCATCCCGCTGAAAATAGAGGATATTAATTGGCGCACAGGTTCAGCGTCGCTTACACTTGATGAATTGATAGTAATGGACAGCCCTGACATGCCAGCTGAACTCCCTTTTGTTGAAACTGTAGAGGGCAGTGCTCAAAACGTTCCAGATTGGCTGTTAGCCGGCTCAACCCAGGTACACGGCCCGACACTGCTGCCTTATTCTCACTATATGTACTGGACAGAATTCACGTCGGACAGAGTGCGCGTTGTTAATCTCAGAAGGAATGAACTCGCAAATGTGGATCCTATTGTTATACCTGATTACACCGAGCAGTCGCATGGAATAACGTTTAATCAATCCGGTTCCATTGGTCTCGGCACAGGGTATTTTTTTGACAATAGCAAAATTGATGTCTATAGACCCAGCAGAAGGACAGGTGAGCTGCAAGAAGTCGGCCAGATTATGCTGGGTACTGAGGAAAGCTATGCAGCTTTTACTCATTTCGTATACTGGCTGGATGAACGATATGCGCTGACGGCGACCATGCAGCTTGACAAAACTTCGCTGACGCCATCAAACACCGATAATATTATTCCACCCAGCGTGTGGCTGCTGGACGCGGTGGAGCTAACTGCGGTTAAAATTATCGACAGTACTGATGACGTTAATGGGCATGGTATTTTGCGGTCTGCTTCTGATTTAGCCGTTGTCAATGGCAAGCTCTATATTGCAGAAGAGGACTCAATTGATTATGAATTTGCCAGAGATGGTTACATTTCTGTTTTCGATATAACCGATCGTTACAATCCGGTATTTGTGAAAAGATACAAGCCGGGAGAAGATCTTCCCGAAGGTTATGCGGTAGCGCATACTATTAGCCCAACACCAGATCATCGCCACTTGATTGTGGCAAGCTGGGTGTCCGGTCATGTACTCAAGATTGATACTGTAACGGATACTGTTGTTAAGATATGGGGGCCTGAAGACGGTCTGGTAAAACCGCATGGTATCTATGCTGCCGGTTTAAACCGCTAACTGACGTAACTTGTTTGTCTGGCCCACCTGATTTTACTTGGGGATGCATCATGCATGCGGGTAAGCGCAAGGTGGGCCGCAAAAACAGCGCGGAAAAATTATAGTCAACGTGAACTAAGGGGATATAAATTGAAAAAACAAATCT